>NZ_JBIAFE010000039.1:0-49708 GCF_042869115.1 Micromonospora sp. NPDC007230 | reverse complement strand
CGCAACCAACGCGCCAAACCCAAAACCGCATTCGCCACGGGATCCAAGATCCGCCACCCGGATTACCCGTTCAAGGCTGCATGACGGGGCACTAGAGTCCTTCTTTAGTCAGACGGCGAGCGCCGTGCTCGGCCCGCTGCCATCTTGATCACGGGGCGCATGGCGTCGAACTTCGCACGCTGGTGTCCATGTGGTGGCCGCTGCCCCGCTGAGAGGTGCGGCCTCACTTCAGGGTGTTCGGTGGGAGGTGCGGTTTTCCGCACTCCGGGCGGTTGAGGTAGGCCTGCTGAGGTCGGCGGTTGACCTCATGGTCCGGGCCGTGGTGAGTTCATAGCGTCTTCGGCATGATCCGTTTGTGTCAGGTGTCGATGCACATTGGCCTGTTGGCCCAGGAGTCTGATCCGTCCCAGGGCGGTCTGGTCGGGTTGGTGACCGATCTGATGGAGCGGCTCGGTGCCCCCGGGGCCGGCTTGGCGGTCGCGTTGGAGAATCTGTTTCCGCCGATCCCGAGCGAGGTGATCCTGCCGCTGGCGGGGTTCACCGCCAGTCAGGGCAAGATGAACCTGTTCGCCGCGATCATTTGGACCACCGTTGGTTCGGTGGTGGGCGCGGTGGCGCTGTACTTCGTCGGCGTCGCGCTCGGGCGGGACCGGGTCCGCGCAATCGCGGCGCGGCTGCCGCTGGTGAGGCTGAGCGACATTGACCGGACGGAGGCGTGGTTCGCCCGGCACGGGGTGAAGACGGTCTTCTTCGGTCGGATGATTCCGATTTTCCGCAGCCTGATCTCCATTCCAGCCGGTGTGGAGCGAATGCGGCTCGCCACGTTTCTGCTCTACACCACGCTGGGCAGTCTGATCTGGAACACCGTGTTCGTGATGGCTGGCTACCTGCTCGGGGAGAACTGGCATGCCGTCGAGTCGTATGTCGGGACGTTCCAGAACCTCGTCATCGCGGTCTGCGCGCTCGCTGTGGGGTACTTCGTCGTTTCCCGCGTGATCAATGTGCGCCGGCGGCGGTCGGCGACGGAGAACGACCTGGCACCGAACAAGCCCGAGCCGTACAGGTCGGGCACACGCGCCGAGCCGTACGGGCGCTCCGGGGCCGACAAGTCGGACCCGGCCGTACGCGGCACCGTGTACGGAACCCCGCGCCGATCGGCGGAGAGCCGATGACGCCGGGCCTCGATAACCGCGCACCGGCAGGGCGCCGCCGTCGGCATGCAGTTCGCGCGCCGTTTACCATGCGGGCCGGCCGATGGAGCGCCAACCATCCCTGGCTCGCGATCACGGTCTGGCTGTGTTTCGTGGCGGCCAGCCTGGTCGGCGGCAGCCTGGTCGGCACGGTGAAGGCCACCACGCAGGACAGCCTGCACGGAGAACTGGCCCGCGCGGACCGCATCGAGCAGGCCGGCGCGTTCCCGGAGGCCCCGGCGGCGGAGAGTGTCCTGATCACGGCGCGGACCGGCGATCTCGATCTCCAACAGGCTCAGGCTGTGGCGGCCGACCTGTTGGCGCGGATGCGCGCGCTGCCCGAGGTGGCGAAGGTCGCTGACCCGGTCACCTCGCCCAACCGCGACGCGGTGCTGGTCGAGGTCGAGATGACCGGCTTGGCGGACGACGCCGACGCGCGGGTCGGACCGCTGCTGGAGGCCACGACTCAGGTCCAGCAGCGGTACCCCGGCCTGCGGGTGGAGCAGGTGGGGTCGGCGTCCTTGGCGAAGGCGCTGACCGAGACGCTGGCGGCGGATTTCGTCAAGGCGGAGCTGATCAGCGTGCCGGTCGCGCTGGTGATCCTGCTGTTCAGCTTCGGCGCGTTGATCGCCGCCGGAGTGCCCGTCGTGCTGGCGTTGTCAGCCGTGGCCGGTGCCATGGGGCTGGCCCAGTTCGCCTCGCATATCTTCCCGGCCGGGGAACTGGTCAGCAGCATCATCCTGCTGATCGGCATGGCCGTCGGCGTCGACTATTCGCTGTTCTATTTGCGCCGCGAGCGGGAGGAACGAGCCCGCGGGCGCGACCATCGCAGCGCGATCAAGATCGCAGCTGCCACCTCGGGGCACGCGGTACTGGTCTCCGGCGTCGCCGTCATGGTCGCCATGGCCAGCCTGTTCCTGGTCAGCGACAACACGTTCAGCTCGATGGCAACCGGCGCCATCCTGGTCGTCGCGGTGGCGGTGATCGGATCCCTCACCGTCCTACCCGCGATCCTGGTCACCCTCGGGCGTTGGGTGGACCGGCCACGAGTGCCCTTCCTCGGTCGACGAATCCAGCGGGCGGAGCATAGCCGCTTCTGGGTGGCGGTCCTGCGACCAGCGCTACGCGCGCCGCTGGCGACGTTCGTACTCTCTGTCGGAGCACTGGTTATCGTCGCCGTCCCGGCATTGGAAATGAACCTCAAGCGGCCGACCGCCACCGACCTGCCCCGCTCGATCCCGATCCTGCGCACCTACGATCGTCTCGCCCTAGCGTTTCCGAGCAACAAGCTGGGTACCAGCCACCTCATCGCGATCCGCACTGATGTCGCCGACGGACCGGCGGTAGAGCGAGAACTCGCCAAGCTGTCCACGCAGATCAAGGGGGATAGCCGGTTCGCCCGAGATCGCCCCCCGACCGTGCGCAGGTCCGCCGACGGTACCGTCTTCCTGGCCACCGTCCACGTGGCGGGCGCCAGCGACAGCAGCGAGGCGACCCAGTCGCTGCGCCGGCTGCGCAGCGAACTGCTGCCGCAGACGGTCGGCACGGTCCCGGATACGCAGTGGGCGGTGGCCGGCCGTACCGCGAGCGATGCCGACTTCCGCGACCGAATGGCGGGGGCGCTGCCGCTGGTTGTCACGTTCGTGTTCGGCATGACCTTCCTGGTCATGCTCGTCACGTTCCGATCGCTGGTGGTGGCGTTGACCTCGATCCTGCTCAACACGATCTCCGTGGCCGCCTCGTACGGGCTGCTGGTACTGGTGTTTCAGCACACCTGGGCGGAGGACCTGCTCGGGTTCACCTCCAACGGCGCGATCGTGTCGTGGCTGCCGCTGATGTTGTTCGTCATCCTCTTCGGGCTCTCGATGGACTACCACGTGTTCGTCGTGAGCCGCATCCGCGAGGCGGTTCAGCGCGGCGTACCGACCCGGCAGGCAATCGAGCAGGGCATCGTCTCGTCAGCGTCCACGGTCAGCAGCGCCGCGATCATCATGGTCGCCGTCTTCGGCATCTTCGCCACCCTGTCGATCGTCGAGTTCAAACAACTCGGCGTGGGGCTGGCCGCTGCGATCCTGATCGACGCCACCATCATCCGCGCGGTCGTCCTGCCGTCCCTCATGCGGCTGCTCGGCGAAGCGAACTGGTGGGCCCCGCGAATCCTCGCCGACCGTCGTAAAACCGATGTCACACAGCGCGGCAGCGACGCCGACACGCAGGTCATCATGGCTGCCGGTGACCGGTAGCTAGGTTGGGTGGGCGGCGGGGCACGCGTGCTCGTGATCGGCCGCCATCGGTCCGAGACGTCATGAGCTGTGGAGGGACGGCCAGGTGGCAGAACGCGCGACGCACGGCCGGCGGTCGTGGATGGGCGCCATGGTCCGGTGGAGCCGACCGGTGGCGGGCGTGGCGGTCGGCGTCCTCACCGCTGCGGCCGAGTTGCTGTTCCTGCTCCTCGCCGGGCTCGTCGTGATCGCGGTCTCGCCAGCGCCAGCCGCTCGCCGACGCATCGGCACCACCACCGTCCGGTACGCCCGACGCATCGGCGAGTGGGAGCGGCAACGCCTGGCCGTCACCGCCTCGGAACCAACCCCGCCACCGGTTCGGGCGACCGGACCGCGTGTGCTCGGCTATCTCGCCGCCCGGCTCCTACCGGCGGCGCTCGGCGTGATCACCGCCGGCCTGCTCGTGGTCGGCGCGGTGCTTGCCGCCATCGTGGTGCGCTCCTTCGTGGCGGGCACCATGACCATGGCCGGCTTCCTGCTGCAGGGGCTCATCGGGGCAGCCCTGCTGGTCGTGAATCTGCAGGCGATAGCCAGCGTGGCCACGCTGGACCGGTGGCTGGCCCGCAGCCTGCTCGAATCCAACACGCGCCAGGCGTTGGAGCGGCGGATCAGCGAACTGGCCGTCAGCCGGGCCGGCGTCATCGCCGCGGTCGACGCGGAGCGCCAGCGCATCGAGCGCGACCTCCACGACGGGCTGCAGCAACACCTCGTCGCACTCGGCGTGCTGCTCGGGCGGGCGCGACGCAGCCGCGACCCCGACAAGGCGCGCGAACTTCTCGTGCAGGCGCACGAGGACGTCCAGCGCGCCGTCGACGACCTGCGGGACGTGGCCTGGCGGGTTTACCCCTCCGCGCTCGACCACACCAACCTGGATGAGGTGCTGAGCATGGTGGCGCAACGATCGGCGACACCCGTCAAAATCAGCTACAAAGTACCGGTCCGGCCCGCCCGACCGATCGAGACCGTGCTGTACTTCGTCGCCTGCGAAGCGATCACCAATGCCACCAAACACGCCCGAGCTACCCTGATCACCATCGAGATCGAGGCGCGGGGTACAAGAATCGAGATGCACGTGCGCGACGACGGCGTCGGCGGCGCCGACCCACACGGCAGCGGCCTACAGGGGCTCGCTCGCCGGGTCACCGCCCTCGACGGACAGTTCGACCTGCAGAGCCCAGCCGGCGGCCCCACGACAATCCGGGCGGAGCTGCCATGCGTGTAGTCCTCGCCGAAGACTCCACCCTGCTGCGCGAAGGGCTGGCCCGCCTCCTCGCCGACGAGGGACACCAGGTGGTGGCCGCCGTCGCGGACGCCGACCAGCTCGTCACCGCCGTCGACCAGCACCACCCCGACGTCGTCATCACCGACGTCCGCATGCCGCCCACCAACACCGACGACGGACTGCGGGCCGCGCTGGAGATCCGCGGCCGCTGGCCCCATATCGCCATACTCGTCCTCTCCCAGTACGTCGAAAAGCGCTACGCCGCCAAACTCCTCGCCGACCGGTCCGAAGGCGTCGGCTACGTCCTGAAGGACCGCGTCGCCCAGGTCGAAGACTTCCTCGACGCCCTCGACCGCGTCGCCGCCGGTGCAACGGCGCTCGACCCCGAGGTCGTCCGGCAACTCTTGTCCGCCACCAGTCACACCGACCCGCTCAACCGCCTCACCCCTCGCGAGCGCGACGTGCTGCACCACATGGCCCAGGGACACACCAACGCCGCGATCGCCGAACGCCTACATGTGTCGCAGAGCGCGGTCGAGAAACACATCAACACCATCTTCGACAAGCTCGACCTGTCCCACGTGACCGGTTACAGCCGCCGGGTCTTGGCGATCCTGCACTACCTCGGCTCCTAGCCGCTCAGGATCGCCTGCCGATACCGGAAGGCCGGAAGTAGAGAGAGGTCGTGGCTTACCTGTAGCAGCGTAATGGCCTCCGAGCCGGCGTCGGCTTCTCGGCAGTTTCGAACGGCAGCCCAGCGGCATCGAGTCACGCTGCGTGATGTGCGGATCGCGGCATGTGCGGACTGTCATGACCATGCTCGCTGGGTGCGGCGCCATCGCTGGGGGGTGATGCCGTAGCGGTCGCGGAAGCGGCGGACGAGATATGTGGCGTCGCGCAGGCCGGTTCGGGCGGCCACGGCGTCGAGCGACAGGTCGGTCTCGCGCAGCATTCGCCGGACCTCGGTCATGCGCCGTTCGGTGATCCATTCAAGCAGGGGGCGGCCAGTGCGCCGGCGGAGCACGGTCGTGAGGTGCCCCGGGGTGTAGCCGAGCGTGCGGGCGACATCGGCGGCGGAGACCGGTTCGCGGAACGTTGCCTCGATCTCGGCGAAGACCCGCTCGACGAGTGGGTCCGGCGTGGCCGGAGCGCTGGGTGCCAGTCGCGCGGCCGCGACCAGAAGCCGGGTGAGCAGTGCGGCGACGGCCTCGCGGGCGCCGAGACGGCCTGGGGCGGCGAGTTCCTCGGCCAGGTCCGCCAGCCACGCCGACCAGTTCGCCTGGTCGGGCTCTGCGATCCGACCGTGCCCCGCGCTGAAGGCGAACAGGGCGAGGAGGGGATGGTGTGCCCAGGCCAGTGGGGAGACCGAGGTCAGGGCGGGGACGGCGTCCGGTGTGAACGCGACCGACCAGGCACGGCCGCGGGCGAACTCGGCCGCGGCCGCGACGCCGATGACCTGCCCGGGCGATACAGCGTGGACCTCGCCAGCGCGCATCGGCCGTTCGGCGCCGTCGACGGTGAACGAGCCCATGCCCTCCTCGACATAGACCAGGACGAAGAAGTCGTGGGCGTGCCGGTGGTCCGGCGGGAGGCTGGGGTGGGCAGCTTCGGTGTCGAAGCGGGTCACCGAGACAGGAGGCAGGCCGGGGCGCTGCCGGTAGCGGTAGACCGGCGTCCCGTCGGGCCGTACCGTGCGCAGCCTCGACGGGACGCCAGGCGAGTCACTGACCGAAGAATGTCCCATGGTTCCCACGTTAAATCCTGCTTGGCAACCGCAGAATATCCAAGACTTGGAGGTGATGACACCGGGTCCGTCAGGGGCCCGCGAGGCAGACCCGCCACCGCGCGCACAGGAGGCATCCATGGCACCTTCGACCCACGTCCGCATCCTCGACCAGCGAACTCCGGAGGATCGGGACCGCCCGTTCCTGCCGGGCGCGGGAAAGACCTGGCTTCTCCCGTTCTACGACGCTTTCACCCGGGTGGCCGGCGTCCGCGCACTGCACGAACGTGCTGTCGAGCTCGCCGGCATCGAGCCCGGCCAGACGGTGGCCGACGTCGGCTGTGGCACGGGCAACCTGTCGTTCGCCGTGCTCGCGGCCCAGCCGAGCGCGCGGGTGACCGGCCTCGACCCCGACGCAGACGCCCTGCGCAGGGCAGCGCGCAAGGCGCGCCGCCGCAGCGTGGCCCTTACCCTCGTCCAGGGATATGCCGACCGGATCCCCGCCGAGGACGCCTCGCTCGACCATGTGGTCTCGTCGTTGGCCCTGCACCACGTCGATGACGACGGTCGGATCGCGTTCGCGCGCGACGCGCTGCGTGCTCTCCGGCCGGGAGGAAGGGTTACCGTTGTCGACTTCGGCGGCCCAGCATCCAACGTCGAGCACGCCGGGCACCCAACACACCGCCATGGCCACAGCCCTGTCCACGCCCTCCGGCACCTGACCCGCCTCATGCGTTCCCGGGTGGCGCACAGCCCGGTCGTGGCCCGCAACCACGGCGACGGCATCGTCAGGCTCCTGGCCGACGCCGGGTTCGGCGACGCCCGGGAGGTCGCGCACGCCGACCACAAGTTCGGCCGGGTCACCTTCGTACAGGCCACTCACCCTTGAACTGAACCTGACGGGGGTGTCGACAGACCCCACCACGCCACGCAACGGCAACAGTCCCAACGCCACAGGCCCGTACCGCCACCAGCATCCGCTCATCGGCTACGTCCGGGCGCCGCGGACGACTGTGACGCTGCGTAGGTCCGCTCTACGGCTATGAGCGTGCACCGGATCTGCGCGTCGCCCTCTCATGCAGCCCATGAGCTGGACCGACAGGTCCAACCTCGACCCGAACGGCAGGGACGTCCAGGTTGAGCGCGCCACGGAGGCCAAGCGTCGCCGCGGCAGTATCTAAGGATCCCGCCGGTCAGCTTTCTGGCGGCGCTCTCGCGCACGGTGGTTCAGGCTACGAGCAGGCGCAGACCGAGCTCTGCCGTGTCGAGGGCGACGATGTCGCGGTTGCGTTCGGCCCACCGGCCTGAGGAAAGATCTTCGCGGAGTGTGCTGACTGCCCGTTGCTCAGCCTGCGGTCCGACTCTGGTCCATACCGAAACCGCGCGGCGTACGTGTTCGTCCAGGTACGCCTCAGGCCGGCGCCAGTATGCCTCGAAGAAGCCGTCAGCGCAGTCCCACGGGACGAGCACCGGCTCTGCGCGTCCTCCGATCGCACGGGTTAGGTCGGCCAAGGACGGCCAGCCGACGAGGAGGTCTGCGAACTCAGGTAAGTAGTCGCGGGTGAGCCAGAACCGCTGACGCCAGTCGGTGCCAGCGGCGTCGTAGGTGAACACCACCACGCGGCGGGCCACACGCCGCATCTCACGCAGCCCGGCAACCGGGTCCGGCCAGTGATGGACGGTGCTGACCGCCATCGCGGCGTCAAAGGACTGGTCCTCGAACGGCAGGCTCTCCGCCGCTGCGGCCACGCACGGCGCCGCGCCCACGGGACGTTGCGCCCGCATGACCGCCGACGGTTCTACCGCCGTGACCTCGCGGTCGGGTGGTTCGTAGGAGCCAGTGCCAGCCCCGACGTTCAGCACCGTTCGTGCGTCCCCCAGCGCATCCCAGATGCGCGCGGCGATCCGTGGCTCGGTGCGCCGCGTCGCTGGGTAAGCGGATCCGATGGCGTCGTACAACTGCGCGCCGAACACTTTCAGTTGCTCCTCTGGCGTCGTCCTGATTCCCATTGCTCGTGCCTCCAGTTCCCTGTCTATGGCCGTCACCATGGCAGCAGCGCGGTCGCGCTGGTCCATCAGCAGGCCGCGCAGCCGGCACAGGTGCGCGACTGCGTCGGTGGCCGGGTCGTCAACCAGATCCGCGATCTCCCGCAATCCGAAGCCGAGCCGCCGGTAGGCGAGCACCTCCCGGAGTCGCTCCACATCGCCCGCGGAGTAGGCCCGGTGCCCAGCCACGGTCCGCGTGGACGGCTCCAGGAGGCCGATCTCGTCATAGTGATGCAGTGTGCGGACGCTGACGCCGGCCAACTCCGCCACACGCCCCACGGTCAGGTGCTCCTCCACGCCACCGACTATGTGGCATGACGCCGCGTGAGGAGCAAGCCATTCGCTGCCGGCTTGATCGAGTTTCCGCTCATCGGTAGTTCAGGTTGCCCGCTCGACCCAGTGGCCAGCTACGGACCGTGACCGCTCTTGGTCGATCAGCACGCACGGACTGCGGCAGATGAACGCACCGACGCCTTGCTTCCGGAATGCTTCGGAATAGGGTTACCCCATGAGGCCGAGCGAAGTCCGGGTCGCGGTCCGCAAATTCGACGGGAGCCTGCACAGGCATCACGCCATGCGTCGTCTCGGGGAGGACGAGCACGGGGTCTGGCTAGGAAGTCCAGTCGGAACGGTCTACCATCGCGGCGACGAAGGCCCTATCTATGCCACGGCCGAGCCTCGGGTCATGCTCATTCCGCCACAAGCATGGTGGACAGCGCTGTACTGCGCCGCGCCCGCGGAATGCGAGCTCTACTGCGACATCACCACACCGTCCACCTGGCCGAACCCGGCCGAGGTCACGATGGTCGACCTGGACCTCGACGTCTGGCGGACCCGGCCGAACGGAGTCGTCGAACTTCTCGACCAGGACGAATTCGCCGCGCGCCAACGGCAATACGGGTATCCTCCGCCTGTCGTTAGGCGGGCAGAAGAAACGGCTGACTGGCTAATGTGTGCTGTCGCGGATCGAGTGGAACCATTCGGCAATGCCTACGAGCATTGGCTCGGCAAAGTCTGAAGCCACTCGTCGAACTTGCGGTCTTCCGGTTGCTGCCAACGCTCAGCTAAACATGTGCTCATGGGCAGAGAACGCGCTCAACTCGACATGTCCGGACGTTCCTCCGGACGCAAGCGGTCACGATCCGTAACGCTCGGATCGCGGCTACCCGTGCGATGGAGCGACGGCGTGAAGCTCTTGGGCGGTGAGCTCACGCTCGCCTGTCGCCCCGACCGAGCCGCGTCTGCGTACGACGCCGCCACCGTGCGTCTACCGCCCGACCAATCAGCACGGCGGAGACCACGCCCGGTCCGCAGTGGACCAGCAGCACACCGGCCAGGGTGGGACCACCCCAGTCGGCGCGATAGCCGGCCGGATCGCTGAGGTCGATCACGAACGGCTCGGCGAGCGCCCGTGCGATGAGATAGAGACCGAACACCGTGCCGAGCACGACAAAAGCCTTCTTCATGAACGCGACGGTAGGAAAGCATGGTCCGGCACCGCGTCAACCCTCGGTAGCATCGCCCGATAGCTCCGAAGTACGACTCTTCGAAGTTAAGCGGGGTTGAGGTGCCCGCGGTGGCGTCGGGTGGTGGCAGTACGCGTGCATAGCCGCTGGCTCTCGGGTTTGCGGAAGCCGTAGGCGTCGCGGGCGATCGTCTTGATGACGCGGTTGGTGCCTTCTGAGCCGGCGTTGGTAATCCCCGTGCGCAGGAACGCGTGGATCTGCGGCCACCAGGCCTCGATCGTGGTGGCGAGGCGGTGGAGTTCGGGCAGGTCGGAGGCGGCGCAGCGGACGTAGAAGCGGTGCAGCAGCCGTGTTCGCGGTCGGGTTGGGTGCGGGCAGCGGCGAGCAGGTCGAGCAGGTCCTCTTTCGCGTTCCATGCGGTCAGGATCGGGGCGCCGATGGCCGTGGGCAGGGCGTCGAGGGTGTCGACCGGGCGGTCGACGTGACAGCCGTGCATGCGGGCGGCGGAGCGGGTCAGCCGGTTGCGGAGTCGCCATTCGGGACCGCCGCCTCGGCCGCGGCGTCCTCGTTCGGTGAGGGTGGTTTGGCGACGGACCTCGGTGACGGCCCGGTTGGCCAGTTGCGCGACGTGGAAGTGGTCGACCACCAGCACCGCGTGCGGCAGCGCGTGCCGGGATCGCTGACGACCGGCGTCCCGGAAAAGTTGTTAAAAGAAATCCGGGAGGCGGTGTCGGATCGGGGCGGTGGTGTTCGTAGCAGGGGTGAGGCCGCCCACGAGGGGCGGCGCCAAGGTAAGGAACCGAGATCATAAAGCTGACGACCATGACTCAGGTCACCATCGATGGAGTGATGCAGGGAAACGGCGGCGCGTCGGATGAGGACCGCAGGAACGGATTCGAGCGCGGCGGATGGGCCCTGGGCAAGGGCGACAACGAGACCCACGCGTTCATCAACCAGACCTACCAGCGCGCCGACGCGTTCCTGCTCGGCCGGCGGACCTACGAGCTGTTCGCCAGTTCGTGGGGGTCCGGGACGGAACAGGATGTCCCTGGCTGGGAGCCCGTCATGCGGGCGTTGAACACACGGCCCAAGTACGTGGCATCGACCACACTCGCCGATCCGGCGTGGTCGGGCACCACCGTCCTGTCCGACGACCTGGCGACCGCCATCGCGGACCTGAAGGCCAAGCCGGGGGGTGAGCTGCAGGTGCACGGCAGCGGCACCCTGATCCGGTGGCTGCTGGAGAACGATCTGGTCGACGAGATGACTCTGATTGTCGTTCCCGTGGTTCTCGGCCAGGGCACGCGGTTGTTCCCGGACGCCGGCCCGGATCTTGCGCTCGACCTGGTCGAGTCGCGCGTCGACTCGAAGGGCGTAACGATCCAGGTCTACCGGCCGGCCGGGCGCCCGCAGTACGCAACGGCTTGAAGTCCCTGACCGGTACACCACACTGCCTTCACGCCACAGGAGATGATCTTCAGATGCAGTACCTGATTTCCGTGATCGACGACGGCACCGGCCCGGCCACCCCGCAGGAGGACGCCGCCATCGACGCGTTCAACGACCGGCTCCAGGCCGAGGGGCACTGGGTCTTCGCCGGCGGCCTCGCCTCGCCCAACACGGCCACCGTCATCGACAACCGCGACGGGCAGGCGCTGTTCACCGACGGGCCCTTCCTGGAGTCCAAGGAGTACCTCGCCGGCTTCTGGATCATCGAGGCACCCGACCTGGACGTGGCGCTCAAGCTCGCCGCTGAGGGGTCGAAGGCCTGCAACCGGAAGATCGAGGTGCGGCCGTTCCTGTCCGCGTGATCGACGTCCGGGAGGCGATCACCCGGGCCCACCACGAGGAGTGGGCCCGGGTGGTCGCCGCCCTGACCAAGCGCTTCGGTGACCTCGACATCGCCGAGGAAGCGGCCGCCGAGGCGTTCGCGACCGCCGTCGAGCGATGGCCGGCCGACGGCGTACCCCCCAATCCCGGCGCCTGGCTGACCACCACCGCCAACCGCAAGGCCATCGACCGGATCCGGCGCGAGAACAAGCGCGACGACAAGCAGAAGGAGGCGCAGATGGTGTACGACGACGACCCGCCCGAGCCTCTCGGCACCATCGACGACGACCGGCTCCGGCTGATCTTCACCTGCTGTCACCCGGCGCTGGCGATGGAAGCCCGCGTGGCGTTGACGCTGCGCATGCTCGGCGGTCTGACCGTGCCCGAGATCGCCCGCGCCTTCCTGGTGGCCGAGAGTGCCATGGGGCAGCGGATCACCCGCGCGAAGGCCAAGATCAAAGCGGCTCGCATTCCCTATCGCGTGCCGTCCGCCGAGGATCTCCCAGCCCGGGTCTCCGGCGTGCTCGCCGTCCTCTACCTCGTGTTCAACGAGGGCTACCTGGCCAGCGGCCCCGACACCGATCCCCTACGTCACGACCTGACCGCCGAGGCGATCCGGCTCACCCGCCTGATCCGTGCCCTCCTGCCACACGACGGCGAGGTGGCCGGGCTGCTGGCGCTGATGCTCCTCATCGAGGCCCGCCGCCCCGCCCGGGTCTCGGCCAGCGGCGAACTGGTCGCCCTCGACGAGCAGGACCGCAGGGCCTGGGACGCGGCGCTGATCACCGAGGGTCACCGGCTGGTCCGCGAGCGCCTCGCCGCTGCCGCCGCCGGGGTCGCTCCGGGCAGCTACCAGATCCTCGCCGCGATCAACGCCGTACACACCTCCGCCCGCGACATGCGCGACACCGACTGGTCGCAGGTCCTCGCCCTCTACGACCAGCTCGTCCGCCTCGACCCCTCCCCGATCGTCACCCTCAACCGGGCCATCGCAGTCGCCGAGCTCGACGGCCCGCAGGTGGCACTGGCGGCCGTCGACCGGCTTGAGCACAAGTTGGCCGGCTACCACGCCTACCACGCCACCCGCGCCGACCTGCTGTGCCGGCTGGGTCGCAGCCAGGAGTCACGCGCGGCCTACGACAGAGCCATCGACCTGGCCGGCAACACCGCCGAGACCGCCTACCTGACGCGCCGCCGCAACCAGTTGGGGTAGCCGGGACCCCGATCGAAACCCCGCGCAGCGGCGGCCGAACCCGGGGTGCCCTGCCGACGCATTCGGCAACCTATCGCGCCAGCGGCGGGCCTCTCGCTTCGTCCGAGCTTCGAACGCCAGGTCGCGACTACACATTTCGCGACGCCGAGCGCGCCGACGATGCCCTGGTAACGGCCGACGGCACCGCCCAAAGAACGCTCGCGGCTAACCGGCCGGGCTCTGAACGGGATCAACGGTCCGTCGACATCGACGAAGATCAAGGGGCTGTTGGCAAGGCCGGCCATCACGCTGGAACCGTATCGTGGGCCCATCCGGGCTGAGCCAGCGTGCGCGCACTCTCCGGGGAAGGACCGGCTGTTCGCTGCACGCACCTCTCGCAACACACGGGGACGCCCGGTCAGCGGCAGATGCGGAGGTTGGATCTCCACAGACCGTCGGATGCTGTTGGTATGTTCCCCCACTGATGGATGCTGGATCAAGTTTGGGGGCGCTTGTGGCTGAGCCTGAGGTGGCGCTGCGACCGGTCAACGACTCCGACCTCGACGCGCTGTTCGAACAGATGCGGGATCCCGAGTCGGTCCGGATGGCGGCTTTTACCGCCAAGGATCCCGATGATCGCACCGCTTTCGATGCCCACATGGCGAAGGTGAGGACATCACCCGATGCCACAAACCGCGTTATCACGCTCGGTGGACGGCTCGTCGGCAGTATCGCCAGCTTCGTAATCGACGGCGACACCGAAGTTACCTACTGGATCGACAGATCGTTCTGGGGACAGCGCATCGCTTCCCGAGCGCTGGCCCTCCTCCTGCAATCGGTTCACGTCCGGCCCTTGTTCGCCCGCGTCGCGAGTGACAACGTGGGATCGCTGAAGGTGCTGCAGAGAGCAGGATTCGCGATCATAGGCACGGAGACATCCTTCGCCAACGGGCGAAACGCTGAGATCGAGGAAACGATCCTGCGCCTCGATGAGCCCGCAACCGCGCCATTCGATGCGCCGAGCGGGAAGAAGCAGACGCATTGATCTCGGCAGTTCAGGGTGCCCGCTCGACCCAGTGGCCAGCTACCGACCGTGACCGCTCTTGATCGATGAGCACGTACGGACTGCGGCAGATCAGGATGTCTGCAGTGGTCGGCGGTGACGGCAAGGCCCAAAGTCGGATCGGCACCCGCACTGCTGGCATGATCGTGGCCATGTGGTTGGAGACGCGGTGAAGGCTACGTCAACTCCTGGAGTCGTGCCGGCACACGGCTCGCTGGCTGTCTATCCCGGTACGTTCGATCCGTTCACCCCGGGGCACCGCGACCTGGTGGCCCGCGCCCGGGTGATGTTCGACCAGATCATCGTGTTGCTGGCGGTGAACGCCGACAAGCAACCAACCGCCGAGGCCACGACCAGGGCCGCACGCGTGCGCGACGCCATGCCGGCAGCCTGGGGCAATGTCGAGGTGGACACCTGGACCGGCCTGACCACCGCCTACTGCCTACGCCGCGGCGCCACGGTCATCGTCCGCGGCCTACGTACCGCCGCGGACTTTCGCCACGAGTACCAGCTCGCTGCGATGAACGAGCAACTCGGCATTCAGACTGTCTGGATGCCGACCCGTCCGCAGCTGGCCGCCACTTCGTCCACGGTCGCACGCGCATACCGCTCGGCACAGTCGGCCCGCCCGTCCCTGAACGCTGCAGAATGACCCCAAGGGGCAACTGGAACGGTCGCAACGCCTCAAGGTGGGATGCACCCTTCTCGGCAGTTCCGGGCGCCTGCCGGCGTGCCGTCCACGCTCACGCTACGTGACGCTCGGATCGCGGCAGATCAGTGCGTTTGTGCTACGAACGGCAACCCCACGGGCCCGCGCTGTTCGTGATCAGTAGGGGCGATAGACAAAAACCGCCCAGAGAAGTGGGGCGGCGGCCAACGGCGCCACGGATAAGGCGAGGATCCGCATCCAGGCCGGCAGGCTGACCCTGAAGGCCACGACAGCGGCCACCGCGGCGTAGCCGCCCGACAGCAACGCGGTCGGAAGCACGGCCAACGGCTCGGGCCCGCAGTCCGACTTGTCCTGCACGAACGGGGGCGCGCAGGCCTCCGACGGAGCCATCGACACGACAAGTTCAATGCCCGAGCAACACATGATCGGCAGTAGCGGGATCGCCAACAGCACGAGTGCGACGGTCGCGCCAACGCTGGTGCGACCCTGCGGCGTCGCCCCGCGCTCATGCCTGGCTGCTCCGCCCGTGCTCCTACGGTCGATCACCGTCATCCCCGTGGGCTATTTTCTTGTCACGCTGGACCACTGGGATCCAGCCTCGACGCCCGCCGTCACAGTGCGGTCAACATGACATGGAAGTTGAGTAACGACGACCAGGGATCGACGCTGCACAACGCGCGATCAGCGGAAAATGAGTATGCGATCAGCGGCGGCATCAGCTCTCGTCAGCGGCCGGTGGATAGACGAAGTGCTTATCGGAGTCCTTGACGAACAGTCGCCAGCATTCGATCGGCCCCGACACCGCAGGAAACACCTCGATCCGCAGGTCGTCAGCGGCGGCCAAGTGGAACGCGCCGTCGTCACGAAGGTGTGCCTCACGCACCGGCAGACCGTCGCCAAGCATTTCCGTCAATAGCCTGGCCGTTCGATCGAACTGCGTCTCGTACCGGTCAAACGCAAGAGTGCGGTCCAAGTGAGCCTTGAGCGGGTACAGGTAGTCGGTCGAGCCCAGCAGAACCTTCGAGTGCCGCACAACCCGAAACGGGCACTGCACGTGCAGCCGCACTTCGTCGTCGCCGCGTGTGAAGCCGACCTCGACCATGTTGAGCGTGCGCCCGACGTTCACGAACCGGGTCCCGCACAGGTCTGCGATCGCCGCCACCAGCTCAGTCTGTGAAACCATCACACTCCCTCATTCAGCCCGCCCATGCTCGCACCCATCGACTGAGCGCTGGCCCTTGCCAGCATGAAGAAACCACGATGATCCAACGTCCTCAATTCGGCAGTTCAGGATGCCCGCTCGACTCAACAGCCCCCTACCGACCGTGACCGCTCTTGATCGGTCAGCACGCACCGACGGCGGCAGAAGCGCGCACCCGCCCATAAGCGCGGGCTCAAAAGACGGCCGGAAAGTTAGGAACGAGTGGTCTGCGATGCGGTTCGGCTGAAACGGCGTCTACCGGGCGTTCGAGGGGCGCGACGCGGCGCCGTCAAGGTGGAGAGCCAGAGCCGTCACTCATATCCCATGGCCGGGATGACCTTGCCGAGTGCTTCTTCGATGAACTCGCGGGTTTCGTCGTCGAATTGGTTGTTGCGGTTCGTCAGCTTGTGCGACTGAAACGTTGAAGGGGTGGCGAAGTCGTCGACGTCGAGCCGTTCGAACAGGGCGCGGCGCTGCCCGGGCCAGTCGGCGGCGAGATCTTCTGCTTGCACCTCGATGTATCGCCTGCCCGTCAGGTCGGCCGTGTTCTTCCAGGTGAGCCATCGGTGGTAGACCGGCTTGAGGTAGGCGAGCGCGCCGTCGACGGTGGGCGGTGCCCATGGCTGGGCCAGGTGGGATGCGAGCACGGAGACCGGGTGACGCTTGATGTGCACGATGGTCGCTTCGGGGACCAGTTCCCAGAGGAACTCCATGTACAGCAGGTTGAACGGGGTCTTCTCGCACCAGGTCGGCTTGCCCGCGTCGGCGGCTGCTCCGCCGAACATGGTGTCGATCAGGCCCCGCAAGATTCCGAGCAGTTCGCCCCGGTCGCTGAAATACCTGGGAAGTACCCGCCGGCGGCTCAGCGGCTCGAACGGCCCGGCAGGCCGGTCGGCGTTCGCGAAGCCTTCCGCGGGCGCAGGTTCGTCGTATGTGTACGCGATCAACTGCGGCCAGAGCTGTTGCACCGCGTCCCGGTAGCGCCGCTCGTCGACCAGCTCGGGAACGGTTTTGCCGCGATCGTCGCGCCGGCCGGGCACTCGTACGGTGAGGAAGTCGCTCAGCCGGTGCAGGGCGTCCTCACCGACGGTGGGGTCGTATCGATCGGTGAGCGCGTCGGCCAGGTCCCGTAGGCCACCCGGGTCGATGAGGAACCGGGTCTCCATGGGAATCCGATGGATCAGCGGATGTTCGCCGATGATGTTGGCGATCCGTGACGTTCCCGAACGACCCGTACCCGCAACGAAGATCGGTGAGGGGAAAGGCATGGCGAGCATTCAAGCTCTCAGCCCGGCGCCTGTGCAAGTCATTTATTCCCTTCATCCGCTGCTACGGGCCGGACCCGCACCCGCCGCGCCGCGTGCGTGCCGGACGGCCGCCTCCAACAAGCGAGAAACGAATTATCGAAGCTTCCCAACGCGCCGCATCCCTCACCCACTGATGCCCTGGTCTCGGCAGATCCGGGAGCTGGGCGGAACTCGTCATGACGTTCCGTAGCGCGCTGATCGCGGCAGATCAGGATGTCGGCGGTGACGACGAGGCCAATCGGCCCGGCCTGCCTGGACCCTCGGTGTGCGGGAGGCCGTCCCCGCCTGCTCAGCCCTGATGACCCCGATGGTCACTGGCCGGCGCCGAAGCCGCCCTGAGACTCCGCGCCCTGCTCGCCAACGGCGACTTCGACCGTTACTGGACCTCCACCTCGACCAAGAACACCAGCGCAACCACCGGGCCCGCTACCGACTCGCTGCTTGATCTACGAGGTCAGTCCCAGCAATCTGCACCCACCGCGCACTGTCCCCAGTCGAGCGCGAGCCGCCCGCCGGTGCGCCTTTCGCCCTTGAACAGCAGGCCCGCAGCCTGCCCGCAGCCGCGCGATGTCCGCAACCCCGGGCCCACTGGCGCCCGCAGGAGCGCGCGCACAACCGACAGATGCGTCACAAGTGCGCGTTTTACGCGTTCGGGTCCCAGTCTGCGAGCTGCTCCATCGGCTCGGTGTCGCCGGTGGTCTCCAGGCCGTCGAGCGGGACGCGCTCGTAGAAGTAGAGGACCAGTTCGCTCGCTGCGCCTCGCATCGCCATGTCGCCCGGCTCCGCCTCGGCGGCGAGATCGTCGCAGCGGACGCCGTCGGCGTTGAGGGTCAGGCGCCAGGAGCGGCCCTCGGTCGCGTGCAGGTCGATGGTCGCCGGCTTGAACGGCCAGGGGGCGGTCGTCGCCGAGACGGTCGTCAGGAACTCGTCGACGCCCTCGACCGCGACGTCCGTCGGCAGCGGCTGTGCGGCCCCCTGGGTGAGCTGGGCGTCGTAGGTGTGGACGGCGATCTCCTGGATCTGGTGCCGGGCCACGGCTCCGCTCGTCTCCGGGGCCTGCGAGCGGCCCCACCAGGTCCAGCAGCCGCGGTCCGGGCCGGCCTCGCGCATCGCGTCGAGCATGAGCTCGGTCGACTCGGCGAGCCAGGCGTCCAGGGCTTCGCGGTCGCGGGGCGCGGTCGGGGCGCCCTTCGGATCCGTCCTCGCCGGGGGCTCAGCGCCCGGGCCCGCCGCGATGATGGCGGCCTGGCGGCGGCGACCGTCGCCGAGGTGCTGCGCCAGTTCGCGCAGCGTCCAGTCCGGGCAGGTCGGGACCTGGACGTCAAGGTCGGGGGCGGACGCGATCGCGGCGCGGAACGCGGCCGAGCGGTCCTCGATCAGCCGCAGGACCTCGGGGAACGCCAAAATGTTTTGCACCTCGGTTGTGTATCACTGCGCTCCGACGGCCGGGTAGCGAATTTGTCGGACGAACGCGTCGACGGCCGGGCGGAGCGCCGGCGCCCGGTCGGCGGCATGTGCGGGCGTTACCGCGCGGTGGCCGAGGGCGGGAGGTAGGAGTGTGACCTGCGGCCGCGCAGCTGCGTCTCCCGCCAGGCGGATACCAGCATGTCTGACGTGCTGCGATCAGGGGCCACCGAGCAGTTGCTGGCGAGCCGCAACGAACTCCTCGTCGGTCAACTCGCCGCGTTGATGCTGCCGGACCAGCACCGACAGTTGGGAGATCTGGTCGTCCGTCGGACGGGCTGCCCCAGCGACCGGCGCTGGCGCCGAGCCACCCAGGTAATGAGTAGCTGGCGGCGGTGCCAGCTGGCTGACCGGACGGAAGAAGCGGTTGGCTGAGGGTCGCGCAAGTAGCACGACGACGACGATCAAGGCGAGCATCGCGAAGAGGGCAAAGCCGCCGCTGAGGTACCGATAGGCCGGCGGGTACGCGGCCGGCAACCGCTGGACGAACGTGTTAGTTCCGGAGGCGTCACGGCTGAAGGCGGACACGTAGGCGATTCCGCTGAAAGCGGGCGTACCAGCTTGGCCCAGCCCGCAGAAGTTACACATCAGGGACAGACCGATCGCGGTCCAGGCGATGATGCGGCCCGCGAAGTGCCCCGCACGCACCGAGGCGGCGATACCCAGTAGGACCAGTGCTGCCACGGCGGTGATCAACGCCGCGACGTATGGCAATGCCGAGGCCACTGGCTTGAGAGCGTCAAAGGCACGTGGGTCGACCTCGGAGGCGTTCAGTGCCTCGCGCACACGGTCCGGGTATGCAGCTGCGCCAGCGGCGACCGCCACCGCGTCTGCGAGATACCCGACGGCCACGATGGTCATCAGAGTCGCTGCAATCGTTACCGACCGCGGCCGTCCACCGACCTCCGCCTGATCCACCATCGGCACTTCCTTCTCAAAAGGGTTGGCGGCGACGCTAGCAGCGGCCGTCAATGGGGCGCGATCGGTCGAACGCCTCGATCACACTCTCGTCGGCATGCCCGGACGTTCCTCCGGACGCAAGCGGTCACGATCCGTAACGTTCGGATCGCGGCATGAGCGTGCACCAGATAGGAACGGCCACTCGTTCGCCAGCTGGTTGGTATGTCGGGGAATTACCGAGCTTCACGGGTCAGGGTCTGGCCAGGATGGATTCTGCGGTTGGCATCAGGGCGGTGACAGCCATCCGATCACGGCGAGGAACCGCTCGACCAGACCTTGGGGATGCTGCATGCGTTGCTCGCCGGATCCTGATGTGCACCCGGACCCACCTCCACGCCGCGTCGCGTCGCGTCGGTGATCGGAGACACTTCACCGTGCGAAACGACCTTGACCAGATCGCAGCGGCGTTCGTCGGCACGCCACTGGCCGGCCTGCCGATCGGACACGGCCCGTCGGGCACTGTCCTCGTCTCTGACATCGACCCCAATCGCCTGCACGAGGCCTGGCAGACTGCCGACGCACTGGTGCCGGTCATCGGACGCCGGCCCGTCATGGTCACCGACGACTTCGACGACACGCTGAGGATCCGGCCCGAGCCCGAGCCGGGCCCGTCAGAGTCGGAGCTACGCGCGTTTGCCCAGGCCGCCGAATCTTCCGAACCCTGGCTGACCTACCGCCACTACAGCGAGGACGACGAGGTCGACGAGGGCGAGGTCGAGTACTACGCGCGTGGCAGGACCCGCGTCGACCTGACTGCCCTGGTGTCGGATGTGGCGCTGCCGACTCCGCGCCCGGCGCTGGAGCGGGCGCTGTACGATCGGCTGCTCGCCGACGCCGACCTGCACGCCCGAGTGCTTGGCAGAGTGCGGTTCGTGACGCAGACCGACTACTGGTACACGCCCAACAGCGTCCTGCTCATGTTGCTGCCCACCAGCGACATCCGCAGCTCGGGGTACTGGGTGGACTTCTTCGGTGCGCCCACCCGCGAGTACCGGCAGACGCTCGCCGAGGTGCTGGCCCAGTGGCGTCACCGGTGGGACGCCCGCCTGGTCGCGTCGTGGGGCACCATGCTGCAGTTCCAGGTGGGCCGTCGCCCGGCGCCGGGCGACGAGGCGTGGACCACAGCCGGCCAGCTCAAGGCGCTCGCCCCGAACCTCGAGCTGAGCCGGTGGGAGGTCGCCGTTGCCTTGCCCTCCGGTGACGCGTGGTTCGTGCACAACCGGCCGTGAGAAACTCGACCAGACCCTGACCCCCGAGCTGAGCCGTCGCCTGCGGACTGAGCCACTCCTTGAGGTTGTAGCCCGAGCTCGACCGAGCGGCCCCTCATCGGCACGAGCGGTCGGCTGACTTGCAGGTCGCGCAGGTGCGGCCCCTGACGCCCGTTCGGCGGCAAGAGCGGAGTCGACGGATGGAGCGAGGCGAGGCAAGTCGGTGGCGGCGTGAGCGATCGGCGCGAAGAGGACGTTCAGTACCCACGTCTGACGAAGTATTCCATCGACGAGCTTCCACGGTTCCGCGGACAGCCTAGGGTGGTGGTCACGCCGCCCGGGGTGGGGATTGTCGGGCCGTACCATCTGCCAGTGTTCTCCCTCCGCCGGCGCGTGGTCGCCGGGTTCTTCGCCGGGGCCTTCCTTGTGGTCGACGCGGTGGTGTGCGCCCTGTTGGTTACGGAGTCGTTGATGCGTGCGTTCATCGTCGTCGGCCTAGCATGCATGTCGCTGTGGGTGCACATCGTCTTGCACGAGTGCGGGCATCTCATCGTGGCGTTGCTGTTGCGTTTGCCGGTTGTCGCGGTTCGTATCGCGCCCTTTACTGGTTGGCGCAGTGCCGTGGTGGTGCGGCCGGTACCGTCGGCGACTGCGTTGCCGCTGCGGATGGTGTTGTTGCACCTTGGTGGTCCGATGACGAATCTGGTCACCGCGGGGGTGCTCGGTGCCGCAGCGGCGTGGACGGGCACCACGTCGGACACGGTGCTGATGCGTGTCGCGCTGGTCGCTGCCGCACTTGTCGCGGCCCTGCTCGGGGTGGTCAACCTCATCCCCGGGTTAGACCCCCACAGCGACGCCAGCAACGTTCGTCGCTGGCTGTTGGCCCCGACGGCCGCCCGCGCCGCGCTACGGGCCGGCTACCTCGTGGAGGAGGTGAGCGGGACGGTACGGACGATTGCAGGCGGGGAGGGTGACGGTCGTCTCGTAGATCCTCCTGGCGATCAAGGCGACCCGCGACGTGCTCCCGCTGCCTTCCGTCGGCGCTGGGTCATGGGACCCGCGCAGCCGGCGGCAGATCTTGTCGCCGACGCCGCTCAGGAAGAAGCCAGAATGCTCAACCACAACTACATCGGCACAGAGCACATCCTGCTCGGCCTCATGCACGAGGGCGAGGGTGTGGCCGCCAAGGTGCTGGAGAGCCTCGGCATCTCTCTCGAGTGTGTCCGCCAGCAGGTTGACGAGATCGTTGGCCGGGGCCAGCAGGCGCCGAGCGGGCCCATCCCCTTCACCCCATGCGCCAAGAAGGTCCTCGAGCTGTCGCTGCGCGAGGCGCAGCAGCTCGGCCACAACCACATCGGCACCGAGCACATCCTGTTGGGCCTGATCCGCGAGGGCGAAGGCGTCGCGACTCAGTTGTTGGTCAAACTCGGTGCCGACCTCGATCGGGCACGGCAGCAGGTCGTCCAGCTCCTGCCTGCCCCGTGATCCTGCGAGATTCCCAAATGAAGGCGCCGTCGACAGCGAAGTAGCCGCAGTTGTGTGCCTACCTCAACACGGCCATGAGAGTGCCCGGTGCCGGCCCTCGACGCAGCGAAGCCCAGCACCCGGATGCCGGGCGACGTCGCGCGAGCGAGCGAGGACTCAGCGGGCGGGCACCGGCTCGGACGACGGCCGCCACTCCCGCCTGATCAGCCCGTAGACCCACGAGTCAGAGACCTCGCCGTTCACGACGCAGTCTTCCCGCAACGTCCCTTCACGCACGAACCCGAGCTTCTCCAGCACCCGGGCAGAGGCCACGTTGCGCGTATCGGCTTCAGCCTGGACGCGATTCAGGTCCAGCGTGTCGAATGCCCACCCCAGCAAAGCACGCGCGGCCTCCGTCGCGTAGCCGTGGCCCCACGCTGCATCGTCGAAGCAGTAGCCCAGCGACGCACTGCGGTAGTCCGGATTCCACCGGGTCAGGCTGCACCAGCCGATGAACGCCCCGTCGGAGACACGATCCACGGCCAGCCGCGCCCCGGTGCCCTCCTCTGCCATCTGCCGGCAAGCCGAGATGAACCGCTCGGCGCGCACGCGTTCGCTCCACGGTGGCGCGTCCCAGTAGCGCAGCACGTAGGCGCTGCTGTGCAGCGCGAAGAGGTCGTTCGCATCCGCGTCGTCGAAGGGACGCATTCGAAGGCGAGGGGTGTGCAGCGTGGGGGTGGGCAGCGACATGCGCGTCATGTTCCCTCCTGTGATTGGTGGCCGATCAACCAGACATCCGGTGCCGGCCACTCGCAATGGGTTTTCTCGGCGGGGCGGGCGGAACGACGTGCTCGCTCGTCGGCAGTTCAGGGTGCCCGCTCGACCCAGTGGCCAGCTACGGACCGTGACTGCTGTTGATCGATCAGCACGCCGGAGCATCTCTGGATGCCCGGTCTGGACTACCCCGGCTCAGTCCTGCCGGCAAGGCTCTCGCGAGGCTCGTCGCGGCGACATCCGAACGGCACAGGACCGAATTGGTACGGTCTTGCGGTGGAGTGGGCGGTGTTCTGGCGCATCGTCGAGGGTGCCCGGGCTGAGGGGGGCAGTGACAGCGAATGCGTCGCCCAGGTGCTCCTCCGTCGCCTTCGCGCCTTGGCACCGAAGGAGATTGAACAGTTTGAGGAGTTCTGGTTTCAGGCACAGGACGAGCTCTACCGCTGGCCAATCCGGGATGCTGCGACACTGCTGCTGGGTCCCTTCGACGATGATGACTTCCTCGCCGTGCAGGACTGGATCGTGTCGCACGGGCGGCGAACCATGCAGCGCGTCCAAGCCGACCCTGACAGCCTTGTCGAGTTGGCGCCCGACCGGCACAACGCTCGGATCGATTGGTTCTGCGGCCTCCCGATCGAGGCGCACATCGCGGCAACCGGGGCTCCCCTCGCAGCCGATGGGCCCTCCGGACCGGACACACCCGGCGGCACTCCGGCCGACCTCACTGACGAGAGCCGCACGAGGCAGCAGTTCCCAAGACTCACGGCATACCTCGACAACAATCCGTGGATCGAGCGCCCGTGGGAGTGTGCAGCCAGCTGATCACCACACTCCTCAGCGGCAGGTGCGGATGTCTGATCGTGGTTGGTTGATCGCGTCGGGCGGGCCTCGCTCGAGGTGTTTCTCAGGGGTGCGCGAAGGCCCGTAGGCGGGCCCTAAACTTGCGGGTCGTGACGACACCCCTCAGTCCGGTCGAGGTGGCCTTCGCGCTGTTGCGGGAGGGCCGGATGGGCGACGCGGAGAACCTCATGACGCGCGAGCTGCAGACCGCCACGGACAAGCACGGTCACGGCAGCCCGGAATGGGCGTCGGCCCAGTGCGACCTCGGCGATGTGCTGCTCAACGCCGATCAACGCGACCGCGCGATCGAGTGCTACCGCCGCGCCGTCTCCGCGCCGCCGCGGGATCACGAGTCCCGCAAGGACCAGTTGACCTACCGACTCAACCTGGGCCTGGCGCTGCGCATGGCCGGACGACTCGACGAGGCCGAGACGGAGTTACGCCATGGTGTTCAGGAGCGGCTCGCCTTCTACGGTCGCGAGCATGCCGGGTACGCGTTCGGCCTCGAACCGCTGGCGGACCTGCTGCGGCAGCGCGGTGACGTGACAGGTGCCCGGCAGGTCGTCGAGGAGGCGGTGGCCAACCTGTGGCGCAACGGGCACGAGCGGGTGGCCTCCGCGTTGGCGCTGCGAGCAGCGATTGTGCACGCCGGGGACACCCGCGAGCCGCTGTTCGTGGGCCTGCACCAACTGCCGGACGAGGTCGTCGAGCAGGTCGGGCGAGTCGTCACCCAGATGCTGGACCACGGCGATCCGGCATCCAAGCCCCTGCTCACCTCCCTGGTTACCGCGTTGGAGGAGCGGCTCGGCATTGACCACCAGGCGACGCTCAACGCCCTGTCCGCGCTGGCGAACCTCGGCCGCGATCTCGGTGACCAGGCGGGGCGGGTTGATGCGATCGAGCGCGTGCTCGCTTCGTACGACCGCCAGGGCCGGCAGGAGGAGGCGCTGATGGCAGCGCTCGGCTTGGCAATGGCCCAGGACGAAGCCGGCGATGCCGAGGCTGCGCTGCGCACGTACGCGTCGGCGTACACAAGGGCGGAGCGCATCGGTCGTCCGGAGCTGCGGAGTCAGGTGCTGCGCAACTGGGGTCTCGCGTTGAAGGAGGCCGGCCAGGTGGGTCCGGCGGAGCAACGGCTGACCGAGGCAGTGAACCAGGCGCGCCGCGGCGCCGACCATGACACGGTCGGGCGGGCCTGCATCGCCCTCGGTCTGTTCCTTCAGCATGAGGCACGGCTGTCGGAGGCCCGCATGGTCCTGGAGGAGGGCCTGACCGTCATGGATCCCGTACACCCGGACGCGATCATCGGCCGCAGTCACCTCGGTGCGGTCCTGGATGGCCGCACCTGCCGGTGCGGCGACATGGCGGGCACGATCGCCGACGCGTTCCGCGAGTTCGTCATCACCAGGCTTCCTGCGGACCTGCTCGACCGCTTGGAGGTGGCGATCATCGACGGCGACCTCAAGATCGATGTCGGGCTGCGGCGAGAGCCGACCGAGTCTGAGCTCGAGCGGCTCAACGACGTCTTCCAGACCGCTCACGCGGAATTCCGCCGCCGGATCAGCGAGCCCCGCTACGCCGGCTGACCGCCGGCTTTGTCACTGGCCCTGACGCCCGGTCGGCGGCAGATACCTGCAACTTTCTTGTCTGGTTGATGCGTCAGCTGCGACTGCCGTCTTGCTCAGCGGTTCCGCTCGTCGTGGTGCCGCAAGCGGGCTTTAGGCCGTTGGCGGCCGGTCAGGTCGGCGTGGACTGGAGGGCGTCCGCGACCGGGCGGCGGGTGGCGGCCAGGGTGGGGATGGCGGTGAGTGCGGCGACGGCGAGCAGGACCGTGAGTGCCCCGGTGAGCATCCAGGAGGCGGGTGCGTACTGCTGGTCGCCTGGGCTGGCGACCAGGTACAGCCCGATGCCGGCCGGGAGCCCGAGGGCGACGCCGGGTATCGCGGGAAGAAGCTGCGCCACTGCCATGCCCGCGGTTACCTGTGCGGGTGTGGCGCCGAGTGTGCGGGCGACGGCCAGGGGGTGGCGGGCGTCGAGGACCGCGGTCCAGGTGCTCACGGTGGCGTTGATGAGCGCGAGGACGCACAGCACAACGATGACGAGGAGCATGGCCTCGAGGGTTCGCGTGCTCTGGGGATTGGCCAGCTTGGATTCGCCGAGCTTGACCCGCGGGTCCTGCGCCAGGCCCATGAGCAAGGCGGCGAGCCCGGTCGTGGTGATCAGGGTGTTCACCATGACGAGGCGGGCGCGGCGGGGGCGGCGGGCGTTGATGCGTACCCCGATCAGCAGGGCGGTGGGCATCCGGCGGGACAGCCAGACGCGCCACCCGCGTCGGCGCGGTGGTGTGGCGGCGTCGGCCAGCGCGTGGACGGTGTCGGTGGTGGCGGCGCGTAGCACGGGTGCCAGCGTCGCCGCGGCGGCGATGGCGAGGGCGAGGACGGTGGCGGCGAGCACGGTGCGTAGCGCGGGCGGGTGGGTGCCGGTGGAGCCGAGGAGTCCGGCGCCGGGGTTGGTCAGCGCCGGTGCGGCGAGCCAGCCGGCGGTCAGGCCGGTGCCGGCGGCGGCGAGCCCGATGACGAGGTATTCGGCGAGGTGGACGGCGGCGATCATGGCTGGTCCGGCGCCGACGGCCTTGAGTAGTCCTACCCGGCGGCGTTGGTCGACGACGCGGCCGGCGACGATGTTGGCGACGCTGGCCACCGCGAGGGCGGTGAGCAGCCAGCTGCCGACCAGTAGGGCCAGGCGCGCCTGTTTGACGAGCTTGCCGTTCGCGTCGGCGATCCCTGTCCAGCTGGTGTATTCGATCCCGCCTTCGCGCTTGTGGGTGAACGAGGTGCTGGCCCGCGGGTCCGCGTATCTCAGGTTCAGGGTGTATGACAGCGGCCGCGCGCCGGCCAGCGCGCCGATCTGGCTACGGTCGACCCAGGCCAGGCCGGCGCTTTCGGTCAGGGGGCTGCCCGCATCAGCGCGCCAGTCGGCGCGCGGGTAGACGGCTCTGGCGGCGGTGACCGCGGTCCCGACGACCCGCAGCGGGTGGCCGTTGATGTCGACGGTGTCGCCGATGTGCACGCCGAGGGCGTTGGCGAAGGTGGGCTCGATGACCACGCCGCCGGGGCGTACCCAGGCGCCGGCGGTCACCGCGGGCCGGTCGAGCGCCGCCGGGGAGTTGTCCCGGCCCTGGACGACCGCGGGCACGGTCGTGCCGCGGGCGGTCAGCATCAGATAGGCGATCGGGTACGGCCCGCTGTGTGCGGTGACACCGGGCGCGGTGGCCAGCGGCGCGAGTGCGGCCAGAGCCTCCGGGCCCGTCGCTCCCGGCATCGCCACCACGTCGGGGCCCGCGGTCGCGGCCCGGGTCCGCTCGTACGGCTGGGCGAGAGCATTGGTCAGGGCGAGGCCGAGGGTCAGCGTGCCGGTCGCGGCGCTGATGGCGAGCAGCAGCAGTACGGTCTCGGTGCGTCGCCGGCGCACGTCCCGCACCATCAGCCGGCACACGAGTAGCAGACGGCCGGCCATCTCAGCGCCACCCGCCGTAGACCGTGCCCGTGCCGGAGGTGGTGGTGCCGGCGAGGCGGCTGTCGTCGGCGAACGACCCGTCCCGCATGGAGATCACCCGGTCGGCGACCGCGGCGATGCGCGCGTCGTGGGTGACCACCACCAGCGTCTGCCCCGCCGTACGCAGCTCCTCGAACAGCCGCAGCACCTCCAGGGTGGCCGCGCTGTCCAGGTTCCCGGTGGGCTCGTCGGCCAACACGACCAGCGGCTCGTTGCTCAACGCGCGGGCGATGGCGACCCGCTGCCGCTGGCCGCCGGACAATGCCGACGGCAGGTGCCTGGCGCGGTCGGCGAGCCCGACCCGGTCCAACAGATGCAGGGCACGTTGCCGGGCCCGGCGGGGAGGCTGCCCGGCCAGCAACGCGGCCAGCTCGACGTTCTCCACGGCGGTGAGTTCGTCCATGAGGTGGAACGACTGGAAGACGTAGCCGACGTGATGCCGCCGCAGCCGGGCCAAGCCGCGCTCGCTCATGGTGTCGATCCGGTGCTCGGCCAGCCAGATCTCGCCGTCGGTGGGGCGTTGCAGCCCGCCGAGCAGGTGCAACAGGGTCGACTTGCCGCAGCCGCTGGGACCCATGATCGCCAGCGTCTGCCCGGCGGGCACCTCCAGGTCGATCTCGTCGACCGCGCGCACCAGGGCGCTTCCCCAGCCGTACCGCCTGCTCACCCCTCGTGCCTTCAGCAGCGTCGATCCGGTCATGCTGCACCACCTGGCACGGCCTCGTGGCCCTCGCTTCGCTCGGTGCGCTCGCTCATGGGTTCGCCGTCCCTCCGGTCCGGTCGCGTTCGGTCCACATGCGCTCGCACGCCTCCAGCCACTCCAGGTCGGCCCGCAACCGCAGCACGACCCCTTCCAACAACAACCCGACGACCGGATCCACCGACCGCTCCAACGCAGCCCGCTGGGCATCCCGCAGCCGGCGCAGCACCTCACGCCGCTGCGCGTCGACCAGAGCCACCGGATCGGCCAACCGGGCGGCAGCGGCGGCCACCAGCTTGAGGTGGAACTCGGTGAGGTCGGGCCTCGGCCAGCTCACCTCGGTCAGCCAGGCGGCGACCCGCTGCTGCCCGGCCGGGGTCAACGCGTAGACCCGGCGGTCGGGCCGGTCCGGCAAACCCTCGGCGTGCTGCGAGGTCACCAGCCCCGCCTTGGCCAGCCGGGCCAGCGTCACGTAGATCTGCCCGGCGTTCATCGCCTCGCCGAGCGGGCCGAGCGCGCCACGCAAACGGCTGCGCAGGTCGTACCCGTACGCCGGCTCCTTCGCCAGCATGGCCAGCACCACGTCCTGCACCCAACACACCCCCCGTAGATCGACAATAGATAACCGCTAGCCATAGCAATGTCAAATCGAAGGGTGCAGCAGACAGAGTCAGCCGCCTACTGGATGGCGCTCAGCGCGGATGCGCCAGAGCGGTCGCCGGTACCAACGCGCCAAGGAAGGCCGACAAGGAACTGAAGGAACTGGTCGCCTCCACCGGCACCACCTTGATGGACCTAAACAGGACCTGAGCGAGGATCGGCGCCGGGGCCTGGAGTACGAGTTGGCACGGCGCGGCCAGGCGGCCGGGGAGCGCCGGGACACCGAGGTCCCAGATGAGCGGGCGATCGTGCCGAGGGTGAGGGGTCGGCCTGGTTGGCCGGAGCCAGGCCGTCTCTGGTTTCATCCCGTGTCGCGCTGACACAGCACGCGGTCGGGCGTGAGGATGTGGGCATGAGTTCATCGCAGCCCATCGTCGACCCCGGGCCCGAGCCGGGCACAACCGCGGGCGGGCCGGTGGATACTGCTGGCGCACGGTCCAGGCCCCGATCGCCGGACTCCCCCGAGTCTTCCCCGGATCACCGCTACCTGCTCGACAACGCCCGGGTGGAGGCGGGCGAGCGGTTCACCTGGCTGGCCGAGCTGTTCGACGGTGTCACGCGTGGGCACTTCGACCGGCTCGGAGTGAGGGCGGGTTGGCGCTGCTGGGAAGTTGGTGCCGGAGGCCCCAGCATTCCCGAGGCACTCGCCACGACCGTCGGACCAACCGGTTACGTGCTGGCCACGGACATCAATCCGGCCTGGTTGGACCCGCACGGCGGGTACGAGGTGCTCCGGCACGACATCGTCGGGGACCCGCCGCCGCAGCCAGGCACGTTTGACCTGGTACACGCACGGCTCGTGCTCGTTCACGTGCCCGACCGTGCCCGGGCGTTGGCGACGATGGTGGCGGCGCTGCGGCCCGGCGGTTGGCTATTGGTAGAGGATGCCGACACCGAGCTGCAGCCGCTGGCCTGCCTCGATGAGGTTGGCCCCGCGCAGCGGCGCGCCAACCGGCTGCGGCGCGCCGTCCGGGAGCTGATGACCCGCCGCGGCGCCGACCTGCGCTACGGCCGTACGCTGCCGCGGGCGTTGCGTGCGGCGGGCCTGGTCGATGTCACGGCGGCCGGCTACTTCCCGGTCGGCGGGGTAGCCTGCGACCGGCTGGAGACCGCGACGGTGCGCATGGTCCGCGCCGAGTTGCTCGCCGCAGGGCTGGCCAACGACGTCGAGATCGACGCGCACCTGGCCGCCGTCGATGCCGGCGAACTCGACCTCACCCTCGCGCCGCTGATCTCGGCATGGGGACGCCGCCCGGGCTAAGCAGAAGTTCTGCATATAACTGGGTGGCAGCATGGAGCGGCCGACCGGCCGGCCTCCACACCACCGTGATCACAACTCCAGACGTGGCCTAACCCCACGGAAGGGCGCGCCTACTTCGACCGGAAGAAGCGTCCCTGATCAGCTTAGCGATCCTGAGTCGGATTGAGTTTCCGGGATCGTTTCCCACCGTGGTGGAGATGCATGGGCGTGGAGATGGAATCCCGCGCCCAGTGCTGCTCCTCGTGGCCGGTGGCCGGCGGTGGGTGTGCTGGTCGTGTTCATCACGTCCTGGTGTCGGTGGGCTGCGCGGGGCAACCTCGGCCGGTCCGTTGGTGCGTGTCCCTCCGGACGCTTGCCCGCCCGGCCGTGAGGTCGGGTGGGGGAGGGTGCCCCGCGTCGCCTGGGCGCGGGGCGTGAGGTGCGGGGCCGGGTGGGGCCGGTCTTCGACCGATCCCACCGACTGGTCTTGGAGGTGCTGGGGGTGACGACGGCTGCGGCTTCGAGCGTGTCCACGACCGAGCGGATCACCATCTGCCCGCTGGTCTTGTCGATGACGGTCTTGCCCTGATGGGTGAGGCCACGGGCGGCGATACGCCGCCAGGCGCCGTGGTCGCGATCGCCCTGCCAACCGCAGCTGCCGGTGTTGGGGCAGATGGCCCACTTCCATCCCGACGTAGTAGGGCGGTCGGGGGCTTTACGGTGCCGCAGCGGGGTCAAACATTGCGGGCAATGCTTGGAGGTGTTGCGGGCGGGGACGGTGACCACGGCGATCCCGTGCTCGGCGGCGAGGTGCCGCATCCGGTCGGTGATCTTTCCGCGGACCTGCTGGGACAGGCGCGTGTTCAGGCTGTGCCCCATGCCCTTGGCTTCCATCGACCGCAGGTCTTCCAGGTAGATGACGGACGCCCGGGCGGCGATCGCCTGGTCCACCGTCCAGCGGGCGGCGGCCCAGGCGAGCGCGTCGTTCAAGTTTTGGCGGCGGGCGGACACGTGGCGGATCTCGCCGGCCAGCACCTCACGTTTCGCTGTCAGCTGCTCGTCGGGGCGGCCGCCGAGCAGCCGCGCGTACTGGTCGGCCTTCGCATGCAGCCGCTCACTGTGGCGGCGCAGCCGGTGCTGCTTGGCCAGGACCCCGGCAGCCCGGAACTGTCCACCAGCCCCCAACGCCGTGATCCGCCCGTCCGCCTGCAGTCGTAGGGCTCCGGCGCTGAGGAGGGTGTTGAGGCCCCAGTCCACGCCAAGCGCCACGGAGTGACCGGTGGCCCGCGCTTTCTGCACCGGGTGCGTGTATGCCATATCGGCACGCATCGTCCCGTCGGTGAGGCGGAGGGTGGGCAGGTGCAGCACCGCCGAGGCGGGAACCGTGGACGGCAGGCTGATCGGGCACTCGACCCACGTCCAGTCCCGATACCCTCGCGGATCCGGACGGGTGGGCAGTTGCAGCCGCAGCAGGGCCCTGCCCGAGTCAGTGTCGCTGCGCTCGATGCTGGCCTGCTGCCGATCACACGCGGCCAGCAGCAACATCCGCCCGATTCTCGGGACCCCTTCGAGTTCGAACACGTCCACCGGCAGCCGGCCGTTGGCCTTCGCGAACGTGACAACCTGCCGGGTCCGGGACTTGATGACATTCGACGGCAAATGCCCCCCGCCGGGGATCGCGGCCCGCACCTGATCCCACTCGCCGGGGGTGCGCTTGCGCGGATCGGCCGGCCACGCCGCCACGACCCCGGCGGCCACGTCAGCGCGCCATTTCACCGAACGAAGCGCACGCCCCGCCTGCTCCTGGACCATCCGCACGACCCGATCATTGACCCTCACACCCCCAGGCGGGGCGACCGTCCACCCCAGCCGCCGCAGCGCCATCCACGCGTGCGACGGCAACCGCCGCCCACCCGCATCCACCCCGCCAGCCAACACCCCCACATCCACGCGGTTCCAATGCTCACCGACCAGGACGCCCACCATGCCCGCCACCAGATCGGCACACCAACCGACACGCTGCGCAAGCACCGCCCGGGACAGCACCTCGCCGGTTGCCTCGTCCACCCCCGCGCGCAGCACAGCTCGGGCACACGCGGTCCGGGAGGCCTCGCCCTCGGCCAGTCGCAGCTTCCCGCTCACCGACTCAACGCCTCAACACCGATCCACAAAAACCGGCCCTCACCGCCGACTCACGTTGCCGGAGCCCTCCCGAGCCAACCCAAACGTGATGCGTCGCGGGGTGAACACCGACACGCTTCCCGGCCTTGGAAAGCCGAAAACGTTCCACACAGGCCAACCTATGATCACTGATCATCGATAATCAAATCGGTTAGCCTTGCTGCGGGCGTTGCGGCAGCGGTTGGCCGCCGTGGTGGTTGATCGATACTGTGCCTCGATGGCTCGTGCACAGCTCACCGCCCAGTTGGTGGTTGATGGTCGTGTTCCGCAGGCATTGGCGCTGTCTCCGGACGGCAAGTGGGTCGCCTACGTGGTCGCCCCGGTCGGGCGAGCTGGTGTTCACCCGGTCAGCGAACTCTGGGTCGCCGCCGTTGACGGGGCCGGGTCTCCGCGACGATTGACTTCGGGTGCGGCGTACGATTCGGCGCCGCGGTGGGCCGGGGATTCGCTGTTGATCTACTTTCTCTCCGACCGGGCTGAGCGTGGCAGGGCGCAACTGTGCCGGGTGGGGTTGGTCGACGGTGTCGTGCGGGCGGTCACGTCCTGGGCCGGTGGGGTGTCCGGTCACCTCCCGCTGGCCGATCCGGACGTTGTCGTGGTGATCGCAGCCGATGAACCGTCCGATGAGGATGAGCGCCGGGTGAGGGAGCGTGACGACGCTCGGGTGTGGGGTGAACGCGTGCGCCCGGACCGGCTGCGGCTGCTCGACCTACGGAGCCGGGAGGTTCGGACGCCGGCTGCGTTCGGCGATCGCCATGTCGTCGAGGTGGCCCAGCGGCCCGACGATGGAGTGCTGGCGGTATTGACCTGGTCGACCCCCGACGTGGACCCAGGAATGGTCGAGCCCGGTCTCCACCTGCTCGACCCGGACAGCGGCGCGACGCGGGACCTCGGCCCGGCTGCGGCGGACGCGTCGTCGCTCGTCTGGTGGCCCGCCGACGACGGCTGGCACCTGGCATACGTCGCGACGACTCCGCCCGCGCTGGTGGGCGGGCACGCGGTTCTCGATGTCGCCGTGCCGATGACCGGGCCGGTGGGCGTGCACCGAAACCTGACAGCCGGCACGACCGTCTGCCCGAGCAACCTGGTTCAGGTCGACACCGGTCCGCCGCTGCTGCTGGTCGCCGACGGGCTCGATACCGGGATCCACCGGCTCGATCCGGCCGGGCCCAACCTCGTCGAGATGTCCCGGGTCGACGGCCTCGCGACGTCGTTGACCACGAGCCGGCACGGTGACGCCGTCGCGGTGGTCGTCAGCACGTCCTACGAGCCCGGGAACGTCCACGCCGGCCCCACCAGCGGGCCGCTGACGCGGCTGACCGACCTCAGGCCCGAACTCGGCAACATCCGGTGGGGTGTCCAGGAACGCCTGTCGTACGAGGCATCCGACGGACTGACCCTCGACGGCCTGCTGATCCTGCCGGCCGGCCGGTCCCACAAGGACGGGCCTTTTCCACTGGTGACACTGGTCCACGGCGGCCCGTACCACCGGCACGCCGACCGGCTCCAGCTTGGCTGGGATCCGTCCGGTCAGTGGCTGGCAACCGCGGGCTACGCCGTGTTTCTGCCGAACCCGCGCGGCGGCCAAGGGCACGGCCACGACTTCGCGGTGCACGTCGCCGGTGCGGTCGGCCTCGACGAGTGGACCGACATCTGCGCCGGCATCGACCTGCTCATCGCCGGCGGCGTCGCCGACCCCGACCGGCTGGGTATCGGCGGCTGGAGCCACGGCGGTTTCATGGCCGCCTGGGCGGTCGGGCAGACCGACCGGTTCAAGGCCGCCGTGGTGGGCGCCGGCATCAGCGACTGGGGAATGCTCGCCGCAACCGGAGAACAGGGGCCGTTCGAGGCTGCCCTCGGCGGCAGCAGCGGCTGGGAAGGAACAGGTCCACACCGCCACGACCAGCTCAGCCCGATCTCGTACGCCTCCAAGGTCCGCACGCCGGTGCTGATCATGCACGGCGAGAACGACACCAACGTTCCGGTATCACAGGCGGAGTTCTTCCACCGCGCGCTACGCAGGTTCGGAGTGGAGCACCAGTACGTCGTCTATCCCCGAGAGACCCACTCGATCCGCGAACGCAACCACCAACTCGACGTGCTCCGCCGCACCCGCGAATGGTGCGATCGGTGGCTCGGATGACCCAACGTCCGACCGCCACGGCCGAACTCCGTGCGAGCGGGTGGCTCCGTCCGCATTCGCGCCCTAAGGACGTACCCGTGTTGCATAAGTTTGGTGATCGCCGATGTAGGCCATAGATAGGCGTCACATATGCTCCCGGAGGAGGCCCCTCATGCCTCGAACCACCCCCGTCCTGATCGCCGGCGTCCTTGCCGCCGCGCTCGTCGCGCCGGTCGCGCCGGTCGCGCCGGCGCAGGCGAACAACCCACTCGCCCCGATATCCAGTTCCCTGGCGCGGACGCTGACGACAGCCTCCGGCACGATCCCGGTGTTTGTGCACGGTACGAGCATCGGCGCCGCCCGGCAGGCGGCCGCCGACACCGGCCTCACACTCATCACCACCTGGAACAAGATCGGCGTCGCGGTTGCGCGCGGCACCGCCGAGCAGATCGCGGCCGTTCGCGGTCATGCCGGTGTCACCTACGTCGAAGGTGACCAGCCGCTGCGGCTGCACCTGTCGACCTCGAACGTCGCCACCCGAGGCGAGCAGGCGCGCGCTGAGCTGCGCGACGGACAGGGACGGCCGGTCGACGGCCGCGGTGTGTCGGCGGCGATCATCGACACGGGCGTGGACGGCACGCACCCGTTCTTCCGCAACGCCGACGGTTCCAGCGCAGTGAAGCTCAATCTGAAGAACATCTGCGGCCCGCTCACCGATCTGGGTCTGCCGCTCCCGCTCCCCAACGACTCATGCTTCCTCGACCTGACCGCGGCCAACGACACCGACACGCTGTCGGCCGGCGGGCACGGCACACACGTCGCGGGGATCGTCGCCGGGCGGGACACGACGCTCACCGACGGCACCCATCTGCACGGGGCTGCCCCTGACGCCACGCTGATCAGCCTGTCGGTCGGCGCGGGACTGAGCATCTTCGGTGCGGACAGCGCGCTGAACTGGGTGCTCGAGCATCACCTGAACCCGTGCGCGGGCTGCCCGCCGATCAAGGTGAGCAACAACTCGTACGGCCCCACTGGCGGTGGGGCGTTCGATCCGAACTCGGCGACCACCAAGCTACAGCGGGCGCTGGCCGCCGAGGGTGTCGTCACCGTCTGGGCGGCCGGCAACGACGGCCCGGACAACAGTGCCACCAACCCTCCGGGTCAGGACCCCACTCCGGGCATCATCATGGTCGCCTCCTACGACGACCACGGCACCGGCACCCGCGACGGTAGCGTGTCGACGTTCTCCAGCCGCGGGGCGGCGGGACACCCGGAGACCTACCCGGACGTCTCAGCACCCGGATCGAACATCACCTCGGCCTGCCGGCCGTACCTGCTGATCTGCTCGACCGGCCTGGACCCGCGCAACGGCCCCGGGCCGCTGGACCTCGGCACGTTCAACACGATCAGCGGCACCTCGATGGCAACCCCGCATGTCGTGGGCATCGTCACCCAACTGTTCCAGGTCGCACCCGACGCGACCCCGGCCCAGATCGAGGACGCGCTCAAGGCCACGGCGTACAAGTTCACGGACGGCGCGGCCTACCAGACCGTCGGGCCCTACACCACCGCAGTCGACAAGGGAACGGGCCTCGTCGACGTGTACGCCTCGGCGGTACGGCTGGGCGCGGCACCTGCCTGACGGCCGATCAGCTCAACGCACAGTAGCTCGTTCAGCCGGCACCGTCATCGACAACAAACAGCGCCACGGAGCGCACGATCACCGGCTGCCAACATGCCACGATGACCGTGTTTGCTCTGGCACAGCTCACGATCCACGACCAGGACCGCCACGAAACGTACGCCGCGGCGTTCACGAAGTAGTACCGGGGACCGGGCGTCCGCGACGGACAGCCCGGTCCTCCGGGTCAGGGCGGCCCGGCTGCCCTCTACACCGAGCGGCGCGTCAGCACCTGCCCACCATCGGCGGGGTGCACGCTTCATCGCCACCGCGGTCCTGGTGTCGGGCGCGCCGAGGGGCACTGCCTTGGTTCAGCCGGGTGGACCGCCTCGGTTACCACCATCCAAACAGCAGCGGAATTCGGAGTTAGCCTGCCGGCGCCGGCGCGGGGCGCGGCTGGTCCGATGGCACCTCCGCCGTAGTGCGCCACCAGTGGCGTGACGCCAGCCCGGCCAGCACCGCGCCGGCGGCGTTGACCAGTACGTCATCCACGGAGGAAACCCGGTCCAGCCGCAGGACGTACTGTGCGGTTTCGACCAGGGCCGAGCAGCCCGCCCCGAGTGCCAGGATCCGCGGCACGGACGCAAGCGCCGCGAACCGCATCGGGGCGAAGAACCCGAGCGCGGCGAAGATCAGCAGGTTGCCGCCGATCCCGATCGGCCCCATCGTGACCAGGTCCCGCAGCGGGACCAGGCTCACCCGGCCCGGGACGATGCCGGCGCCCGGGCCCGGCATCATGGTCAGCCACACCAGCGGCACCGTCCCGTAGACCATGCCCACCTCGGCCAGCGACATCCGCCGTGCGGACGGGACGCCGGCAGCACGCCGAAGGCGCGCCAGAGCCCACACCACCAGAGCGGCCAACGGCAGGCCGACCAGCGTCATGAGCAGCACACCGTTGAACGTATCGAAGCAGCCGTGCCACCGCCCGGCCATGCACCTCGGAGCGGACATCATGAGCGGCCGCCGCACGACGAACGCCGCGCTCGCCAGACCGAGGATCGCCAGGCTCACGAGCCCGATGCTGCGCGTGCGGCGGGGCGCTGCTGACAGGGATGCACTGTGCTTCATGCCCCCATTAGAAATGGAGGGCCGTTGCAGTGGCGTATGAAATTTTCCATACCTCCGCGATACACGGAATGCCTGGCGTCGTCGCCGGGCACCTCGGCCACGACCAAGGCCCGCAGCCGGCTGTCGACGTCAACGGGCAACCGGCCGGTCCCAGTGGGGCCGGCTCCTCGCAGTGTGGCGGAGGTTTGAGCGGATCGAGCGGCGGTCGCGGCGGCGGCGATCGACCGCATTGACACGTGGCTTCAACAGCACGCGCCCCGGGCCCGCGCGGCTCTACGACCGCCGGCGTCTGAGCCCGACCTCGTGGCGGCGCCGGAGGCGGTCGGCCAGCCACTGCCGCCGGATCTGGGAGCCGGGTGGTTGTACGCCGACGGGGCGCATTTTGGCCTTCAGGCCAACGGCGGGTGGCTTATCCCGCCGGGCTTCGTGCCTTACCGATCATGCCGGCGTCGCCACGACGGCACCCAAAGCCATGCGTCGATGCAGCACGGCCCCGTGATTGGTGCCAGCGGGCCCCGGGACGACAGCCGGCACCATCCAGGCGGGGAGCAGCGAACCCTGACCACTTCGATTTTCGGCTTGTCTGCGAGGTCGTGGTCACCCGGCGACGACGATGGTGGCCTTCTCGATTCCGGCTCGGCCCCGGGCCTGCTCATCTGCCTCGTCGATCCGATCGGCGATGGCCAGAGCTGCCCGGTGGTGGCGCAGGGCCGTCTCGTGGTCGCCGGCGAGAAAATACGCCTCGCCGAGGGTGTTCAGCACGTTCGACTGGATGTCGGGGCCGAGTCCGCGGGCGAGATCGAGCGCGGCCAGACCAGCCCGGATGGCTGCCTTGTGCCGACCCAGTCGGGCGTAGCTGAAGGCAAGGTTGGCCAGGGCGTTTGCCTGGCCCGGGCGACTGCCCGTGCGGTGTTGCAACGCGAGCGCCCGTTGGGCGTACCGGACCGCCTCGGGGTGCCGGCCCAGCCGGGCATGGAGCAGGCCGACGTTGTTCTCCAGGCTCGCCACGCCGGGGCCGCCGAGCTTCCGCTGCAGCGCCAGGGCCCGTTTGGCCTGGTCGAGCGCCTCCCGGTCCCGACCGAGCAGGTGCAGGTCGATGCTGAGGTTGCTCAGCACGGCGGCTTCCCACTGTCTGTCGCCGGTGGATCGGAAGAGCGTGACGGCCCGCTGGTATTCAGCAATCGCCTCATGGTGTCGGCCGAGCCGGCGGTACACCAGGGCGAGGTTGTTGCGGGTGATCGCTTCGCCGTCGGGCTGTCCGAGCGTGTGATGCAGGGGCAGTGCCTGTCGGAGCTGCGTCAGCGCGGGATCTGTCCGGCCTGCGGTGTTGTATGCCTGGCCCAGTTCGGTCAGGGTGTGCGCTTCGGCGCGGGGGTCGTCGAGCTGGCGGGCTGCGGTCGAGGCACGCAGCAGAATCTCGATCGAGTCATCGGTGTGGCCGCGCCGGATCTGGTAGGGCTGCAGCAGATGGGCGAGCAGCAACACTTGCCGCTGACAGGGGCCGCTGCTAGCGGTCCGGGCGGCGGCGATCAGGTTCGCGTACTCCGCGTCGAGCCAGGTGAGTGCGTGCTGCTCGTCGGCGAACTCGACCGGAGGTGTCTCCGGTGCCGGAGGCTGCCCGACCGGTGGGAGCGAAAACCTGCGGATCAGCCGGGTCGCGGCGTCGGTCGTCGCCACGTACCAGTCGAGCAGCCGTCTTTTGGCGGCCGCGATGCTGTCTTCGGTGTCCTCGGTGAGGCACCGCCGCGTGGCGTATTCGCGCAGCAGGTCGTGCATCTGGTACCGGTCCGGTTCCGCCTGCTGCACGAGGTGCTCGTCGAGCAACGATTCGAGCGCGAGCTGCGCGGCCGCCGGTTCGCAGCCGACCAGTGCCGCCATCGACGCCGCGGTCACGTCGTTGCCGGGGTGGACGCCGAGCAGCCGGAACAGCCTTCGGCGGTCCGGAGCCAGGGCCCGATACGACAGGGCCAAGACGCCCTGAACCGCTCGCCCGCCGAGGGACAGTTCGTCCAGCCGGCGATTCTCGTCGGTCAGCCGGGACAGCAGATGGCTGATGGGCCAGGCCGGTCGCGCTCGCAGTCGTCGCGCGGCGAGTGCGACGGCCAACGGCAGATGACCGCAGCGCGCCAGCAGCGCGTCGGCCGCGGACGGCTCGGCGGTCACCCGGTCGCGGCCGACGATCATCGTGAGCAGGTCCAACGATTCCTCCCGGTGCAGCACGTCCAACCGGACGGTGTGAGCACCGTCCACGGCGAGGCTGCGCCGGCTCGTCACGATCACCAGGCAGCCCGGGTTGGCCGGCAGTAACGGGTGAACCTGTGACTCTTCGGCTGCGTTGTCCACGACGAGAAGCACTCGCTGCTCGGACAATCGGTCCCGGAACACCGCCGCGCGGGCCTCGATCTTCTCGGGAATTCCGGACGGTGGGACGCCCAGCAGCCGGAGCAGGGACTCCAGCACCTCACCGGGGTCGGCCGGCGCCGAATCCTCGGTGAATCCGTGCAGGTCGACATAGAACTGCCCGTCCGGGTAGGTGGCGGAGAGCCGGTGGGCGGCATGTACCGCCAGGCGGGTTTTGCCCACACCGGCCATGCCCTCCACCGTGACGATGGGCACGGCTGTGTCCGGTGGGCTGGTCGCCGCGCCCATCAGCGCCGCCAGTTCGCGTCGCCTGCCGACGAATTCCGCGATGTCGGGTGGCAGGTGCCGGTACGCGCTCTCCAGCGCCTGGCCGGCGTTGTGCGGGGTGGGCGGCTGCGGATCCCCCGTCAGAATCCGCCGGTGCAGCTCTTGCGACTGCGTTGACGGTTCGATACCCAGCTCCGCGACCGTCCGGCGGTGCAGCTCGCGATAGACCGCCAGTGCGTCGGAGCGCCGTCCCAGCCGGCTGTGCACCGTCATCAGGTGCCGGGAGAAGCGCTCGTCCAAGGGGCGCTCAGCGATCAGCCGGACCAGTTCGGGAGTCAGGCCGTCGAGTTGCCCGTCGGTGATTCGCGCATCGGCGTACTCGGCAGCGGCATCGACCCGGGCCTCGTCCATGGCGGCCGCGCTGTGCTCGATCACCCGGCCTGTCAGGCCGCTGAAGGCCGGTCCACGCCAGAGCGCGAGTGCGGTGCGCAGCAGTCGTACCGCGGTCGCGTTGTCACCGGCGGTCCGTGCCTTGCCTGCCGCCGTTGCCCCGGCCTGGAACTGCTCGAGGTCGTATCGGTCGGCAGCCACCTCGAGCAGGTAGGCGGAGGATCGGGTAACGATGGGGGCGGCGGCGCGGCTGCCGCCGGGTGCCAACCGGCGCCGCAGGTCGGAGACAAGCCCCTGCAGCTGCACCCGGTACGACCGCGGCGGCGCGTCCCGCCACAGCTCGTCGACGAGGATGTCCATGGAGACGGGCTGGTTGGCGTGGGACAGGAGAAGTGCGAGTACCAGGGTGCGTTGCGGCCCGCCCAGGTCCATCGGTTGGCCGCGCCACTCGACGGTCAGCGGGCCGAGTGCGCGAAAGTACAGATCCTCATCAGCTTCCAAGGTCAACTGCCACCTCGGTATCGCGGTCACTTCGTATGGGTTCGTCACCCGGGCGCTTTCGGCCCTCGCGTCGCACCGCAACCTAGTCACGGTGAGTACTCGCAAAACCTACCAGCGGTTCCGCAACCCGACTTGGCATCAAAACCGGCATACTTCCATATGTCGGGGCTTCGAATTGCAGGATGGATGTCAACTTTCCTGCTGGCTCAGCATGTCGCAGCGTCAGCGGGGCCGACGGCCGACCCTGCCCCGGCGGCATTGCCCTGGTAGCCCGCCGCTTGAAGGGTGAACAACTCGGCATACCGGCCACCGGCGATCATGAGCTCGTCGTGGTTGCCGCTCTCGGCCAGAGCGCCGTCGTGCAGGACGAAGATCCGGTCGGCGTGGCGGACGTTGGCCAGCCGGTGGGTGATGAGGATGGTGGTGGCCCGCCCCTGCCGGTCCCGGATCGCCTGGAACAGCGCGTCCTCAGCCCGCGGATCGAGGGCGGAGGACGGCTCGTCCATGATCAGCAGGTCGGCGTCGCGGAGGAAGCCGCGGGCGGCGGTGATGCGCTGCCACTGCCCGCCGGAGAGGTCCTGGCCGTGGGCGAAGGTGCGGTCGAGCAACGTCTCGTACCCGTACGGAAGATTCTCGATCATCTCGTGTGCGACGGCCCGGGCAGCGGCGGCCTGTATCCGGTCCAGGCTCGCTTCGCTGTGGACGTCCCCGATGGCGATGTTGGTCGCCGCAGTGAACGGCCACTTGTGGTACTCCTGAGTGACCACGGCGATCCGGGCTCGCAACCCGTCGGTGTTCCAGTCGGCCAGCGGCCGACCATTCCAACGGATGACACCCGAGGTGGGCGCGCGCAGGTTGGCGATCAACGCGGCGAGGCTGCTCTTGCCGGAGCCGTTCTCCCCCACGAAGGCCACGGTCTGGCCCGTCTCGATGGTCAGCGTCACGCCGTCCACGGCAGCGGTATCCCGGTCGGGGTAGCGCAGGCTGACCTGATGGACGGTCAGCTCACGCAGCGGCTCCAGCGATTCCCCGCCCGACTGGTCGGGCAGGTAGGCGGCGGCTCGGGTCATGAACCCCGTGTAGTCGCCGAAGTGCAGGCCATCGGTGTAGACCTTGTCGACCTGGGTGGTGGCGACGGCCAACGAGCGTTGCGCGGCCTGCAAGGCGATCACGCAGGTCGCCGCAGCGGCCAGTGGGATCTGCCCGTCCACGAGCAGCAGCCCGAGCAGCACGTACACCGCCCCGGTCGCCAGTCCGCCGATCATGGACCCCAGTGTGGTGGTGGTGGTGACCCGACGAGCGAGCGCGAGTTGGATGCCGGTCTCCACCGCCATGACCCGGTCGTACTGATCGAGCAGGAACCGGCGCAGCCCGTACGAGCGGAGCTCCGGGGCCGACACTCGCTCGGCCATGAGCCGGTGCAGCAGCCAGATACGGCGTCGGCGTACCGAGCCCGCCGTGTAGGTCCGATACTGCAGGTGTCCCGCCCGCAGGGAGGCCCACGCCTTGGGCAGCGTGGCGACCAGCAGCGCCACCAACAGCAGCGGGTGGATGACCACCACGGCGACCGCGACGGCGACCAGACCGGCCAGGCCGGCGAGGAAGCTCATCGACGCCTGCACCAGCGAGATCGCCGAGTCGGTCCCCCGCGAGGCCCGTTCCATGTCGTCGGCGAAGGCGTCCGCGTCGAACGCCTCCAGTCGCACGGCCGTACTCGTCTCGAACAGGCCGCGCTCGACCTCCCGGCTCACCCGCGGGGTGAGTCCGTTCTGTGCGTACCCGCTGGCGATACCCATGCCGGCGCGCAGCGCCGTCGCCCCCGCCAGCGCGGCGAGGGCGGGCAGTGCCGATTCGACCTTGTCCGCGGTCGGCCCTCCGGCGAACAGCTCGACCAGCACCCGCTGGGTGGCCAGCAGCCCGAAAGCGGCCAGCACCCCGGCACCGACCGTCGTGGCGGCCACCACGCCAGTGCGGATGCGGTCAGCGCGCCAACTGATTCGCAACGCCACCCAGACCAGTCGGGGCAGCTCGGCGAAGACGGCGAACAACCCGGCCTCAGCCCGCGCCCGCAGGCCCGTCTCCCACCACATCTCCCGCAGCTCGGGCAGTACCGGCTCTGCCGAGGGCAGCGGGGCGGCGGTGCGGGGGGCAGTGCGCTGGTCGCCCGGGATGGCGGTTTCGGTCATGGGCATGCCTCCTCACGCTCCGCCGCCCGGGTCGCGACGGCCCCCAGTGCGCGACGGCACCTCTGCGAGCGTCGAGCGTAGAACATCGATCCGTTCCTGGCGGGCGTCGTGAGCGCCGACGCGGGGCGGTTGCGGGGTCGCTCGATCGCCGCACCAGTCAGCGGAGCTTCGCAGCACCGATCACCGCCCGCAGCCGCGCCTTGATTGTTAGTGATTAGTTAGCGGCCGACGCTAGCGTCCGCGCCAGTCCAGGGCGGACCGGCGACCACGCCGTCGCGCTCAGCTACCTCGACGGAGGCGAACATGACCCAGAGACTGCAGGCGGCCCTGCTCGAACTCGCGCCACGCAACGGCGGACCGGCGGCCGTGGAACCGCGGGTCCACTTCGAGGACGTGCAGCAGTCGCTGCACTCCGCCAACCGCTGCCCGTACACCTGCGGTCCGTGCACCGACCGGATCAGCGACCGCTGCATCGCCACCGGCCGCACCGTCTGACCCATCCCTGACGATCTCCGCTGCCGAGGAGGTAGGTGTCCGTGTCCGACTGGGAATCTGGACCGTTCGTCAAACGGCTCGTCGATGAACGGTACGGCGGCCGGTACACGGTGCGCCTCGGGCCGCAGTGGACCTACGTGGACCGCGACGACGTGCAGCTTCCGGACCATGGCTGGAAGCTGCACGTCTCGTCACGGGCCGAAGACTTCGCGGCCACGGCGGCCCGGACGGTCCCGTTCCTGCTCGAAGTGGGGTGCAGCTTCAAGCTCGCCAGCACAAGCGGCGTGCTCACCGCGATGAACTACGGCATCGAGACGCCCGCCGGGGTGGGCAAGGCGATCACCGTCTACCCCCAGCAGGACCGCGTACGCGACCTCGGCCTCGCGCTCGTCGACCTGCTACGCGGGCATCCCGGACCGCGGGTGCTCAGCGACCGCCGGATCGACGGCGACGCGCCGGTCTACTACCGCTACGGCCCGTTCGTGGCTCGCTGGTTCCGGGGCCAGCGCGGTCTCATGTCGATCCAGATCCCCGGCCCGCACGGGGAGACGTTCGACGCGGTCGCCGACCTGGACTACCGCCAGCCGGACTGGGTGACCGACCCATTCCGGCCCGAGAGCGACGACGAAACACCGGAGCTGCTCGGTGGGCGGTACCGGCCCGAGGACGGGGTGCAGCGCACCGCGCAGGGCAGCGTCTTCCGCGCCCGCGACACCACCACCGACCGGGTGGTCATCGTCAAGCAGGCCAGGGCGCACGTCGGCGACTCGGGCAACGGCCTCGACGCCCGCTCCCGCCTCCGCAACGAGCGACGGGTGCTCACCGCTTGCGAGGGCGTGCCCGGCGTGCCCGCCTTCATCGACCACTTCGCCCACGGCGACGACGAATTCCTGGTCACCACCGACGTCGGCGACCAGGATCTGGCGTACCGGGTCGGTAACCAGGGCGCCATGCTCCGCGCCGGCACACCCGTGTCGCCGGGGTTCACCCAGCTGGTGGCCCAACTCGCCCGTACCCTGCTGGCGCTGCACACCCGCGGCGTCGTCATGCGCGACATCACCCCGCGCAACGTCGTCATCGGCGCCGACCGGGCACACCTCGTCGACTTCGGCATCTCCGCCCTCGACGGCCTGCACGTGCCCGGCGGCACGCACGGCTACGCCTCCTGGGACCAGATGCGCAACGGCCCGGCCACCCCGTCGAACGACCACTACTCGCTGGGGATGACCCTCGCCTTCGCAGCCACCAGCCTGTCCCCCGTGGTGGACGAGACCGAGGCCGACGTGCCCGCACAGCGGGCACTGCAATCGCTGACCAGCATCCTCGGTCCCAGACACGCGCCGTTCACCGACCTGGTGGCCGAGCTGCTGCAGGGTACGCCGGAACAGGCCACGGCGGCGCTGCGGACGCTGGCCAACGAAGACTGGGCGGCCCGTACCGGCGCAACGCCCCGCCGCCAGAGCATGCCGACCGCCGATCCCATCGTCCTCGAACAGCAGGTGCTCGATCAGCTGCTGTGGGAGGTCGAGCATCGACAGCTGCGGCAGCCGGCGTCCGCATTCGCCAACGTGGACGGCAGCATCTACACCGGCAGCGCCGGAGTCGGCCTGGAGCTGCTGCACCACCGCCACCAGCCCGGTGTACCGGAGCTGCTGCACCAGCTGGCGGAGCACACCGTCCGAGCCAACACACGGATCGACGTGCCGCCCGGCCTGTTCCTCGGCTCCACCGGCAGCCACCTCTTCCTGGCACAGCTCAGGAAGGCCGGTTTCGACGTGGCGCTCCCCGCGATCCCCGCCGTCCCGTACAACGTCGACGACGAGCATGACGACATCATGACGGGCACCGCCGGCGTCGGACTCGGCCATCTGTACCTCGCCGATGTCCTCGGCGACCCGACGCACCTCGACGCCGCCCGCGCCTGCGTGGACAACCTGCTGGCCAAAACCGAGATGACCCTGTCGGTGGCCCTCGACGCCGGCCTGCCCGAAGAGATCGACACCGATCCGTCAGCCAGCTACTCCCACGGCCGCGCCGGCGTCATCGACCTGCTCATCGCCTACACCGCCCGCACCGGCGACCCAGACGTACGGGCGGCCGCCCACGAACGGTCCCAGGAGCTACGAAACCGCGCCGAGGTGCTGATCGGGCGGGCCCGCGATCCCCGGGCGATCCCACTGTCTGTGTCCTGGTGCCAGGGACTCGCCGGCATCGGTCGCACCCTGCTGCACGCCGCCGAACTCTTCGACGCCTCCGAGTTCACCGCGGCCGCCGTGTCAGCGGCTGAGGCCTGCACCGCCTGGATCCCCCGCCTTGGCGGCCTGAGCCAGTGCTGCGGCTTGACCGGGGTCGGCGGATTCCTCATTGACTGTGCCCGCCACACCGGCGACGACCGACACCAGCGGGCCGCCCACGCGGTCGTCCCGCAACTCCTCGCCCGCAGCCACGGCCCGGACGGCTCGCCCTTGTTCGTCAACTCGAACCGGCAGGACGCGCCCTGGTCGTGGGCGACAGGGAACGCGGGCATCCTCGCCTTCCTCCGCCGGCTCAACCGGCCGGACACGCCGGAGGTCGTGCCCTACAGCCACCTTCCGCTACGGACGGCGGCGGCTCGCTCGGCTCTCGTCCGCAGTTGATCTCCGGTCACCGCACCGATGATCCGACCGGCGCCCGCAGTCGCCGGCACCCGCTCGCCTCCCGTGTACGTGATGAACCGCCAGATATCTGTGCCGCCTCAGTGTGTACGCGCTGAGTGTTTCCACGCCCGGCAGAAGGAAGTGTCATTGGATGCGTGAACGGTCAAGTAACGGTAGGTCAAGCGCACAGAAATGGGTGCGGTTCCAGCCGCGCAGCGGCGAGCCGCCGGCAATGATTATCGTCTGTTTTCCACCGGCCGGGGGTGGCGCTGGATCCTTCGCGAAACTTCGCGAAGTCGCCGCGGCGAATGCCGAATGCGTGACCGTGGAATTACCCGGACGCATGTCCCGGCTCGCCGAACCACCGGTGCAAAGCATGAGCGCGCTGGCCGACCATGTGGCGCAGTCGGTCCTCGAGGCGGTCGAACCACGAGGCATTCCCTATGCCTTTCTCGGCCTCTGCCTGGGCGCGGTCATGGCCTACGAAACGGCCGTGCGCGTCGAGGCGGCCAGCGGGAACGGTCTCCGCAGCATCGTTGCCGCCGGCAGCAACGCCCCGCAGAAGGGCCCACCCTCGGTGGACGACCCCGTTGACTTCCTGCGCCGGATGGGCAGCCCGGAGGACGTCTTCGCGAATCCTGCCCTGCTCGAGATGACCCTGGAGATCCTGCGCTCGGATCTGCATCTGTTCCACTCCTACACCTGCTCCGGCCAGCGGCTGAAGACCCCGGTCAGCATCCTGTACGGCCGGGACGACACGCTGGTGGAGAGGACCGCGATCGCACCGTGGAAAGACCTCGCCACCAGCATCTCCGTTGACGAACTCCCGGGGGGTCACTTCTTCCTCGACCAAAACTACGATCGCCTGCTCAGCAGGCTGCACGGCGATTTGCTCGACACACCCCGGTAGAGCAAGGATTCCGCATGTCTTATCGCTACACCCCGGCCGGTTCCTCTCATCCCTCACCCACGGAAGCGAAGATACCCAAACTGAGGATTCTCGGCTCGCTCAGCCTGACCGCCAAGAACGGGAAGTCGTGCAGCCCCCGCGCCCTGAAGCTTCGCATTCTGCTGGCGAACCTGCTGTGCGGCCACAATCGCGCCATCCCGATCGAGCACCTCATTCGTGAACTGTGGAATGAATCGCCGCCGAAGACCGCGAAGACGGCACTCCAGGTATACGTATCGAACATCCGGAAAGTCCTCGACACCACGGATCTGGCGCCGGGCTATGCGCGAATCGTCACCCAGCCACCCGGTTACATGCTCGAGGTGGACGACAACGTGCTGGATCTCGCACTCTTCGAGCAATACTGGCAAGAGGCCCGGAACGCACAGGACACCGGCCGCACGAAGATGGCCTCGCAACTCCTGTCCGATGCGCTCGCGCTCTGGCGCGGGCCGGCCCTGTCGGACGTCTGCACCACCCCGGACCTGCAAGCGGAGGCACGCCGGCTGAATGAGATGCGCCAGGCCGCGCGGGAACGGAAAATCCTGCTGGACCTGGAACTGGGCCGGCACACCGAGGTGATCAGCGAACTGTACGCGCTGACCTCGCGCCATCCGTTTCACGAAAATCTGTGTGCCTACCTGATGATCGCCCTGCAGCGGCAGGGCCGGCCGGCCGACGCCCTCGACGTGTACAGCGAACTCGCCCGAGCCCTGCGCAATGAACTCGGCCTCGATCCCGGCACCCAGTTGCAGCGACTTCACCAGCTGATTCTGCTGCGCGAACCGATTCCGATCGACTCGACCTTCGAGCTGCTCCAGCTTGATAGAACCGCCTGAACCGGCGACAGCACCAGCGCCATTACCGGCCCCGCTTAAGCACGCTTTAAGATGACCTTTAAAGCCGCCTGCTAGATTTACACTTATTCCATATCGCACGCGCAGAGGGGCGAATATGGTACGCGGTCCTGGAATGACGTTGGCGCACGTCTTGAACGACAAGGCCGAACGCCACCCCGAGCGAGAGGCCCTCGCATTCATTCCGGATATGAACGAAGGAAAAATAGCGGACCGGCTCACCTTCGGGCAGCTGGCCGAGAGATCGCGCCGGCTGGCGGCACGGCTGGCCACCGCGGGGTTCGAGCCGGGCGCGCGGGCGCTACTGCTCTTCCCCAGCGGCCTGGACTTCGCCGTCGCGTTCTTCGCATGCTCGTACGCGCGCCTCATCGCGGTGCCCGCACCGCTGCCGGAACGGTCGCCTACGAGCATTCAACGGCTGGCGGGGATGGTCGCCGACGCGGAGCCGGCGCTCATCCTCACCGTCGAGGAGTCGCGGGAAACCATCCGCGAGTGGGCGGCGGGCAACGGCTACCGCACGCTGCCCTGCATCACCGTGGCGGACACCGCGGACCCGTCGCCGGACGACGTGCCACTGGAACTGCCGACCCCGGACGACCTCGCCCTGCTGCAATACACCTCCGGCTCCACCAGCGACCCGAAGGGTGTCATGGTCAGCCAGGGCAACCTGCTGAGCAACCTCGATCTCATCGACTCGTTCGTGGGCCGGAAGCCGGAGATAAGGGTGTGCGGCTGGCTGCCGCACATCCACGACATGGGCCTGATCGGGCAGCTGCTGTACCCGGTGTACGCCGGCGGGTGGCTCCTCCAGCTGCCCCCGCTGGAGTTCCTGAAGCGACCGTCCAGGTGGCTGGCGCTCATCGCCCGCCACCGGATCCAGTGCGCCGCGGCCCCCAACTTCGCATACGACCTGTGCGCCCGGGTAACCAGCGAGGATCAGGCGGCGGAGCTGGACCTCAGCCACTGGGAGACCGCGCTCAACGGCGCCGAGCCGATCAACGACCGGACGCTGGAGCGATTCGCCAAGCGGTTCGCGCCCGCCGGCTTTCGTATGGAGTCGTTCCTGCCCTGCTATGGCCTGGCCGAGGCCACCCTGATCGTGACCGGCAGGCCGGCCGGTCGGCCGGTCGGGAAGGCGACAGTCGATCCCGAGCAGCTGGCGCACGGCCGATTGGCCCCGATGACCGGAGCGGGCGGCAAGATCCTCATCAGCAGCGGGACGATTCTGCACGACAACGTGCTGATCGTGGACCCGGAGAGCCGGATGCCGCTGGCGGACGGCCGGGTCGGTGAGATCTGGGTGACCGGCGCCAGCGTGAGCCGGGGTTACTGGCGCAAGGACGAGGTCAATGAGGAGATCTTCGGCGCGACGACCACCGACGGGCGAGGGCCCTATCTGCGTACGGGTGATCTCGGGGTGCGCGACGGGGCGGAGCTCTACGTCACCGGGCGGATCAAGGACCTGATCATCTCCAACGGCCGCAACCTGCACCCCCACGACCTTGAATGTGCGCTGCAGGAGATGGCGGGAGATCTGCCCTTCGGCTCCTCCGCGGTCTTCGCGATCGAGGACCACCAGGTGGTGGCCGTGCAGGAGATACGCGGACGCCAGCACGACGACCTCGCCCAGGCGGCGGCGCGGCTCGGGCGCGGGCTGGCGCAGCAGTTCGGGATCGGCCGAACCAGCGTGGTGTTCGTCCGGCCGGGCGCCGTGCGCAAGACGACGAGTGGAAAGACGCGGAGATCCGCGATGCGCCAGCTCTTTCTGGAGTCAGGGCTGGACCCGATCTACGTGAGCCTGGCTCCAGGTATGAGTGAGCGTCTGGGGAAAACGCCGTCATGACTTATCCAGCTTCGTACGCGCAGCGCCGGTTGTGGTTCCTGGCTCAGCTCGAGGGGCCCAGTGCCACCTACAACCTGCCGAACGCGCTGCGGTTCGACGGGCCGGTCGACC
>NZ_JBIAFE010000038.1:0-50019 GCF_042869115.1 Micromonospora sp. NPDC007230 | reverse complement strand
GACCGCAACGACATCTACCAACACCCCCAACACCCCTACACCCGAGCCCTGCTGTCCGCCATCCCCGACGTCACCACCCTCGGCCCCGCCGGACGCATCCGCCTGGCCGGAGACGTACCCACCCCACTCAACCCACCATCAGGCTGCCGCTTCCGCACCCGCTGCTGGAAAGCCCAGGACCACTGCGCCACCGAAGAACCCCCACTGATCACCCGCGACGGCGGCACCCAACTCACCGCCTGCCACTACCCCGAACGCGGAGCACTGACTCAAGCCAAGGACGCTGCAGTGGGTTGATCGACCGGATCGGGTGTAACCGCCCAACAGCGGGGTAGCCCGTGCCGCATGGAGCTGGTCGAGGAGTCGCCGTACCGGTTCCGGATCGACCGGCATGACCCGATGCGGGTCCCTGGGGTGATCTTCGCGTCCCGGTCGCTGCTGCCGGACGCCCGGGCGGACAAGTCGCTGGACCAGGTGGCGAACGTGGCCACCCTGCCCGGCATCGTCGGCGCCTCGTACGCCATGCCGGACATCCACTGGGGCTACGGCTTCCCGATCGGCGGGGTTGCCGCCACCGACGTCGAGGCGGGCGGGGTCGTCTCGCCCGGCGGCGTCGGCTTCGACATCTCCTGCGGCGTCCGGCTGCTCGCCGCGCACCTCAACCGCGACGAGCTCCGGCCCCGACTGGACGCGCTGATGGACGGCCTGGGTGAGGCCACCCCGCGCGGCATGGGCAAGGGCGCGGCGTGGCACCTGAGCGACCGGGGCGAGCTCGACGCGGTGCTGCGCGGCGGCTCCCGCTACGCCGTCGAACGCGGCTACGGCGTCCAGCGGGACCTGGACCGGTGCGAGGACTACGGCGCGGTCGGCGACGCGAACCCGGCCCAGGTCAGCGACCGGGCGGTGGAGCGGGGCGCCGGCCAGGTCGGCAGCCTCGGCTCCGGAAACCACTTCCTCGAGGTACAGGCCGTCGAAGAGGTGTACGACGAGCCGGTGGCGGCGGCCTTCGGGCTGCGCGCCGGCCAGATCTGCGTCATGATCCACTGTGGTTCGCGGGGGTTGGGCCATCAGATCTGCACCGACTACGTGCGGGAGATGGAGAAGGCGATGCCCCGGTACGGCATCCACGTGCCCGACCGGCAGCTCGCCTGCGCGCCGGTGTCGTCCCACGAGGGACGCGCCTATCTCGGTGCGATGGCCGCCGCGGCCAACTACGCCAGGGCCAACCGGCAACTGCTGCACCACTCGGCTCGGCAGGTGTTCCAGCGGATCACCGGAGGCGACCTGGATCTGGTGTACGACGTCTCGCACAACCTCGCGAAGATCGAGACCCACGGCGTCGACGGCGACCAGCGGCGGCTCTGCGTACACCGCAAGGGCGCCACCCGGGCGTTGCCGCCGGGGCACCCGGACCTGCCGGAGGACCTGCGCCCGGTCGGGCAGCCGGTGCTGATCCCCGGGTCGATGGGCACCGACTCGTACGTGCTGGTCGGGACACCGGGGGCACCCGCGTTCGCCTCCACCTGCCACGGCGCCGGCCGGACACAGAGCCGCAAGCAGGCCACCAAGGCGGTCCGGGGGCACGATCCGCGTCGCGAGCTGGAGGCCCAGGACATCGCGGTCCGGGGCAAGTCCCGGAAAGGGCTGGCCGAGGAGATGCCCACCGCGTACAAGGACATCACCGCCGTCATCGAGGCGACCGAGGGGGCCGGGCTCTGCCGGCGGGTGGCCCGGCTCGTCCCGCTCGGCGTGGCGAAGGGCTGATCGCACGCCGGCGGGTCGCCGGTCACACGTCCAGCGTGACCGCGCAGGACCAGCCGTCCTGGTCCGGGCCGAAGCGCAGCTCGTGCAGCGCCACCGCCTTGGGCACCGCGCCGACCAGCTCCACCGCGTCGGTGTCCACCGTCCACCACCGCACCAGCAGCCCGCCGCCGTCGGCCGGGCGTACGTCGGTGGCCAGCGGCAGGACACCCGCCGTCTCGAGCCGGAAGATCACCTCGTCGAGGACGGTGACCAGCATGTCCTCGTCGTTGCTGGGCGGCACGGAGAACTCGGTCTCGGTGGTGCCGTCCGCGCCGGCGGTGTCGACGAAGGTGTCGACCAGGGCGCTCACCGCCTCGGCCACGCAGTCCTCCCGGTCGGGCGCCCACGCCTCGATCCGTACGTCGGCGGTGTGCGGCACGTTCCGGTGCCCCCGCGCCGGTCGTCTGCCCATCTCCCGCTCCCATACCGGACGCCCGCGGCCACCGCGCCGTACGTCGTCGCGGCGAGCGCGGTGGTGCCGCTGCCACCGTACGTGACGGCGGCCGCCCGGCGCGGCGCTTCGACCGACCCGCGGCAACGGACCGTCCCGAGCGATCCGGCACGACGTTGACGCCCGTGGATCGCCGACCGTAGCGTCTCTAATCAGCTTAGTGATCCTGAGTCGGATTGAGTTTCCGGGATCGTTTCCCACCGTGGCGGGGAGGCGTGGGCGTGGAAGTGGAATCCTGCGCCCAGGGCGGCTCCGCGTGGCTGGTGGCCGGTGGTGGGTGTGCTGATCGTGTTCACGTCCTGGTGTCGGTGGGCTGCGCGGGGCAGCCTCCGGTCCGTTGGTGCGTGTCCCTCCGGGCGCTTGTCCGCTCGGCTGTGGGGCCGGGTGGGGGAGGGTGCCCTGCGTCGCCTGGGCGCGGGGCGTGGTGGTTTGTGCCGGGTGGGGCCGGTCTTCGACCGGTCCCCCCGGCTGGTCTTCGTGATGACCGCGGAGACTTCGAGTTTGTCGACTACGGCGCGGATGAGCATGTGCCCGCTGGTCTTGTCGATGACGGTCTTGGTCTGGTGGGTGAGGCCGCGGGCGGCGATGCGCCGCCAGGCACCTTGGTCGCGGTCGCCTTGCCAGCGGCAGGACTGGTGGGGGCAGATCGCCCACTTCCAACCCGCCACCGTGGGCTTGTCGGGGGCCTTGCAGTGCCGTAGCGGGGTCAGGCACTGGGGGCAGTGCTTGGAGGTGTTGCGGGCAGGCGTGGTGACGACGGCGATACCCGCCTCGGCGGCGAGGTGCCGCATCCGGTCGACGATCTGCCCGCGCACCTGCTGGGACAGGCGGGTGTTCAGGGTGACGCCCATGCCCCGGGCTTCCATCGACCGCAGGTCTTCGACGTAGATTACGGTCGCCCGGGCGGCGATGGCCTGGTCGACGGTCCAGCGGGCGGCGGCCCACGCGAGCGCGACGTTCAGGTTCCGGCGGCGGGCGCAGACGTGGCGGATCTCGTCGCGCAGCACCTCGTGCTTGCCGAAGAGTTGATGCCTTGAGTCGACGCCGGCGAGCCGCTGGTAGTGGTCAGCTTTGGCGTGCAACCGTTCTGACAGGCGCCGTAGGCGGTGCTGTTTCGCGAGGACCCCGGCGGCCCGGAATTGGCCACCCGCTCCCAACGCGGTGATCCGGCCGTCCTCGTGTAGTCGCAGGGCTCCAGCGGATAGCAGGGTGTTCAGCCCCCAGTCCACACCCAGCGCCACAGAGTGACCGGTACGCCGGGCCTTCGGAACGGCGTGGCTGTATGCCACATCGGCGCGCACCTGCCGGCCGGTGACCCGGAGGGTGGGCAGGTGCAGCACCGCCGAGGCGGGAACCGTGGGCGGCAGGACGATCGGACAGGCCACCCACGTCCAATCTGCATAGGCTCTCGGATCCGGACGTGAGGGAAGCTGCAAGCGCAGCAACACCCTGCCCGGGTCGGTGTCGCTGCGTTCGATGGTGGCCTGCTGCCGGTCACACGCGGCCAGCAGCAACATCCGTGGGACCCTTGGGACGCCTTCAAGCTCGAACACATCCACCGGCAGACGGCCGTGCGCGGCAAGGAAGCTGGCAGCCTGCCGCGTGCGGGACTTGATGACGCTCGACGGCAGATGCTCCCCGCCCGGAACCGCCTTGCGTACCTGCTCCCACTCCTGCGGGGTGCGTGTACGCGGATCGGCCGGCCACGTCGCCAGCACCCCAGCGCTCAGGCCAGCACGCCACCACGCCGAACGAAGAACACGCCCCGCCTGCTCCTGGGCCATGCGCACGATCCGGTCATTGACCCTCACACCCTCGGCCGTGGTGGCGGTCCAACCCAGACGCCGCAGCGCCATCCACGCGTTCGACGGAAGTTTCCGGCCACCCGCGTCGTGTCCGGAGGCCAACACGTCCACATCCGCGGTGTTCCAGTGCTCAGCCAACAGGCCGGAGACCATGCCCGCCACCAGATCGGCACACCAGCCGATCCGTTGCGCAAGCACGGCCTGCGACAGAACCTCACCGCTCTCCTCGTCCACGCCTGATCGGAGCACGGCGCGGGCGCAAGCGGTGTGGGAGGTCTCGCCCTCGGCCAGCGACAGCTTCCCGCTCACCGGCGCATCGCCTCGACATCGATCCAGGAGAACCCGCAATCACGACCGGCCCACGTCACCGGAACCTCCCCCGAACCAGCCCATAGAGGAAACGCCACAGTCCACACAGTTAACCTAGGATCACCGACGATTCCTAATCAAGTTGGTCAGCCTGGTTGCGGCCATGACTGTGACCGAGTCGCCGCCTCGGCGCGGCTCGACGCCTCGCCGGCGCCGCCTTCACCGAACCGATGGAAGGTTACGTGCAGCGCATGCTGTGGATCGCGGCCCACGAGGGGCGCGTCCCGACCCGGTACGCCGTCGACCCGTACGGTCCCGACCTGCCCGGCGCGGACCGGGCCCGGGTGCTGCAGTGACCGACCCCGAGCGGGAGGGCACCACCCGGAGGCCGTTCGCGGCGGACGACCTGCCACCGGTCACGTTCGACGTCGACGTCCTGGTCGGCCGGTACGCCGATCGACCCGGGCCGGATGGCGACCCGGCCCAGGTAGGTGCGGCGCTCGCCGCCAACGGCATCGCCGCGGCGGCCGTGGCCAGCCTGCGGGCGGCCCTGTTCGACGTGCCCGGCGGCAATGACGAGGTGGCCGCCCTCGCCGGGCCGGCCGTGCTGCCCGTGGGCGCGGTGGACCTGCGGGATTCGCTGGGTGCCGAGCGGGAGGTGGTCCGGCTCGCCGAGCGAGGCGTCCGGGCCGTTCGACTCTTCCCCGACGAGCAGCGGGTGGAGCCGGACTTCCCGTCCGTGCGGCACGTCGCCCGACGCGCCACCGAAGCCGGACTGGTGCTGCTGGCCGGCGGCGACGTACGCCGGTTCTGGCGGCCCCTGCGCGGCACGACCGTGGTCTTCCTCGACACGCACTTCTACCACCTGGGCGACTTCCTCGTGGCCGCCCGCGACGAGCCCGGCTTCCACACCTCGACCCGGCTGCTCAACTCCCCGGACGCCCTGGAGACGGTGGCCGCGCAGGTCGGCGTCGAGCGCCTGCTCTACGGCTCACGCACCCCTTTCCACGACGCCGTGGTGCCCCGACTGCGCCTGCGCCACTCCGATCTGGACCCGCTGGCGGTGGCGGCGGTGGCGGGCGGAAACGCCCGACGGATCCTCAGGGTGGCCGCATGACCGCTCCCGGCTCGACCTCGGCCTGAGCGGCCCGGCGAGGAGTGAGCGGGGCGGCGGGACTGTCGCACCGGCCGGCTACCGTGCCGGACATGATCGCCGACGATTCCGACGCCGTGACCGTCCTCTTTCATCGGATGATGCGCGCCGAGCTGCGCGCCGAGAAGGTGGGTGAGGACACCCTCGGCCGGACGGTCGACCTGGCCCGGTCCTGGGGCACCGGCCCCGCCGCCGACGCCCGCCTCGCCGTGGCGCTGCGCGAGCTGCACGGCGAGCCGGTCGACCCCGACGACCCGCGCCAGGTCGCCGACGAGGCCCGGTCGCTGGCCACGGCGAGCGGCCTGGCGCCGGAGCCGGATCTCCGGGGCGCCGGGATGGCCCGGTTCGTCGCCAACGTCCGGCGGCTGCGCAACGGGGAGATCACCCGGGCCGAGTTCGAGGAGATCCTCGGCCCGGACGCCGGGCGGGTCCGCTGGATCGAGGAGCCCGACCCCCGCTGGCCCGGCGAGGACTGACGCCCTCCGTCGAGGCGGATGTCACCTCGCCGCCCACTCGTCGGTCGTACCGGGTGCGACGACCGACACGGGAGGGGACGATGTGGACCCACAGCAACAGATCAGCGAGGTGTACGCCGCCTCGGCGGCCCGCCTGGTGGCCCAGATGTACGCGATGACCGGCGACTACGCGGAGGCGCAGGACGTCGTGCAGGAGGCGTTCGTCCGGGCCCTGGCGCGGCCCGGGCGCTTCCGGCTGGTGGAGAACCCGGAGGCGTGGCTGCGGACGGTGGCGTTGAACGTCGCCCGGTCCCGGCACCGGCGTCGGGCGGTCCTGGGGCGGATCGTCCGCTCCGGGCGGCTCGATCCGGCGCAGCCCACCGCGCCGGCCCTGTCGCCGGACCACGTCGCCCTGGTGGCGGCGTTGCAGCGGCTGCCTCGGCAGGCCCGGGAGACCGTGGTGCTGCACCACCTCGCCGACCTCCCGGTGAGCGAGGTGGCGATCGCCCTGGGCTGCTCCGTGGAGGCCGTGAAGACCCGCCTGGTGCGGGCCCGCCGTGCGCTGGCCGACCACCTCGGCGACGCCGGCCCCGGCGACTCTGCGGAGCAGGTCCGCGCCGACCAGACAACCTCCCCGACCTGTGCCGAGCGGGAGGTCCGTCATGCCTGAGCTGGACTTCGCCGGGCTGAACATCGCCGCCCAGGCCGGCTTCAAGCCGCACTTCGAGCAGGTGGCCGCGCGTGCCCGGCGGCGACGCCAGCGACACCGGATCGTCACCGTCGCCGTGGTGGCCCTGTTGGCGACCGGTTCGGGGATCGCCGTCGCGGGCCGCCCCGCGACCGAGCGTCCGCCAGTGCCGGCTCCCGGCTTCGGCCCGGACCGCACCCCGGACTTCATCCCCACCCCGGGCCCCACGCTCACGCCCGGCCCGGGCCGGCAGGTCTCCACCGGGCGCCCGGGAGCCGGTGATCTCAACCACGTGTATCTGCGATACCACGAGTGCCGCGACGGGTGCCCGCCCCGTTGGGCGGGCACCGACGACGGGGGCCGGCACTGGCGTACCGGCGCGCTGCCGGTGCCGGACGACGCTCTGGTGGACCTGCGGGTGGTGGGACCCCGCACCCTGGTCGCCTGGTATCTGTCCCGGTCCAGCCCGGACAGTTCGCACGCCCGGTGGGCCGTCAGCCGCGACGGCGGGGCCACCTGGCGACAGGTCGATGCGCGGCGGGTGGACGCGCTGCCGGCCGGATGGCCGGTGCTGGCCCGTCAACCAGGCCCGGACCGCGAGGCGCTGGTCGCCGTGGACCCGGCCACCGGGGACGTCGCGCAGCTCGCCAACCGGTCCACGCTGCACAACGCGGCGACCGTGGCGAGCGCGCCGATCGGCGCCGGCCTCTGGGTCAGCGGCCGCACCGGGGAGAAGGCCGGCGACGGCGGTCGCGTGATCTGGACCGGTAGCGCCGTCGAGGTCAGTCGCGACGGCGGCCGAACCTGGCGGCGGCACGAGTTCCCCGACGGGCTCACCGCCTCCGACGATGTCGGCGGACCGGCGGTGGCCACCCAGGACGGTCGCACGGTCTACGCCGTCGGCCGGGTCCGGGGCGACCTGGTGATCTGGCGCAGCGCGGACGGCGGCCGTACCTGGGCGCGCACCACGGGAACGGCCAAGGCCGGGGAGCGCACGATCCGAGCGGCGGTGCGGCCGGACGGGGTGCTGATGGTCCAGGCCGGTGTCACCGCCCGCGAGGACCCCCTGATGTTCAACAGTTCCGACGGCGGCGCGACGCTGCGTCCCGCACCCCTCGGGCCGGGCGCCGACCCAGTGCCGGTGTCCGGCGGGTACGTCCAGACCGGCTGGCCGGACAGCACGGGTGCCTGGCTCTCCGCCGACGGCGTCACGTGGCGCTGGCTGGACCCGCCCACGCTGTGACCGGTGGGGGCTCTCCAGCGACTCCGGTCGCCCGGGAGCCCCTCAGCTGGCCGCCGGCGCCACCGCGAAGACCGGCGCGTCGGCGGTCAGCACCGCCGACCGGACCGGTGCCCGCCACCGGTCCGCCACGGCCGAGGCCAGCTCGGCGAGCATCCGGGGCACCGTCTCGGCCCCGCCGTCGTGCAGCGCCTCGATCACCACGAGCACCTCCGTGGTGTCCTCGCGGACCGCCGACCAGCCACTCTGCCGGTGGGTCCAGCGGCGGGAGTGCGCCCGGCCGGCCGAGTCCGCGAAGACCGTCTCGCCCGGCTCGGGGCGTTCGTCGTCCCCGCCGAGGGTCAGGTACGTCTCCGCGCCGGTGGCCGGTCGCACCGCCAGGTCCCCGTCGATCCGGTCGACGTCGAGGACGGCCACCGGCACGGCGTACCCGAGGGAGAGGGCGTTGCCCAGGTCGACCAGCGGGTGCAGCCGGGGCAGGCGGCCGTCGCGGCGGAAGCGGCGCAGCAGCGACTCGGCGGCGCACCGGTAGCGGGTCGGTGCCAGCCCCATCCGGGCGAAGGCCCGCCGCCACGCCTGGATCTCCGGGAATCCGCTCTCCGGACCGGCGGCGAGGCGGGCCCGGGCGGCGTCGGCGTACCGGGTGAGCCAGGGGCCGACGTCGGCGGTGGGGGTGATGCCGGTGACGTGCAGTACGCCGCAGGCCAGCTCGGGAAAGGTCGACCAGACCTGCGGATCGTGCCGGAAACGCACGGGAGACTCCTATCGGGCGGTGAGGGCCAGGCCGAGGCCCAGGGCGAGGAAGCTGCCGGCGAAGCCGCGCCGCAGCAGCGCGGTCAGCCGGGGCCGGGCCAGCACCCGGCGCCGGAGCGTGCCGGCCAGCACGCCGTACCCGGCGAAGACCACGAAAGTGGTCAGCATGAAGACCGTGCCGCAGGCCAGCATCCGGGCCGCCGCCGCGGGCGCGTCCGGGGGTACGAACTGCGGCAGGAACGCCACGAAGAACACGGTCACCTTCGGGTTGAGCAGGTTCACCAGCACCCCGTCGAGGATCAGCCGGGCGGCCGGGCGGGGCGGGGCGCCGTCGTCGAGCGGCAGTGGCCCCCGATCGCGCAGCGCGGACCAGGCCATCCAGAGCAGGTAGGCCACGCCCAGCCAGGTCACCACCCGGAACGCCGGGGTGCCGGCGCGGAGCACGGCGGCCAGGCCGGTGACCGCGGCGGCCAGGTGCGGGACGAGGCTGACCGTGCAGCCGGCGGCGGCGACCAGTCCGGCGCGGCGGCCCGCGGCGAGCCCGGCGGAGAGCGTGTAGACCACTCCGGTGCCCGGGGTGGCCACCACGACCAGCGTGGTCAGCAGGAAGGCGATGCTCATGCGGTCTACCCTGCGGCCATAATGGTCCGATGGACAGGGCCAAAGCCCCGGTGGTCGAGGGGTCCATAGCGGCCGGCGCCGATTTCCTCCAGCTCGACGTCGGCGAGGCCCCGCCGGGCGGGCGCGCCGACTGGCTGGCCGGGCGGCTGCGGGCGGCCATCGCCGACGGCCGGGTGCCGGTGGGGGCTCGCCTGCCGGCCAGCCGGGTGCTCGCCGCCGAGCTGGGTGTGTCCCGGGGCGTGGTGACCGAGGCGTACCAACGGTTGACCGAGGACGGGCACGTGGTGGGACGGGGCCGGGCCGGCACCGTCGTGGTGGCCACCCCCGCCGCGGTGGTCACCCGCGCGCCGGCGGCACCTGCCCGGGTCGGGGTGTTCGCCGACCAGCCCGACACCGACGTCTTCGACGCCCTGCGTACCGCCCCGGCGGAACTGGACCTGACGCCCGGCGTACCGGATCTGGCGGCCTTTCCCCGGGCGGCCTGGCTGCGCGCGGAACGGGCGGTGCTGCACCGCCTCGCGCCGGCCGCCTTCGGGTACGGCGACCCGACCGGAACCCCCGCGCTGCGGCTCGCGGTCGCCACCTGGCTGGCCCGCAACCGGGGCATCCGGGTCGACCCGGCCGAGGTGGTGATCGTCGCCGGGGTGTCCCAGGCGCTCGGCCTGCTCGCCCAGGTGCTGCACGGCGACGGCGTGCACACCGTCGCCGTGGAGGATCCCGGATCCCTCGGCGTACGCCAGCACCTGCGCAACTGGCGGCTGGACACCCCGCCGGTGCCGGTCGACGCGCACGGGCTGCGGGTGGACCTGCTGGCGGCCAGCGGCGCCCCGGCGGTGATGCTCACCCCGGCGCACCAGTTCCCGACCGGGGTGGTGCTCGACGGTGACCGGCGCCGCCGGCTGCTGCGCTGGGCGCAGCGGGGCGGCCTGGTCATCGAGGACGACTACGACGCCGAGCACCGCTACGACCGCCCGCCGGTGCCGGCGCTGCGGGGCATGCTGCCCGAGCAGGTCTGCTACGCCGGCAGCGTCTCCAAGCTGCTCGCTCCCGCCCTGCGGATCGGCTGGGTGCTGGTGCCGCAGCGGTACCACCCGGCGCTGGTGGCGGCCAAGCGGATGGCCGACCTGGGCAACGCCGCGCTGCCCCAACTGGTGCTCGCGGAGCTGATGGACTCCGGCGCGCTGGAGCGGCACCTGCGGCTGCTGCGCCGCCGGCACGTCCGCCGCCGGGACGCGATGATCCGGGCGATCCACCACCACCTGCCCGGCGCGGTCGTGCACGGCGCCGCGGCCGGCCTGCACCTGCTGGTAACCCTCGACGGCGACGTCGACGACGTCGAGCTGGCCGCCGCGGCGCTGCGCCGGGGTATGAAGGTGCAGCCGCTGTCCTGGCACGGGCAGCGGCCGCAGCCGCCCGGCCTGGTGCTCGGCTACGCCGCGAACGTCGCCAGCGACATCGACCGCGGCCTCGCCACCGTCGCCGCCGCCCTCCGCGACCTCCCCTGACCGCCGACCACCCCGCTCCCGCGAACGCCCCGCCGAGACGCTCCCGTTGATCAAGAGGTCTGCGTCTCCGTAGTGATCAACATCGACGCAACCTCCTTGATCAACTGGGTGGGGCGGGCGATGGCGGGTGGTAGAGGGTGGTCAGGGCGGTGGCGGTGGTGGCTAGGTGGTCGCGCAGGGCGGTGGGGGAGAGGACCTCCACCTCGGCGCCGAGCCGCAGCAGTTCGCCGTGGGCGTGGGTGAGCGACTCGATCGGGATGACCGCCCGGACCCAGCCCGCCGCGTCGGCCGGGCCGGCGCTGGCGTCCACCGCGGCGACCACCGGGTCACTGGCGATCTCCCGCAGCCGTTCCCGGCCGCGCGGGGAGAGCCGGATAGTGGCCTCGTCCCGGTGCAGCCGGGCCCGGAAGTCCGCCACGTGCGTCCGCCACCAGTCGGGCAGGTCGAACTCGGGCCGCTCGAACGGCTCGTCGAGCGGGGTGAGGTCGAGGATCTGGTTGACCCGGTAGGTCGCCGGCTCGGTCCGGTCCGGCCGGGCGGCCACCACGTACCAGCGACCGCCCTTGAGCACCAGGCCGTAGGGCTCCAGCACCCGGGTCACCTCGCCGGTCCAACTGCGGTAGCGGACCTCGATCCGGTGCTGCCGCCACACCGCCTCGGCCGCCGGCGCCAGGTACGGCGACGGGTCGCCGTCGGAATACCAGCCGGGGGTGTCCAGGTGGAAACGCTGTTGCAGCCGGGTCGCCCGGTCGGCCAGTGGGGGCGGCAACGCGGCCCGCAGCTTCAGTTGCAGCGTGGCCACCACCGACTGGTAGCCCAGTTCGGCGGCCGGCCCGGGCAGCCCGGCGAAGAGCAGCCGGTCGGCCTCCTCCGCGGTGAGCCCGGTCAGCCGGGTCCGCCAGCCGTCGACCAGGCGGTAGCCGCCGGCGTGGCCGGCCTCGCCGTACAGCGGGATGCCGGCGGCGTGCAGCGACTCGACGTCCCGGTAGATGGTGCGCACCGAGACCTCCAGGCGGCGCGCCAGTTCGGCGGCGGTGAGCCGGTCGTGGGCCTGGAGCAGCAGCAGGATGGACAGGAGACGGCTGGCCCGCATTCCCCTGACACTACCTGTCAGGGGACCGGTCCTACCGTCCCGGCATGGCATTCCGAGACAAGGAGCTGACCGTGCCGGGGACCGTCGAGGTCGCCGGCCGGCACGTCAAGCGCTACCACATCGACCAGCCGGACCGCCGGCTCGAACCGGCCGTGATCGAGGCCGCGTACGCGTACCTGCCGAAGCTGCTGCCCGGGTCGGACGGCGGCACCCCGCCGGCGAGCTGGGTGGTGCTGCACCGGGGCGCGGACACCGGGGCATACCTGCTGGCGTACAGCTGGTTCTTCGACAACGTGGTGGAGTGCCGGATCGCGATCGCCGGGCAGCCCGCGTTGGACTGCCCGGACGACGACCCCACGCACTTCATCCCACTGGACCGGCCCGGGGTGGGCTGCGTCTGGGAACTGGGCGTGCTGGAGCACGAGCGGGCCGCCTGGGTCCGCCACCTGCTCGCGCCGGACCGGCCCGACCTGGCCGGATATCTGGCCGACTTCCGGGCCGAGGGGCCGGTGGGCCACTGATGGGCGACTTCGACTTCCTCGTGGGCAGCTGGGACGTGGCCAGCCGGCGGCTGCACAAGCGGCACGTGGGCAGCGACGACTGGGACGAGTTCCCCGGCACCACGGTCGCGCACCGGTTCTTCGACGGCGCCGGCAGCTTCGACGAGATCCGCTTCCCGACCCGCGGCTTCTCCGGATCCACGGTGCGGATCCTCGACCCGTCGACCGGGCTCTGGTCGATCTACTGGATGAACAGCCGCCGCGGCGTCCTCGAACTGCCGCCGGTGGTGGGCCGGTTCGTCGACGGCGTCGGCACCTTCTACGCCGACGACACCGACGAGGGGCGGCCGGTCCGCTGCCGGTTCATCTGGTCCGGCATCACCCCCACGTCCTGCCGCTGGGAGCAGGCGTTCTCCACCGACGGCGAGCGCACCTGGGAGACGAACTGGATCATGGAGTTCACCCGGACGGGCTGACCGGTCCGGCCGGCGGGGGAGCGGTCGTGCGGTCCCGGGCGGGCAGCCCGTCCGGGGCCGCGCCGCGCCGGCGCTCGCCCTCGATGGCCGCCTCGACCGCGCGTACCCAGCGCTCCAAGGACCTCGGCGGACCTGGGCGCCACCCCGACTCGTAAGACCCCTCACAGTTTTCCGTCGGCCGTTGGTGGATAGTGTCCGGACCACTGCCGCCCGAACGGGAGACGCCATGGCCTCCGACCACGTCGACGTCCTCATCGTCGGTGCCGGGCTCTCCGGCGTTGGCGCCGCCGTCCACCTGCACCGCAACTGCCCCGGGAAGACCTACGCGGTCCTCGAGGCCCGCGGCGCCATCGGCGGCACCTGGGACCTGTTCCGCTACCCGGGCATCCGGTCCGACTCCGACATGTACACCCTCGGCTACTCGTTCAAGCCGTGGACGAACCCGAAGGCGATCGCCGACGGCGACGCCATCCGGGAGTACGTCCGCGAGACCGCCCGGGAGTACGGCGTGCCGGAGCACATCCGCTTCCACCACCGGGTGGTGCGCGCCGAGTGGGACAGCGGCACCGCCCGCTGGACCGTGCACGCCCACCGTGACGACACCGGCGAGGACGTCGTCCTCACCTGCGCGTTCCTGTTCACCTGCGCCGGCTACTACCGCTACGACGAGGGCTACACCCCCGAGTTCCCCGGGATCGAGCGGTTCGCCGGCCGGCTGGTGCACCCGCAGCACTGGCCCGAGGACCTCGACCACACCGGCAAGCGGGTGGTGGTGATCGGCAGCGGCGCCACCGCCGTCACCCTGGTCCCGGCCATGGCGGAGCGGGCCGGCCACGTCACCATGCTCCAGCGCTCACCCACGTACGTCATCGCGCTGCCGTCGCGCGATCCGCTCGCCGACGCGCTGCGGCGCCGCCTCCCGGCGAAGGCCGCCTACGCCGTGGTGCGCTGGAAGAACGTGCTGCTCGGGGTGGTCAACTTCCAGCTCAGCCGGCGCGCCCCCGGCCTGGTCAAGAGGTTCCTGCGCCGGGCCGCCCAGGGTCGGCTGCCGGTCGGGTACGACATCGACCGGCACTTCGCGCCCCGCTACAACCCCTGGGACCAGCGGCTCTGCGTGGTGCCCGACGGGGACCTCTTCGCCGCGGTCAGCGACGGGCGGGCCGCAGTGGTCACCGACACCATCGAGGCCTTCACCGAGCACGGCATCCGGCTGACCTCCGGCACGGAACTGCCCGCCGACATCGTGGTCACCGCCACCGGCCTCAACCTGCTCGCCCTGGGCGGCATGACCCTCGCCGTGGACGGCACCGAGGTCGACCTGGCGCAGACCGTCGCCTACAAGGGCATGATGCTCTCCGGCGTGCCGAACTTCGCCCTGACCATCGGCTACACCAACGCCTCCTGGACCCTCAAGGCGGACCTGGTCGCCACGTACGTCTGCCGACTGCTGCGCCACCTGGACGGCACCGGCCAGCAGATCGTCACCCCGGTCGCCCCCGCCTCCGGCGAGCTGGTGCCGCTCATCGACCTGAAGTCCGGGTACGTGCTGCGCGCCGTCGACCGGCTGCCCAAGCAGGGCCCGACGGCGCCGTGGCGGCTGCACCAGAACTATCCCCGGGACGTGCTGCTGATGCGGCACGGCCGGCTCACCGACGAGGGGGTCCGCTTCTCCCGTGCCGGTGCGCCCGCCCCCGCCGGCCGCGCCCGTCGCCTGACCGAGAGGAGCGCGATGCGTCACTTCGTCTTTCCCGGTGGCACCGCGGTGGTCACCGGCGCGGCCAGCGGCATCGGCGAGGCCCTGGCGCACGGGCTGGCCCGGCGCGGCGCCGATCTGGTCCTGCTCGACCGGGACGCCGAGCGGCTCGACGCGGTGGTCGCCGCGATCCGCGCCGCCCACCCCGACAGGCGGATCGACACCCACCTCGTCGACCTCGCCGACGCCGACGCCACCGACCGGGTGGCCGCCGAACTCCGCCGGCGGCATCCCCGGATCCGGCTGCTGATCAACAACGCGGGAGTCGCGCTGGGCGGTCGGTTCGACCAGGTCACCCTGGCGGAGTTCCTCTGGGTGATCGAGATCAACTTCCGGGCCGTGGTCCGGCTGACCCACGCGCTGCTGCCCGCGCTCAAGACGGAGCCGGGCGCCCACCTGGTCAACATCTCCAGTCTGTTCGGGCTGATCGCGCCCGCCGGGCAGGCGGCGTACTCGGCCAGCAAGTTCGCCGTCCGCGGCTTCACCGAGGCGCTGCGGCACGAGCTGGTCGAGGATGGGGTGGGCGTCACCTCCGTGCACCCGGGCGGCATCCGCACCCGGATCGCGGCCAGCGCCCGGGTGGGCAGTGGCGTCTCCCGCGAGGAGTACGAGGCCGGCCGGAAGGAGTTCGAGAAGCTGCTCTCCATCGACCCGGCGAAGGCCGCCGAGGTGATCCTGCGCGGCGTCGAGCGCCGCCGGGGCCGGGTGCTGATCGGCTGGTCGGCGAAGCTGCCCGACCTGCTGGCCCGGCTCGCCCCCGCCTCGTACGGGAAGGTCCTGGCGCTGGGGATGAACCGACGGGCCGCCCGGGTGCCGGTGCCGCGGCCCGCCCCCGAGCCGGTCGCGCCGGAGCCGGAGCGCTCGTCGTGACCGTCGCCCTGCCGCCCGCCGACAGCGTGGCGGTGGCCGGCCGCCCGGTCCGCTGCCGCATCGCCGGTGCCGGCCCGCCCGTGGTGCTGCTGCACGGCATCGGGCGCACCCTGGAGGACTTCACCGCCCAGCACGAGCTGCTGGCGCGCGACCACCGGGTGATCAGCGTCGACCTGCCCGGCCACGGTGGCAGCGCGCCGCTGGACGCGCCGCACACCCTGCCCGCCCTCGCCCGGGCGGTCGCCGAGTTCCTGGACGCCGCCGGGGTCACCGGTCCGGCGCACCTGGTCGGCAACTCCCTCGGCGGGGCGGTGGCCATGCGGCTCGCCGCCGACCAGCCGGCCCGGGCGGCGAGCCTGGTGCTGGTCAACAGCGCCGGCTTCGGCCCGGAGGTCACCGTCGCGCTGCGGCTGCTCGCCCTGCGCCCGCTGGCCCGGCTGCTGCTGCGCCCGCACCCGGCGATCGCCCGGCGCACCGAGCGGGCCATCTTCCAGGACCCGGCGTACGCCACCGAGGAGCGGATCGCGCTCGCGCTGGCGGTGGCCCGCCAGCCGCACGCCGCGCAGGTGATGGGGGAACTGGTCCGCAACCTGGGCACCTGGCGGGGCGTACGGCCCCAGTGGCGCGCCGAGTTGCTTGCCGCGGTGGCCGCGCTGGACCTGCCCGTGCTGGTGGTCTGGGGCGACCGGGACCTGATCCTGCCCGCCCACCACCTGGCGGCGGCCCGGGCCCGACTGCCGCGGGCGCGGACCCACCTGTTCCCCGACACCGGGCACATGCCGCAGATCGAGCGGGCGCAGGCGTTCCACGCCCTGGTCACCGACTTCTGGTCGCGCCCCGTCGCCAGCTGACGCGTACGGTGCCTCAGCCCAGGAACTGCTCCTCGACGAGGGCCAGCAGGGCGCGGTGGGTGTCCTGGTCCGCCGCCACCAGCAGGCCGCCCGCGCGGGTGTGCAGCGGCTGTCCCCGCAGGCCCGTGACCACGCAGCCGGCGGCCCGGCACAGGGCGATTCCGCTGGCGAAGTGCACGCTGTCCGCCAGCTGGCCGTCGGTCACGTACGCCGCCCGCCGGCCGGCGGCCACCCAGGCCACCGCCAGGGTCGTGGAGACCACCCGCGGCCGGAACCGCGCCCCGAACTCCGGGTGCGCGAGCAGCCGGGCGGCCTGGAACGCGGGACCGTTCGGGAACGGCGGGTCGAGGTTGACGTCCACCAGCCGGGACTCGGCCGACGGGGTGAGCGGCTCGTCCACCCCGTCCCGGCGTACCTGGGCGGGGCCGCCGTCGGTCCAGAACAGCTCCCCGGCGAACGGGTCGGCCGAGGCGGCCACCGCGACGCCCGCGCCGGTCCGCAGCGCCACGTTCACCGCGACCAGCGGCATCCGCGCCGCGTAGTTCAGGGTGCCGCAGAGCGGGTCGACCAGCCAGGTGCGGTCGGCGCGTTCGGCCCCGGTGCGTCCGCTCTCCTCGCCGATCACCGCGTCGTCGGGCCGGGCGGCCCGCAGCACGTCGAGGATGGCCTGCTCCGCCTCCAGGTCGGCGGCGGTGGCGAAGTCGCCCCCGGACTTCTCCACCCGCGCCAGCGTGGCCCCGTACCGGGACCGCACGACGGCGGCCCCCGCCTCCGCGGCGGCGATCGCCACGTCCCGATCCATGATCATCATGGCTGGAGCATAGAACGGGTGGGTCCGGCAGGTGCGGGAGCGCCCGGGGTGGGAAGACAACCGCCATGCCCGAGGTGACCCTCTTCCTCGCCGGCGACGTGATGACCGGCCGGGGGGTGGACCAGATCCTGCCCCACCCGGGGCCGCCCGCGCTGCGCGAGCCGGCCGTCACCGACGCCCGCCGCTACGTCGAGCTGGCCGAGTCCGTCACCGGCCCCGTGCCGCGCCCGGTGCCGCCGGACTGGCCGTGGGGCGAGGCGCTGGAACTGCTGAACGCGCTGCGCCCGGATGCCCGGATCGTCAACCTGGAGACGTCGGTGACCGGCCGTGGCGAGTACGCCCCCGGCAAGGGCATCCACTACCGGATGCACCCGGCGAACCTGGCCTGCCTCACCGCCGCCCGGCTCGACGTCTGCGCGCTGGCCAACAACCACGTCCTCGACTTCGGCCCCACCGGGCTCACCGACACCCTCGAGGCCCTGCACACGGCGGGCATCCGGACCGCCGGCGCCGGTCGGGACGCCGACGAGGCGTGGCGGCCCGCCGTGGTGCGGCTCACCGGGGGCCACCGGCTGCTGGTCTGGTCGGTGGGCACCCCGTCCAGCGGCGTGTACCCGCAGTGGGCGGCGGCCGGCGGGCGGCCCGGGGTGGCGTACCTGCCGGACGCCTCGTCGAGGTCGGCCGAGGCGCTCACCGAGCGGATCGCCCGGGAGGCCCGGCCCGGGGACCTGCTCCTGGTCTCGGTGCACTGGGGGTCGAACTGGGGCCACGAGGTGCCGGACGAGCACATCCGCTTCGCGCACACCCTGGTCGACGCCGGGGTGCACGTGGTCCACGGCCACTCGTCGCACCACCCCCGCCCGATCGAGCGGTACCGGGGGCGGCTCGTCCTGTACGGCTGCGGCGATCTGATCGACGACTACGAGGGGATCGGCGGGCAGGAGTCGTACCGGCCCGAGCTGCGCCTGCTGCACCTGCCCACGCTCGACGCGGAGACCGGCGAGCTGCGCCGGCTGCGGCTGGTGCCGGTGCGGATGCGGGGGATGCGGCTGCAGCGGGCCGCCCCGGAGGAGGCCCGCTGGCTGGCGGACCTGCTCGACGGGCTCGGTGCCCCGTACCGGACCCGGTTCAACCTTGGCGACGACGGCCTGATCACCCTGCGCCCCGACTGAAGCGCGTGGGACGGGTCACGTTCGAGGGGGCGGCAGGGGGCTGCGACGCGCTCGGCACACATCATAGATACATGACGCATCCCACCGCTTCGGCGCGTACCGCCGGGCCCTCGGCCGCCGAGCGGGCGTACCGGCACCTCAAGCGGGCCATCCTGGAACAGGTCTATCCGGGCGGGCAGCTGATCAGCGAGGGCGAGATCGCCGAGGCGGCCGGGGTCTCCCGTACCCCCGTCCGGGAGGCGCTGCTGCGCCTGGAGGCCGAGGGCCTGGTCGCCCTCTACCCGAAGCGCGGGGCGCTGATCCGGCCGGTCTCCACCCGGGAGATCACCGACGTGATCGAGGCCCGACGCCTGGTCGAGCTGCACGCCGCCGAGCGGGTCTGGCCCCGCCGCGCCGAGATCAGGGCCGACCTGGCCCGCTGGCTCGACGAGATGCGGCAGGCGCACGCCGCCGGCGACGTCACCGCCCTGATGGCCGCGGACCGGGCCTTCCACGCCACCGTGGTGGAGGCGGCCGGCAACGAGATCCTCGCCGAGCTGTACCAGCGGCTGCGCGACCGGCAGCTCCGGATGGGCGAGGCCAGCTTCCGCCTCTCGCCGGGCTGGGCCGACGTGGTGCTCGCCGAGCACGCCGGCCAGCTCGCCGCGCTCGACGGCGACGACATGCAGGCCTGGCTCGACGCCGTCGGCGCGCACGTCGACAACGCCGCGACCGTGCTGCGGACACTGCGGTGAGCGCCGCCGCCCCTACCGTCGCCCCACGCCGCTCCGCCGCCCTGGTCTACGCGGTCGCCGTCACCGCGTACGTGACCGCCGTCTTCCACCGCAGCTCGCTCGGCGTCACCGGGGTGGACGCGGCGGACCGCTTCCACATCAACGCCGCCGCCCTGGCGACCTTCTCCGTCGCCCAGCTCGCCGTGTACGCGGCCATGCAGGTCCCGGTCGGGGTGCTCCTCGACCGGTTCGGCTCCCGCCGGCTGCTGCTGGCCGGCGGCGCGCTCATGGCCGCCGGCCAGCTCTGCTTCGCCCTCGCCACCGACGTCCGGCTCGCCATCGCCGCCCGGGTGCTGGTCGGGCTCGGCGACGCGATGACCTTCATCAGCGTGCTGCGGATCGTGGCGTTCTGGTTCCCCGGGCGGCGCAACCCGCTGCTGGTGCAGCTCACCGGCACCGTCGGGCAGCTCGGCGCGGTGCTCGGCGCCGTACCCCTGGTGGCGCTGCTGCACCACGTCGGCTGGACGCCCGCGTTCCTCACCTCGGCGGCGCTCGGCGCGACCGTGCTGCTGCTGGTCCTCGTCGCGGTCCGGGACACCCCGCACACCCAGCACCCCGCCGCCGTCGCCACCGACCTGGCCACCGTACGCCGGCAGCTCGTTGACTCCTGGGCCCAGCCGGGCACCCGCCTCGGCCTGTGGGCCCACTTCGTCACCCAGTTCTCCGGCTCGGTCTTCGCGCTGCTCTGGGGCTACCCGTTCCTGGTCCAGAGCCAGGGCTTCGCGCCCACCGCGGCGGCGTCCCTGCTCACCCTGATGACCGTGGTGACCCTGATCTGCGGGCCGGTGATCGCGCACCTGTGCGCCCGGCACCCGTTCCACCGGTCGGTGGTGGTCTTCGCCATCACCGCGGCCACCGCCGCCGTGTGGGCGGTCGTGCTGGCCTGGCCGGGACGCGCGCCGCACTGGCTGCTGGTGGCCCTTGTCGTCGTCCTGGCGGTGAACGGTCCCGGCTCGATGATCGGCTTCGACTATGCGCGCACCTTCAACCCGATGCACCGGATCGGCAGCGCCACCGGGATCGTCAACGTCGGCGGGTTCGTCGCCTCGATCCTGCTGATCCTGGCCGTCGGCGTGGTGCTGGACCTGGCCACCCCGGCCGGCCGCGACACCCCGCCGCTGGACGCGTTCCGTTGGGCGTTCGCGGTGCAGTACCTTCTGTGGGGCCTCGGTGCGGTGCAGGTGCTGCGCTACCGCAACGCCACCCGCCGTCGGCAGGCGGCCGAGCGCACCGCCGCCCCGGTGCCCGCGCCGGCCGGCGCCTGACCGGCGGCCGGGCCGGATACGCCGGCGGTGCGGATACGCCCTCGGCGCGGCTCCCGCCCCGCGAGCACCGTCGAGCGCGCGGAGTGCCTCAGAGGTGCTTGCGGCGGTGGGTCAGCGCGTCCAGCACCAGGGTCAGCCCGGCGCCGACCAGCCAGACGTCCTTGGCAAGGCCGATCCCCGCCTGGGTCGGTCGCAGGCTGTTCTGCTCCCGCATGCCCGGCGTCTTCAGGTAGAGCTGCACCAGGCCGGCGCCGAACGCGGTCAGCCCCGCACCCGCCAGCAACGACGGCACGAACGGGACGAGCAGCGCGGCACCCAGGGCCAGCTCGGCCCGGGACAGCAGCTTGGCGAACTGGTCCGGCGCGAACTGCTGCAGCTGCGGGATCGCGCCGACCGCCATACCGTGCATGCCCGCGGCGGCCTCGCCCTCCAGGCTCCGCTTGCTGAGCCCGGAATTCAGGATGAACGCGCCGATGGCGACCCGCAGCGGCGCATGCGTCAGCTTCATGATCACTCCCGTCAGTGCCGGAGAAGCCCGGGCCCCCGCGTACCCCGCGACGCGCGGGATAACCCGCCCCGCACCGGCGACCCGGCGATGGTGATCGGGCGGTAGGTTCGCTCCAGGGACGTGATCGCATACCGACCGCAGGAGGGGCCCGTGAGCCAGGAAGTCCGGGGAGTCGTGTCGCGGCGCAAGGGCGCGCCGGTGGAGGTCACCACCATCGTGGTGCCCGACCCGGGGCCGGGCGAGGCGGTGGTCCGCGTCCAGTCGTGCGGGGTGTGCCACACCGACCTGCACTACCGCGAGGGCGGCATCACCGACGAATACCCGTTCCTGCTCGGGCACGAGGCCGCCGGTGTGGTCGAACAGGTGGGGGCGGGGGTCACCGGGGTGGCCCCCGGCGACTTCGTGGTGCTCAACTGGCGGGCGGTCTGCGGGGTGTGCCGGGCCTGCCGCCGGGGCCGCCCGTGGTACTGCTTCAACACGCACAACGCCGCTCAGAAGATGACTCTCACCGTCGGCACCGAGCTCGCCCCCGCCCTCGGCATCGGCGCGTTCGCCGAGAAGACCCTGGTCCACGCCGGGCAGTGCACCAAGGTCGACCCGGCCGCCCGACCCGCCGCCGTCGGGCTGCTCGGCTGCGGCGTGATGGCCGGCCTCGGCGCGGCGATGAACACCGGTCAGGTGACCCGCGGCGACTCGGTCGCGGTGATCGGCTGCGGCGGCGTCGGCGACGCGGCGGTCGCCGGGGCGGCCCTGGCCGGGGCGACCACGATCATCGCGGTGGACACCGACTCCCGCAAGCTCGACTGGGCCCGCAGGTTCGGCGCCACCCACACGGTCAACGCCTCGGAGGACGACCCGGTCGAGGCGATCCGCGCCGCCACCGGCGGGTTCGGCGCCGACGTGGTCATCGACGCGGTGGGCCGCCCGGAGACCTGGAAGCAGGCCTTCTACGCCCGGGACCTGGCCGGCACGGTCGTGCTGGTGGGCGTACCTACCCCGGAGATGAAGATCGAGTTGCCGCTGCTGGACGTCTTCGGCCGCGGCGGGGCACTCAAGTCCAGCTGGTACGGCGACTGCCTGCCCAGTCGGGACTTCCCGATGCTCACCGAGCTGTACCGGCAGGGCCGCCTCGACCTGGACGCGTTCGTCACCGAGGAGATCGCCCTCGACCAGGTCGAGGAGGCGTTCGCCCGGATGCACCACGGCGACGTGCTCCGCTCGGTGGTGGTCTTCCCGTGACCGCCCGCGTCGACCACGCCGTCACCTCCGGCACGTTCTCCCTCGACGGGCAGACCTTCGACGTCGACAACAACGTCTGGGTGATCGGCGACGACGCCGAGTGCGTCGTCGTCGACGCCCCGCACGACGTGGCCGCCATCCGCAAGGTCGTCGGCGACCGCCGGGTGGTCGCCATCCTGGCCACCCACGCCCACGACGACCATGTCCGGGTCGCGCCCGAGCTGGCCCGGGTCACCGGCGCTCCGGTCCTGCTGCACCCCGCCGACCGGGTGCTCTGGGACCAGGTCCACCCGGACACGCCACCCGACGGGGAGCTGACCGACGGCCAGACGGTGGCGGTCGGCGGCAGCACACTGCGGGTGCTGCACACCCCCGGGCACAGCCCGGGCGCGTGCAGCCTGCACGCCCCCGACCTCGGCGCCGTCTTCACCGGCGACACCCTCTTCGCGGGCGGTCCCGGCGCCACCGGCCGCTCCTACAGCGACTTCGGCACCATCATCGATTCCATCCGGACCCGGCTGCTCACACTGCCGCCGGAGACCGTGGTCTATACCGGACACGGCGACGACACCACCATCGGCGCCGAGGCACCGCACGTCGCCGAGTGGATCGCCCGGGGTCACTGAACCACCGCCCGGCCGGGTCGCCGACCCGGTCGGGCTCAGCGCTCGCCGTCCAGCACCGGCTTGAGGTCGAGTACCGGGGTGCCGTCCACCGCTTCGAGGTCGGCCACCCGCACCCGCAGGCCGGCCACCTCGCGCACCCGTACCCGGTGCAGTCCGATCGGGTTCGGGCGGTGCGGCGAGCGGGTGCCGAACACCCCGGTCTCCGGCCGGGACCGGTCGCCCCGTGGGTGCACCACGAGCACGTCCCGCTGCGCCCGGTCCAGCCAGGTCAGCACCAGCAGGTCCGCACCGGGCCCCAGGCCGCGCAACGCCGGGGCGTACGTCTCGTCGAAGACCAGCCACGCCTCCGGCGCCCCCTCGTCGCCCTGCTTCGGCGCCAGCGCCGGATCGGTCAGCGGGGACTCGACCCGGCCGACGGGCCGCAGCGCGTACGACGCGGCCTCCGGGCCGGACGGATGAGTCTGCATCCGTACAACGTCGCACAGGGTGGGCCCGATGACCAGGCGGGCCGCCGGGTCGCCCCTACCCGCCGGCGACGGGGCCGCCGGACCGGTCCGGGTCGGAGCGGACCTCCTCGGCGGGGGACAGATCGGGGCGCAACCGGGCGGCGCCGTTCAGATAGACGTCCGACAGGGCCGACGCCGGCCGGGTGACGACGACGACGGCCGCGCGGTCGGTTCGCCGGCTGGTGACCGGCCGTGCCTAGGCCGTCCCGCCGGCGAACTGTCCCGGCTGCCGCCCGGCGCCGGCGGGGCCACGATAGGCCTGGGCGATGTCGAGCCAGCGGTCCGCCTCGGCGCCGGTCGCGGTGAGCGCCAGGTCATCCCGGTGGCGACGACGGGTCGCCAGGAGGCAGAGGTCGACGGCCGGCCCGGCGATCCGCTCGCCGGAGTCGGCCGGACCGAACGTCCAGGATGCCCCCGAGGGCCCGGTCACCTCGAACCGCAGCTGCACGTCGGGCACGGCCAGGCCGCGGGACTGGTAGCCGAAGTCCCAGGTCCGGACCACGAACTCGACCAGATGCCGGATCCGGTCGCCGTACTGCCGGCGCACGCCCAGCGCGTCGGCGATGTCCTGACCATGGGCGAAGAGTTCCATCATGCCGGCCGCCGCGAGGACCGCCGCCGGCAGCGGGCGGACCAGCCACGGCACCAGCTGCCCGGGCGGCGTCGCGGTCAGCGCTTCGTCCACCGCCGCACGCTCGGCCCGCCAGCGCTTGAGCAGCACCTCCGGCGGCTCGGCCAGGTAGCCGGCCAGGGCGTGCTGGACGTTCGTGTTGAAGTCGGCGCTGAGCCCGGAGGTGAGCCGGGTGAAGGCGTCCGGGTCGCTGACCGCCAGCTCGGCCATCCGGAAGGTGGCCGCCAGGTGGGCGATCTGGTGGGCGATGGTCCAGCCGGGCGCCGGCGTCAGGCGCTCCCACCCGGCGGTGTCCAGGTCGGCCACCAACCTGTCCACGTCCTGGCCCTCGGCGGTCAGCTGGGCGTACACGTCGGGTTGTGCGGTCACGAGTCTTCCTCTCGATCGGTCGGGCGCTGGTCAGGGAACCGGCCGGATGCCGGGCCCGGGATGGGCGGCGGGCGGCCCGGGTGGGACGGACGGGTTCGGTCCGGCGTGCCGTGGCCGCCGGGTCCGCAGCAGCATCGCCACCGCGCCCAGGACCACCAGGCCGTCGACCACCAGCAGCACCGCGCTGACCGGGTCGACGCCGTGCTGGTGTTCCGACACCGCCGCCGCCGGCACCGGTGCGGCCGGGGGTGGTGCCCCGGTGCCGACGCTGAAGCGCCGGCTGCCCTGCGCCTCGCCGCCGTCGGCGAACTCCACGTGGTACGCGATGGTGAAGACACCGGGCCGCTGGATCGAGACGGCCTGGACGAGCCGACGCCCGGCGGCGGTCGGCGTGTCGGACCGGTTGACCCGCCGGCCGTCCTCGGTGACGACGGCCAGGTGCGAGCGGGCCGCGACGGGGGCCCGGGAGAAGGTCAGCTCCACCTGTGTCGGCGCGGCGGACAGGGCGGCCCCGTCGGCCGGGACGCTGGCCGTGGCGTCGTCCCCGCCCGACGCCCCCGCGGGCGCGGCCGGCACGGCGAGCGCGACGGTGAGCACGGCCGGAACTACTGCCCGGATCAGGTGACGGCCAGCCATCTCAGGCGGGCATCGGCGAGGACGGCATCGGCTCGTGGTACGGGCGGCGGCTCGCCGCGCACGCGCAGGACATGGCCGCGCTCTCGGCCGGGCTGGGTCGCAGGTGCAGGTACATCGCGACCACCATCGGGATGAAGACCACCGAGTTGTAGAACAGGTGCAGCTCCACCCTCGGCAGGACCAGCTGCAGGACGCTGGTCGGCACCGTCGCGCCGAAGAGGTAGGCGCCGGTCTGGGCCTGGATGAACAGCAGGGCGTGCTCGATGTGATGCCAGAACTGCAGGGCGAGCGAGATCGTCCACCAGGTGCGGGCCCGCCCCACGAAGCCCGGTCGCAGCAGGAACAGGCCCACGAGCATGAGCAGGGCGTATCCGTAGTGGAGCCACTCCGAGGTGACCAGCCAGGGGTAGAACTGGCCGAGCACACCGCGGGCCGCCGGCCGGGGTGTGCCGAGCACCCAGATCTGGTAGGCCTGCACCAGGTGCTCGGCCCAGTGCGCCACGACGACGAGCAGGTAGAGCCGGAGCGCGGTCTGGTGGTACCGGCCGTTGATCCGGGCGACGAGGCCTCGGCCGCGCTCTGCCTCATGGACGCGCATGACTGTCTCCATCCGTGTGACTGGGGTGCACCAGCCACGCTAACGGCGTCCGGACGCGCCATGCTCTTCGATGTTGCGCAGTTCGGCAGAGCGCCGGCTGAGGTGCCTCACACCGCTTCTGAACTGCTCGGTTCTGGTTAGCAACTGGGAAGATGCGGCGTCTGGACGGCGATTCGGACGATAGGACCGGCCGTACCGGGCCAGCGCCACCCGGCCCGTGCGGAGCCTCGGCTGGCCGGGACCGGGCGGCCGCTGTCGGTCCGTCCCGGCGCGCGGCGGGCCGGGACGGCGCGCCGCCGGTACCCCCCCACGGGACGGGTCTCGCAGCCGGGCGGGGTCCGCGATGGTCGCCCGCTGCTGCCGGCACCCGACCAGTGCTCCTCACCGACGACAGGAGACACGCCAGTGCAACCGACTACCCCTGATGCCGACCCGGCAGTGACGATGACGTTGGAGGCGTTCGCCGACACGATCCTGCCCGGCGAGAAGCGCTCGCCCGACGATCGCAGCGTCGCCGGGGTTTCCGCCGGCGGCGGCGCGGTCGCGTCGGGCGCGGTGGACGTGCTGCGCACTCCGGAAGGCGGGATGGCCCCCGCCCTGGACGGCCTGGCCGAGGCGCTCAACGGCCACGCCCGCCGGTACGCCGAGGAGCACCGGTTGACGCCCGACGCGGACGTACCGCCGTTCGTGGCGCTCGCCTACCCGGACCGGGTGGCGTTGTTGCAGGAGCTGACCGGCGCGGACCACCCCGAGCGGGAGGCCTGGGTGAGCCTGGCCATGTTCAGCACGATCGCCTTCGACGCCGCCGCGCACCTGCACACCACCGACGCGCTCGCCGCCGGCCACCCCGGTCTGGCCACCCTCGGCTACTACCCACCCGACCGGGACGGGATCTGGCGGTTCCCGGAGTACTCCTACGGCCGGGTGCTCGCCCGACCGCACCCCGACACGACCCCCTCAGGGAGCCCGGCATGACGGTTACCGAGAAGACCGACGTCCTCGTGATCGGCAGCGGCTTCGGCGGCGCGATCACCGCGTACCACCTGGCCGCCGGCGGCGCCCGGGTGGTCGTGCTGGAACGCGGCCCGTGGCTGCAGGGCGAGGAGTTCGACCAGGACTTCAAGTTCGGCTCGTCCTCGACCCGGGTGTTCGACTTCGTCATCGGCGACGGGATGAGCGTGCTCAGCGGCAACTGCGTCGGCGGTGGCAGCGTCGTCTACTTCGCCGCCATGCCCCGCGCGCCCCGCTTCGTCTTCGACCGGCAGGGCAGCATCGGCCGTCGCATGTGGCCCGCCGCCATCTCCCGGGACACCCTGGACCCCTGGTACGACCGGGTCGCCGAGGCGTTGCCGGTCAGCCAGCAGACCTGGACCGACGTGCCGTACTCCGGCGGGCTGTTCGGCGCGGCCTGCGCCCACGCCGGCCGGACCGCCAACCCGGTACCGGTCGCCATCGACCGGGAGCGCTGCACCAACTGCAACTGGATGATGTCCGGGTGCCGCTTCGACGCGAAGCGGTCCCTGCTGCTGAACTACCTCCCGGCCGCTCTGGCCCACGGCGCGCAGATCCGGCCGATGCACGAGGTGCAGTACCTGGCCCGCACCGACGACGGCGGCTACCGGGTGCACTACCGCGTCCTGGACGAGGTCGACTACCGGGTCGAGGTCGGCGCCGGGGCGATCGACGCCCGGGTCGTCGTGCTCGCCGCCGGGGCGGGCGCCACCCCGGTGATCCTGCAACGTTCCGAGCCGCACCTCGGGCCGATGCCGTCGGCCGTCGGCCGGTACTTCTCCGGCAACGGGGAACGGCTCAACACGGCCGTCTTCGACGAGGACCGGGTGCGCGAGGTGCTCGGCCTGTCCCGGGCCGACGGCGTGCCGTACGAGGGCTACCAGATCGGCAAGGGGCCGTGCGTGGCCAGCTGGGACAAGTTGGACGGGGCACTGCCCGAGTACAGCCGCTTCTCGCTGGAGCAGCTGTACTTCCCGCCGGGCTTCGGCACCATCCTCGCCCAGGTGCCGGACGCCGTTGGCCCGACCTGGTTCGGCGCGGAGAAGAAGGAACTGCTCCGCCGCTGGCGGTCCTGGCTGACCATCTTCACGATGAGCGAGGACGACAACGAGGGGGTGTTCGGGCCGCCCCCGGAGTCCGGCAACTCGCAGCGGCTGTCCCAGCAGATGCTCGGCCGGGGGGCGCTGCGCTACCGGCCGACGCCCAACACGCTGCGCGGCTGGGCCGAGTCGGACGCGGCGGCGCGGGACATCCTCGAACGCGACGGGCTGTCTCGGGTGATGCCGTGGACCAACGAGGTGGTGGGCGCCTATACCGTGCACCCGCTGGCCTCCTGCCGAATCGGGGACGACCCGGCCACCTCCGCCCTGGACGACCGGCACGAGCTGCGCGACCACCCGGGCATCTTCGTGACCGACGGATCCGCCGTGCCGGGCGCCCTCACCGTCAATCCGGCCATGACCATCGCGGCGCTCGCCGAACGCGCGGTGCCGGGCATCGTGCGGGCCGCCCAGGAGCGGGGCGTGCAGGTCCGCTACGGCGCTCCGTCGCCGGACGGCGGCACCGCGGGTCGGCGCGGGGTCCTGCCCCTGGTGGCCGGCCGCACCGCGAACTGAGCGGGTGGCGCGCCGTCGCCCGGGCCGCCGCGCCGGACCGGCGTCACCGGGGCGGGACATGATCCGGGTTGGGACGGGTGGTCACCTCCGCGGGGGTGAGTGGCCGCTCGCACTCGACGCAGTGCATCACGGCCTGGGCCGCGCCCCCGCAGCCGTCGTGCTCGGCGATCCGGGGCGCGCCGGCCGGGCCCGCGAAATGCCGGTCCCCCCACTGCATCAGGGCCAGGATCACGGGCACCAGCTCCAGGCCGCGGTCGGTGAGGTGGTACTCGTGCCGCAACGGGCGTTCCTGGTAGGGCACCCGCTGCAGCACGCCCCCGTCCACCAGGGTGCCGAGCCGGTCGGCCAGCACGTTGCGGGCGATCCCGAGGTTACGCAGGAACACGTCGAAGCGGGTCGCGCCGAGCAGCGCCTCCCGGACGATCAGCAGGCTCCACCGCTCGCCGACCACGTCGAGAGAACGGGCGATCGAACAGGTCTGGCCTGTGTAGATCCGGTTGTACATCCGGTCATCTTAGTGACCGCGTCGACATCGACCGATGATGACGGACCGCCGGGCGGCGCCGTCCGGGACGAGGGAGTGGACTGTGCGAGGCTGGTTGCTCAGGACGGCCGTACGCCGGTCGATAGTGGAGATCCGGAACGTGACACCGGTGCCACCGGCGGCGGCCCCGCCGCCGGTGGCCGCGCTCTACGACCAGGTCGAGCGGGACTTCGGCGTACTCGCACCGCCGGTGGTGCTCCACTCGCCCGAGCCGGACGCGCTCGCGGCCTGCTGGGCGATGCTGCGCGAGACCCTGGTCGCCACCGGACGGGTGGACCGGGGGGTCAAGGAGGCGGTGGCGGCAGCCGTCTCCGTCGCCAACCGGTGTCCGTACTGCGTGGAGGTGCACGGCACGACCCTGGACGCCCTGGCCGGCGGCCCGGACGCCACGGCGGTCGCGCGGGACCGGGTCGACCTCGTCACCGACCCCGAAATGCGCCGGATGGCGACCTGGGCCCGGCACAGCGGGGTCCGTGAGCCGTCCGACCGCCCCGCGCCCCCGTTCGGGCCGGCGCAGGCGCCGGAGGTGATCGGCGTCGCGGTGACCTTCCACTACATCAACCGCATGGTGAACATCTTCCTGGACGACTCACCGCTGCCGGCGGCGGCGCCGGTCGCCGTGCAGTCGGCGTTGCGCCGGCTGCTGCGTACCGTCATGCGGCACACCGGCCGGACGGCCCGCGCCGCCGGTACCGCGCGGGGTCAACTGCCGGTGGCCGCCCTCCCGGCGGACCTCGACTGGGCGCGGGGATCCGCCCCCGTGGCGGACGCCTTCGCCCGCGCCGGCGCGGCCATCGAGGCCGCCGGCGCCCGGGCGCTCGCCCCGCAGGTGCGGGACCGGGTGGTGGCCGAGGTGAGCCGGTGGGACGGTCGGCCGCTCGGCCCGAGCCGGTCCTGGACCGGGGCGGCCGTCGCCGACCTGCCGACGGCGCAGCGGCCGGTCGCGCGGTTGGCTCTGCTCGCGGCCCTCGCCTCCTATCAGGTGGACGCATCGGTGATCGAGGACGCGCGCGGGGCCGGCCTGGACGACCGAGGGCTGATCGCGGCGACCTCCTGGGCCAGCCTCACCGCGGCCCGCCGGATCGGCACCTGGATGTGGGCCGGCGCCGGCCCGGCCACCGGGAGTCGGACCCCGGGCCAGCCCGCCGAGCGGTGAGCCGGTGTGCCGGGTCGGCACGGGTCGCGCCGCGGGCCCGCCGCGGCGGCTCAGGTTCGCACTCTCGGAGTTCTGCCACCTCGGTGCGGTCGGTCATTCTGGCACCAGTCCCGCCGTTCCGGGGCGGTGACCGCCGGTCGGGGGCCCGACGGAGCCGACCACGACCGGCCTGCCGGAGGGGATCGGACTTCCGCTCCGGCCCTGCCGGGACACCGTCCGGCCGGGGCCGGGACGAGTCGGACTCCGGTCCCGGCCCACGTCAGCGCAACCATGGAGGCGGAGTGCTCGCCAGCCGGGTCGTTTCATCGGTCGTCCAGCGTCAGGTCAAGTACGTCAAGCCGGTCCCGCAGGAGTCCGCCAAGGGCATCGTCGCCGAGGTGTACGAGCAGGTGGCGGGGGAGATGCGCCTGGTGGTCCCACCGGTGCTGCTGCACTCGCCGTCGCCGCCGGCCACCGCCGCGTACTGGATGCTGATGCGGGAGCCGCTGACCACCGGCGGCGCGGTGGACCGGTCGGCGAAGGAGGCGGTGGCCTCCGCCGTGTCGGTGGCGAACATCTGCCCGTACTGCCTGGACATGCACAGCACCAACATGTACGGCCTGGCCGGCCCCGACGACGCGGAGGCGATCGCCACCGACCGGCTGGACGACGTGCGCGACGAGCGCCTCCGGCGGCTGGCCGGCTGGGCTCGCGAGGCGCACCTGCTGGATGCGCCGATGCCGTCGCCAGCCGTGTTCACCGAGGCCGAGCGTCCCGAGCTGGTGGGGGTGATGGTCGCCTTCCACTACCTGACCCGGATGGTCAACGTCTTCCTCGCCAGCTTCCTGCTGCCGCCGCGGTTGTCGCCGGCCGCCCGCCGACGGGCCAAGCAGGGCATCAGTCACCTGCTCAGCCCCACCCTGCGCGGCGCGTTCCCGCCGGGCCGGTCGCTGTCGCTGCTGCCGCCCGCCGCGCTGCCGGTGGACGCCGGCTGGGCCGCCGGGAACCACGTGGTGGCCGAGGCGGTTTCCCGGGCGTACGCGGCGCTGGAGGCGGCCGGCGAGCGGGCGCTGTCGCCCGAGGTCCGGGCGCTGGTGCACAGCCGGCTGGCGGACTGGCGGGGCGAGGAGACCGGGCTGAGCCGGCAGTGGTGCGAAGACCTGGTCGCCGGGCTGCCCGCAGCGGAGCGGGCCGCCGCGCGGCTGGCCCTGCTCACCGCTCTCGCCTCCCATCAGGTGGACGAGAGCGTGGTGGAGGACTTCCGGCGCCACGACCCCGACGACCGGCGCCTGGTCGAGGCGGCCGCCTGGGCCAGCTACGCCGTCGCCCGCCGGATCGGTGCCCGCTACGTGCCGGCCGAGTCGGGGCCCGCCGGGGGCTGACCGGTCCGGTGCGACCGCTCCCGGCAGGCCACCAACGAACCCTCCGCCGCGCCCTGCCGCCCCGAGCTTCTGAGGCACCCGCCCCAGACCACCCACACCCGCTGGAGGAACCATGTCGACCGTTCTGGGTGCCCTACGCCGCCTCGTGCTGGCGCCGTCGCTGGCGAACGTGGGCTTCGCCCGCCGGGGCTTCCCCGGCCCGCACCTCGCCGCCACCCACTGGCTGGAGGCCGTGCCGCAGTCCGTCGTCTGCGGCTTCGAGTGGGGGATCGACGCGCGTGACCAGTGGGAGCTGGAGCGCCGGCTGGAGCTGGTCGAGCCGGCCATGCGGGGCTTCGCCTACGAAGGGGCCACGATGGCCTGCACCGTCCTGGACGCGATGCGCGGTGGGCGCGGCACGCGTACCCGGGAACTGCTGCTCGGCCCGGGGCGGCCGCACATCTTCCTCGCCTACATCGGCATCGGCTTCGCGATGGCCCGGCTGCCGCGCCCGCTGTGGCGGACCGTCCTGCCGGACCTGCCCGGCATGCCGTACCACCCGACGATGAGCTGGCTGGCGGTGGACGGGTACGGCTTCGACCGGGCGTACTTCGACACCGGGCGGATCGTGGACGCACAGGAGCGCCCGAAGTCCTATCCCTGGCAGGGGTTCGCCGGCTACTTCCCGCGTGCGGTCGACCAGGGCATCGGCCGGGCGCTCTGGTTCGTCCACTCCGCCCGGCCGGCGGAGGTGGACACCGCGGTGCGTCGCTTCGCCGTCGACCGCCGCCCGGACCTGTGGAGCGGGGTGGGGCTCGCCGCCGTCTTCGCCGGCGGGTGCGGTCGGGAGGAGTTGGTCCGGCTCCGCGAGGCGGCCGGGAAAGAGTGGCCCGAGCTCGCCCTGGGCGCGGTCTTCGCCGCGAAGGCCCGGGCGTTCAGCGGCACCGTCCCGGGGCACTCGGAGGCCGCCACCGAGGTGCTGGCCGGCATGTCAGTACGGGACGCGGCGGTCCTCGCCGACGACGTGGCGGACGACCTGCGCGGCAGCGGCGACGTGCCACCGTACGAGACGTGGCGGCAGCGGATCCGGCAGCGCTGCCGGGACCTGCGGTCGGCCGGGCCGGTGCGCTGACTCGTCGATTGGTCATGAAATTGCGATCAAGCCACCCGCAAAATTGTTGATTCGTGCTGCCGGCGGCCCTTCGCATCCTAGAAGAAGAAGTTCCGCCGGGCGGCTGGCAAAATCCATTCAGACCCGTCGGAATGACCGTTGGTGATATCCCCTGGGGGCGCTTTGACCAGTCACACGCGCGCGCTCCGGCGCCGAATTCTCACGCCGAACGTCTCCGAGACCAGGCTTGACGTGCGTGGATTCCATGTGAAGAACCGGGCTTCCCGGGAATTGCTGGAAACCATCGGTCAAACCTTTCTCGCCGGTTACGCATTCGCCGTCGAGGCGGCAAGACACGACGACGCCGTCAGCCGGTTGGAAGGTATTCCCAATCGTTTTCGAGGGTTCGCCTACGAGGGCGCGACGATGGGCTTCGCCGTTCTCGACGCCCTGCCCTTCGGCAGGTCGACAAACGTGTCGCGCTTCCTCGCCGGCGCCGCCGACAAACACGTCTACATGGCGTACGTCGGGATCGGCTGGGCCATGGCGCGAGTCCCGCGCTTCCGGTTCCGCCGGCTGGCGCTGCCGGACCCGCTGCTGCGCTGGCTGGCTCTCGACGGCTACGGATTCCACCAGGCGTACTTCAAGACCGATCGGTACGTCCGGGCCCACTACCAGGAACCCGCGTTCGGTTGGCCCGCCGGCGGGCCACGGTCCTACGTGAACCGGGCCATCGACCAGGGCATCGGCCGGGCCCTGTGGTTCGTCTGCGGCACCGCGGCGGACCGGGTGGCCGACACCATCGACGGTTTCCCCGAGCACCGGCGGGCGGATCTGTGGAGCGGTGCCGGCCTGGCCGCCACCTACGCCGGCGGGGCCGACGAGGACGAGCTGCGGTCCTTCCTGCGCCGCGCCGGCCGCTACCGCCCGCAGGTGGCCCAGGGCAGCGCCTTCGCGGCCGCCGCGCGGGTCCGGGCCGGCCTGGTCGTGCCCCACGTGACCACCGGCACCGCCGTCCTGTGCGGCATGACGCCCGCGGAAGCGTCCGCGCTGACCGACCAGCGCCGTCCGGAGGGACCGGACGGCGACCAGCTACCGGCGTACGAACTCTGGCGACAGCGTGTCGCCAACGACCTCGTGGCCATCGGGAGGAACTGACACATGTCCATGACAGTCGGCTGGCTTCGTCGGCACCTTGCCGGGGTCGTCGCCCTCATCCTCGTGGTGAGCCTGTTCTTCGCGTCCCGCCTGCCCAGCGCGTCGGCGGCGGAGCGGGAGCAGCTGGCGGACGGCTTCGCCTTCACCCCCACGGCCATCGCACTGCCGGGCGGGTTCCCCCAGCAGAGCATCCGGAAGGTCAACCAGCGGTACCGCAACATCGACGCCTGGATCTCCTCGGTCGGCTCGGCCATCGCCATGAACGACCTGGACGGCGACGGGCTGGCCAACGACCTGTGCGTGACCGACCCGCGTACCGACCAGGTGACGGTCACCCCGACGCCGGGCACCCGCAGCGACCGCTACGCCCCGTTCGCATTGCGGCCGGAGCCGCTGCCGATGAAGAAGGCGATGGCGCCGATGGGCTGCGTCCCGGGCGACTTCAACGAGGACGGCCGGATGGACCTCCTCGTCTACTTCTGGGGCCGGACGCCGATCCTCTACCTCGCCCGCTCCGACGCCCGGACGCTGTCGATGGACGCCTACCAGCCGACCGAGCTGGTGCCCGGGTCGACCACCGAGTACACCGAGCCGCAGTGGAACACCAACGCGATCGCCGTCGACGACTTCGACGGTGACGGCCACGTGGACATCTTCGTCGCCAACTACTTCCCGCACGGCCCGGTGCTCGACGACACCGTCTTCGGCGGCGTCGAGATGAACCACTCCATGTCCAACGGCCTCAACGGCGGCGAGGACTACTTCTTCCGCTGGACCGGCGCGACCGCCGGGCCCCGCCCCACCGCCACCTTCCAGAAGGTCGACAACGTCCTGCCCCGGGACGTGTCGAAGGGCTGGGCGCTGGCCGCCGGGGCCAACGACCTCGACGGCGACCTGCTGCCGGAACTGTACGTCGCACACGACTTCGGCCCGGATCGGCTCCTGCACAACCGTTCGGTCCCCGGCAAAATCGCCTTCGAGCTGGTCCAGAGCGCGCGCAGCAGCGCCGTGGTGCCCAAGTCCAAGCGGATCGGGCTCGACTCGTTCAAGGGCATGGGCATCGACTACGGCGACCTCGACGGCGACGGACTGTACGACATGTTCGTCAGCAACATCACCACCTCGTTCGGCATCGAGGAGAGCCACTTCGCGTTCATCGGCTCGGCCAAGGACCGGGAGGACCTGCGCCGGCAGTTGACCGCCGGCCGGGCCCCGTTCGACGACCGCAGCGCGCCGCTCGGGCTGGCCTGGTCCGGCTGGGGCTGGGACGTCAAGATGGCCGACTTCAACAACAGCGGACAGCTCGTGGTGGCGCAGGCGACCGGCTTCGTCAAGGGCGACGTCAACCGCTGGCCGCAGCTGCAGGAGCTGGCCACGGCCAACGACGACCTGTTGGACAACCCGCTGTGGTGGCCGCACGTCAAGTCCGGTGACGACATCGGCGGCAGCCAGCGGCTGCACTTCTTCGCCAAGGGACGCGACGGCCGGTACGTCGACCTGGCCGGCGAGCTCGGCCTGGCGATCCCCGTGCCGACCCGGGGCATCGCCACCGGCGACGCCGACGGCGACGGCCGGTTGGACTTCGCCGTCGCCCGACAGTGGGACGAGCCGGTGTTCTACCACAACGACAGCCCGTCCGTCGGGGCGTTCCTCGGGCTGCGCCTGACCCACGAACCGGCGGCGGACGCCGGCCAGACCAGCGCCGGCCGGCCGGTCTCCGGATCTCCCGCCGTGGGCGCCCAGGTGACCGTCACCACCTCCGACGGCCGCACCTTCATCACCCGGGTGGACGGCGGCAGCGGGCACTCCGGCAAGCGCAGCAACGAGGCGCACATCGGCCTCGGCAAGGACGTCTCCGGCCCGGTCGGCGTGCAGCTGAACTGGCGCGACCGGGACGGCCGGACCCACGAACAGAAGCTCCAGTTGTCCCCGGGCTGGCACGACATCCAGCTCGGCTCCCAGGCTCAGGAAAGGTGACGTTGATGGCCGCGACCACGATCGGCGCGCCTCGTCATGACCCGAAGGTCATCAAGGCTCTGCGCAACTTCGCCATCTCGATCACGGTGTTCAACATCGTCGGCTACACCCTGCTGGGATTCGAGCAGCCCTTCGTCTGGCCGTTCGTGGCCCTGGCCACCGGCTACTCCCTGGAGATCGTGCTCGAGGTGATCGGCGCCCGCGCCGAAGGACGCCGCCCCCGGTTCACCGGCAACGGCTTCCGCGGGCTCGTCGAGTTCCTCTACCCGGCCCACATCACCAGCCTCGCGATGAACATGCTGATCTACGTCAACGACCAGATCATCGCGCTGATCTTCGGGGTCTGCGTCGCCATCGGCGCCAAGTGGGTGCTCCAGGCACCGGTACGCGGGCGGATGCGGCACTACATGAACCCGTCGAACTTCGGCATCGCCGTGATCCTGCTGGTCTTCCCGTGGGCCAGCATCGCCCCGCCGTACCACTTCACCGAGCACATCTCGGGGCCGCTGGACTGGGCGCTGCCCGCCCTGATCATCGTCGGCGGCACCATGATCAACGGGAAGCTCACCGGGCGGATGTGGCTGATCCTCGGCTGGGTGCTCGTCTTCGCGCTCCAGGCCGTCGTCCGGGGCCTGATCCTGGACACCTCCATCCCCGGCGCGCTGGCGATGATGACCGGCACCGCGTTCGTCCTCTTCACCAACTACATGGTCACCGACCCGGGCACCAGCCCGTCGAAGCCCTGGCCCCAGTTCCTCTTCGGCGCCAGCGTGGCGATCGTGTACGCCTTCCTCACCGGCGCGGGGATCGCGTACGGCATCTTCTTCGCGACCGCGCTGGTGTGCCTCGGCCGGGGCATCTTCCACTGGTCGCTGCACTTCGTGAACAAGGCCCGCGAGCGGGCCGACACGCCGCCGGCCGCCCTGCGCGACGCGCCGGTCTCGCCCGCGCCGGCGGCAAACGTCAACGGCACTCGAAGCGAGGTGCTGGCATGAGCGAGCGTCAGCGAGCGAATCAATCAGTGCAGCGCCGTGGTGCCTCATGCCGGCGCCGAGCGAAGCGAGGTGCTGGCATGAGCGAGCGTCAGCGAGCGAATCATCAGTGCAGCAGCGAGGTGCTGGCATGAGCAGGATCGCGATGGTGGGTATGGCGTGTCGCTACCCGGACGCCACTTCACCGAGGGAACTGTGGGAGAACGCGATCGCCGGGCGCCGGGCGTTCCGCCGCCTGCCCGACGTGCGGATGCGGCTGGACGACTACTGGGACGCCGACCCGGCCACCCCGGACCGGTTCTACGCCCGCAACGCCGCGGTGATCGAGGGGTACGAGTTCGACCGGGTCGCCTACAAGGTCGCCGGCAGCACGTTCCGCTCGACCGACCTGACCCACTGGCTGGCGCTGGACGTCGCGGCCACGGCCCTCGCCGACGCGGGCTTCCCGATGGCCGAGGGGCTGCCGCGGGACCGGACCTGCGTCATCGTCGGCAACAGCCTCACCGGTGAGTTCTCCCGGGCCAACCAGCTGCGGCTGCGCTGGCCGTACGTCCGGCGGATGGTCGCCGCCGCGCTCAAGGAGCAGGACTGGAACGACGACCAGCTCGCCGAGTTCCTCGCCGACTTCGAGACCCGCTACAAGTCGCCGTTCCCGGAGATCGACGAGGACACCCTCGCCGGCGGCCTCTCCAACACCATCGCGGGGCGGATCTGCAACCACTTCGACCTCAAGGGCGGCGGCTACACCGTGGACGGCGCCTGCTCGTCCTCCCTGCTGTCCGTGGCGACCGCCTGCAAGACGCTGCTCGACGGCGAGGTCGACGTCGCCGTGGCCGGTGGGGTGGACCTGTCCATCGACCCGTTCGAGATCGTCGGGTTCGCCAAGACCGGCGCGCTCGCCCGCAACGAGATGCGGGTGTACGACCGCAACTCCAACGGGTTCTGGCCCGGCGAGGGGTGCGGCATGGTCGTGCTGATGCGCGAGCGGGAGGCGCTGGAGGCCGGGCACCGGATCTACGCCACGATCGCCGGTTGGGGCATCTCCTCCGACGGCAAGGGCGGCATCACCCGCCCGGAGGTCAACGGCTACCAGTTGGCGCTGCGCCGGGCGTACGAGCGGGCCGGCTTCGGCATCGAGACGGTCGGCCTCTTCGAGGGGCACGGCACCGGCACCGCGGTCGGCGACGCCACCGAGCTGCGGGCGCTGTCCACCGCCCGGCAGGCCGCCGACTCCGCCGCCGCCCCGGCCGCGATCAGCTCGATCAAGGGCATGATCGGCCACACCAAGGCGGCGGCCGGCGTCGCCGGGCTGATCAAGGCCGCCATGGCCGTGCACCACGAGGTGCTGCCGCCGGCGATCGGCTGCGTGGACCCGCACGAGCTGCTCACCAGCGACGACGCGGCGCTGCGGGTGCTGCCGAAGGCGGAGCGCTGGCCCACCGGCGTGCCGGTCCGCGCCGGCATCACGGCGATGGGCTTCGGCGGCATCAACACCCACGTGGTGCTGGAGAAGCGTCAGACGCGCCGCCGTTCCACCCTGGACAGCCGGACCCGCAGCCTCGCCTCGTCCCGCCAGGACGCGGAGCTGCTGCTGCTGGACGCGCTGTCCGTGGCGGACCTGCGCGAGCGGGTGGCCAAGCTGCTCGAGTTCGTGCCGCACGTGTCGTACGCGCAGCTCGCGGACCTGGCCGCCACCCTGCACGGCGAGCTGCGCGACCTGCCGTACCGGGCCGCCGTGGTCGTCTCCTCGCCCGAGGAGGCCGAGCGGCAGCTCCAGCGGATCGCCGAGGCGCTGGACGCCGGGGAGGCGCGGCTGTTCTCCCCGGACGGGCGCTGCTTCCTCAACCACGCCACCGGCACCGCCCGGATCGGCTACCTCTTCCCTGGTCAGGGCTCCGGCCGGGGCACCAGCGGCGGCGCCCTGCGCCGGCGGTTCCCGGAGGTCGACGAGGTGTACCGGCGGGCGGCCCTGCCCACCTCGGGTGACATGGTGGCCACCGCGGTCGCCCAGCCGCGGATCGTCACCGGCTCGATGGCCGGTCTCACCGCCCTCACCGACCTCGGGCTGGAGGCCGCCGTGGCGGTCGGGCACAGCCTCGGTGAGCTCTCCGCCCTGCACTGGGCCGGTGCCATGGACGCGGAGACCCTGCTGCGGGTCGCCGGCGTACGCGGCGGCACCATGGCCGAGCACAGCGCCTCCGGCACCATGGCCGGCATCGCCGCCTCGGCCGAGACGGTGACCCGGATGATCGACGGCACCGAACTGGTCGTCGCCGGCTACAACGGCCCGGAGCAGACGGTGGTGGCCGGCCCGGTCCAGGCGGTGGAGGAGTTCTGCGACACGGCCCGCCAGGCGGGCCTCGGCGCGACCCGGCTCAACGTGTCGCACGCCTTCCACTCGCCGCTGGTGGCCCCCGCCGCCGCGGCCTTCGCCGAGCGGCTCGCCGCCGAGGACTTCGGTCCGGTCGGCCGCCCGGTGGTCTCCACCGTGACCGGTGAGGTGCTCGGCCCCGACACCGACATCCCGGCGCTGCTGCACCGCCAGATCACCGACGCCGTGCTGTTCCAGCAGGCGGTGACGGTCGCGGCCAAGGACATCGACCTGTTCGTGGAGGTCGGGCCCGGGCACGTGCTCACCGGTCTGGCGGCCGCGGCGACCGAGATTCCCGCGGTGGCCCTGGACACCGACGACGAGTCCCTCGGCGGGCTGCTGCGGGTGGTCGCGGCCGCATACGTCGTGGGTGCGCCGGAGGTGCACAGCGGGCTGTTCCACGGCCGGCTGGTGCGACCGCTGGCGGTGGGGCAGACGTTCACCTTCTTCGGCAGCCCCTGCGAACAGGCCCCCGAGGTGACCGTCCGGCAGGTCGCCCGGCCCGCCGAGGCGCGGCCGACCGGGGTGGTCGAGCCGGCCCGCGAGGGCGAGTCCAGCCTGGACCTGCTCCGCCGGCTCGCCGCCGAGCGGGCCGAGCTGCCGGTCGAGATGGTGCACGGCGACAGCCGGCTCCTCGACGACCTGCACCTCAGCTCCATCACCGTGGGGCAGGTGGTCAACCAGGCGGCCCAGCAGCGCGGGATCGCCGCCTCGGCCACGCCGACCAACTTCGCCACCGCCACCGTCCGCGAGCTGGCCGAGGCGCTGGAGGAACTGGCGGCGACCGCCCGGCCCGGCGAGACCGGAGCCGCGCCGGTGGTGACCGGCGCGGCCCCCTGGGCGAGGGCGTTCCGCGTCGACCTGGACGTGGCAGCGCTGCCGGCGGTGCGCGCCGAGGAGAGTGACGGGCGCTGGCAGGTGTTCGCCTCTGACGACCACCCGCTCGCGGCGCGGCTGCGCCAGGCGTTGCAGCAGCGTGGGGTCGGCTCGGGCGTACTGGTCTGTCTGCCGCCCGACTGTGCCGAGGAGCAGTTGGAGCTGGCGCTGCTCGGCGCCCGCGCCGCGCTGGCGGCCGGCCCGGACACCCGGTTCGTCCTGCTGCAGCACGGGGCCGGAGCGGCCGGGTTGGCCCGGACGCTGCGGCTGGAGGCGCCGCAGCTGCGGGTGACGGTCGTGGACGCCCCGCAGGCCGGCGAGATGGTCGACCGGGTGCTCGACGAGGTCGCCGCGACGGCGGACTACGCCGAGGTCCACTACGACGAGACCGGCGTACGCCGGGTGCCCGTCCTGCGTGCCCTGCCGGTCCGGGCCGGCCGGACCGAACAGCCGCTGGGCGCCGACGACGTGCTGCTGGTCACCGGCGGCGGCAAGGGCATCACGGCGGAGTGCGCGCTCGCGCTGGCCGCCGACGCCGGGGCGCGGCTGGCCGTGCTGGGCCGGTCCGACCCGGCCGAGGACGACGAGTTGGCGACCAACCTGCGCCGGATGGCTGACAGCGGCGTCGCCGTCCATTACGCCCGCGCCGACGTCACCGACGCCGAGCAGGTCCGCCGGGCCGTGGCCGAGGTGACCGGGGCGCTCGGACCGGTCACCGCGGTGCTGCACGGCGCCGGCCGCAACGAGCCGGCCGCGCTGACCGGCCTGGACATGGCGGCGGTACGGCGTACCTTCGCGCCGAAGGTCGGCGGGCTGCGGGCCGTGCTCGACGCGGTCGACCCGGACCGGCTGCGCCTGCTGGTCACCTTCGGCAGCATCATCGGCCGCGCCGGCCTACGCGGCGAGGCGCACTACGCCACCGCCAACGAGTGGCTGGCCGACCTGACCACCGAGTTCGGCCGCCGGCACCCGCGGTGCCGCGCCCTCTGCCTGGAGTGGTCGGTCTGGTCGGGCGTGGGCATGGGGGAGCGGCTGTCCGTGGTGGAGAGCCTGGCCCGCGAGGGCGTCACCCCGATCTCACCCGAGCAGGGCGTGGCGCTGATGCGGCGCCTGGTCGCCGACCCGGATGTGCCGCCGGTGGTGGTGGTCAGCGGTCGGACCCAGGGCATCGACACGGTCCGCTACGACCTGCCCGAGCTGCCGCTGCTCCGGTTCGTCGACAAGCCGCTGGTCCACTACCACGGGGTGGAGCTGGTCTGCGAGACCACGCTCAGCGCCGGATCCGACCTCTACCTCGCCGACCACCTGCTGGACGGCAACCTGCTCTTCCCGGCGGTGTTCGGGATGGAGGCGATGGCCCAGGTGGCGACCGCCCTCACCGGCCGCCGCACCGTGCCCCGCATCGAGCAGGCCGAGTTCAGCCGGCCGATCGTCGTGCCGCCGGACGGTGCCACCACGATCCGGATCGCTGCGGTCGTCACCGACGACGACACCGTGGAGGTGGCCATCCGCAGCGCGGAGACCGGCTTCGCCGCCGAGCACTTCCGGGCCCGGCTGGTCTTCTCCACCGACCCGACGCCGGCCGGGCCGCCCGACCAGGTCGGCGCGGGGCTGCCGGAGGTGCCGCTCGACCCGCAGCGTGACCTCTACGGCGACACGCTGTTCCAGGGCGGCCGGTTCCAGCGGCTGCGCCGCTACCACCGGGCGGCGGCCCGGCACGTCGACGTGGACGTGGCCGTGGTCGGCGGGACCGACTGGTTCGCCGGGTTCCTCCCCGGCGACCTGCTGCTCGGCGACCCCGGGATGCGGGACGCGTTGATGCACGGCAACCAGGTCTGCGTGCCCGACGGGACGTTGCTTCCGGCGGGCATCGAACGGATCCACCCCGGCGGTCCCCGGCTCGCCGCGGATCGGGAACTGCGCTACTGCGCCACCGAGCGCAGCCGGGACGGCGACACCTACGTCTACGACATCGCCGTCCGGGACGACAGCGGCGAGGTGGTCGAACGCTGGGCGGGCCTGCGCCTGCACGCCGTACGCAAGAAGGGCGGGGCTGGTCCCTGGGTGGCGCCGCTGCTCGGCTCCTACCTGGAACGCACCATCGGCGACCTGGTCGGTGCCGCGGTGGCGGTCGCGGTGGAGCCGGACGGTCCGACGGAGGCCGACGGGGTGGCCGGGCGGCGGGCCCGCACCGCGGTGGCCGTCGGTCGGGCCGTCGGCGCCCCGGTCCAGGTCCGGTACCGGCCGGACGGGGCACCCGAGATCGACGGTGACCAGGCCGTCTCCGCCGCGCACGGCGCCGGCGTGACGCTCGCGGTGGCCGGGGCCGGGCCGCTGGCCTGCGACGTGGAGGAGGTCCGGCCGCGGGACCGGCAGGCCTGGCGGGATCTGCTCGGCTCGTACGACGACCTGGTGGAGCTGATCGCCCGGGAGGCCGGCGAGAGCGTCGAGGTCGCCGCGAGCCGGGTCTGGACCGCCGTCGAGTGCCTGCAGAAGGCGGGCCTGCCGGGCGCCCCGTTGACCCTGACCCCGCCGAGGCGGGACGGCTGGGTGGTGCTCACCGCCGGCACCGTGGCGGTGGCGACCCTTTCGACCCGGCTGCGCGACCGCGCCGAGCCGGTGGTCTTCGCGATCCTGACCGGCAAGGGGGAGCACCGGTGAGCGACTACTTCGAGTACCCGCACGTCGTGGGATTCGAGGAGACCAACATCGTCGGCAACGTCTACTACGTGAACTACCTGCGCTGGCAGGGACGGTGCCGGGAGATGTTCCTCAAGCGCAACGCCCCCGAGGTGCTGGCCGATCTGCAGGGCGACCTCAAGCTGTTCACCCTGAAGGTCGACTGCGAGTTCTTCGCCGAGATCACCGCGTTCGACGAACTGTCGATCCGGATGCGGCTGGTGGACCTGGCGCAGACGCAGGTCGAGTTCAGCTTCGACTACGTACGCCTGGACCCGGGCGGCGGCGAGACCCTGATCGCCCGGGGACGGCAACGGGTGGCGTGCATGCGCGGGCCGAACACCCGCACCGTGCCCACCCGCGTGCCCGAGCCGCTGATCCGGGCGCTGGAACCGTACCGGGCCCTGGCCCGGGCCTGACCCGACAGGGACCGCGAGGAGGGGACCAACGTGAGCGTCGACCACCAACCGTCCGGGCAGGTCACCGATACCAAACAGCTACGGGGAGCCTTCGGTACCTTCGCCACCGGGGTCACCGTGGTGACCGTCGGCGGCCCGGCTCCGCACGGCATGACCGCCAACTCGTTCACGTCGGTCTCCCTGGACCCGCCCCTGGTGCTGGTCTGCGTGGAGCGGCGGGCGGTCATGCACGAGGCCCTGCAGGCCGCCGGCACGTTCGGGGTGTCGGTGCTGGCCGCCGACCAGGAGAAGATCGCCCGCCACTTCGCCGACAAGTGGCGACCGCTCGGCCGGGCCCAGTTCGACGCCGTCGACTGGGTGCCCGGCCGGGCGACCGGGGCGCCACTGATCGAGGGCGCCCTGGCCCGCTTCGAGTGCACGCTGTCGCGGGCGTACGACGGCGGCGACCACACGATTTTCATCGGTCGGCTGCTGTCGGTGGAACGGCAGCGGGAGGAGGAACCGGTGCTCTTCTTCCGCGGCCGGTTCCGTCAGGTCGGCGCGGAGCACAGCGAGGTCGGGCGGTGACCGTCACCAGGAGCCGGGCCGTGCCACCGGGCCCCGCCGGCGTCGCCCTGCTGCCGACACTGTGGAAGTTCGGCTTCGACCGGCTGGGGCTGATGACCTCGGCAGCCCGTACGTTCGGCGACGCCGTGCGACTCGCCCCCGAGCCGAAGCCGTTCTACTTCTTCAACCATCCGGACCACGCCAAGCACGTGCTGGCCGACAACAGCCGGAACTACCACAAGGGCATCGGCCTGGTGCACGCCCGGCGGGCGCTCGGCGACGGGCTGCTGACCAGCGAGGGCGACCTGTGGCGCAAGCAGCGGCGGGCGATCCAGCCGGTTTTCCAGGCCAAGCGGATCGCGCAGCAGGCCGGGGTGGTCGCCGAGGAGGGGGCCCGGTTCGTGGACCGGCTGCGCGCCACCGCGCTCGGACAGCCGGTGGACGTGATCGAAGGACTGACCGACCTGACGCTCGGCGTGCTCGGTCGTACCCTGCTCGACACCGACCTGAGCGCCTACCACTCGGTCGGCCGGTCGTTCGAGGCGATGCAGGACCAGGCGATGTTCGAGCTGGCCACGATGAGCGCCGTGCCGATGTGGGTGCCGCTGCCCAAGCAGGTGCGGTTCCGGCGGGCGCGGCGCAACCTGCAACGGGTGGTGGACCGGCTGGTGGCCGACCGGATCGCCCGGGACGGGGAGAGCGTCGCCGGTGACGACGCCCTGTCCCGGCTCATCCAGTCCACCCGGGAGGAGCGCGACCCCCGGGTCGGCCGGCAGCGGATGCGGGACGAGCTGATCACGTTGCTGCTGGCCGGGCACGAGACGACGGCCAGCACACTGGGCTGGTCGCTGCACCTGGTCGACGAGCACCCCGAGGTGCGGGAGGGGCTGCACGCCGAGGCGGTCGAGGTCCTGGGCGACCGCCTGCCGACATACGAGGACCTGCCCCGGTTGCGCTACACCACCATGGTGGTGGAGGAGGTGATGCGCCTCTTCCCGCCGGTGTGGATGCTGTCCCGCAAGGCGCAGGGCCCGGACACGGTGGCCGGCTACGACGTACGGGCCGGTGCGGACGTGCTGATCTGCCCCTACACGTTGCACCGGCACCCGGCCTTCTGGGCGCAACCCGAGCGGTTCGACCCGGGCCGGTTCGACCCGGCGCACCGGCATGACCGACCGCGCTACGCCTACCTCCCGTTCGGCGCCGGCCCCCGGTTCTGCGTGGGCAACCACCTGGGCATGCTCGAGGCGGTCTTCGTGCTGGCCCTGATCTCCCGCGAACTGCGGCTGACCAAGGTGCCCGGTCACCGGGCCGTACCCGAGCCGATGCTGTCGTTGCGGGTCCGGGGTGGCCTGCCGATGCACGTCCATCCGGTCCGCTGAGGCGGCGGCCGACGCGCCCCCGCACCGACACCGGTGCGGGGGCCGTGCCGCGGCCGCACTAGCCGTGGCGCGCGCCGATCGTCCGCCGTCGCGCCCGCTCCCGCCGCAGGGCCGATTGCCGGGCGTCCAGCAGCGCGAGCAGTACGGGCGGGTCGACGATCCGCATCGGCTGGAGCGAGAGGTCCACCTCCAGGGAGCTGTGCCGGGTGATCAGCAGGGGTCCGATGCTGCCGACCCAGGTGGCGTCCGCCGCCGGCACCTTCTCCTCGTCCGGTCCGACCGAGTGGGCCAGCAGGTGCCACGCCCCGACGGGTACCGGGTCGAGGGTGAACTGTCCCGGGGTGTCGAGAATGCGGCACTGCACGGGCCGGCCCTCGGGAATTCGCTGCGGAAACATCCCCACGAAGACCCGGTTTGCGGGCATCCCCGGAACTCCGGTGATCCGCCCGCGTACCGTCCCGCCCGGCCGGTCGGCGACCGCGTGCCCGTCGGCGATGGGGACGTGGGTGGTGAATCCCCCCAGGCGCCGGAACGTGGTGGGTGACAGTCCGACGCTGCGGGTGAACCGCGAACTGAACGTCCCGACGCTGGAGTAGCCGACGCTCAGGCTGACGTCCGCGACACTGAGCGAGGTGGACATCAGCAGGCGCTTGGCCTGCTGCAGTCGCAGGGCGGAGAGGAACCGCCCCGGCGAGACTCCGGTGGCTCGCTGGAAGATGCGGGAAAAGTGGAACTTGCTGAACAGGGCTGCCTTCGCCATGTCGTCAACGGTCAATTGATCTGCAAGATTCTCTTGCATGTATTCAATGACTCGTTCGGCAGCCCTCATGCTCGGGTCCTTCAAAGCCTCCCCCTTGCCGAAAACGGCTAGGCAGTGGCTCTCGGCGCAATTCGCTCCCATTGTGAATGGTGGAGGCGGCCGACTCGTCCCCCATCACAGGCCAGCCTGTCCGTTCGTATCCGATGGGCGTGAGCAATTGGCGTTCACCACTGTCCTAGTGCCGAGACGATGCTAGCGGTGGGCTGCTGGCGGGTGCAACATCTACGGCGACGACGTGACTACTCTCCGTGACGTCGAGTTGGCCCCGTGGGTGACCCAGCGCGACGACATGGCTCCCTGGCCGTGAAAATGATGATTCACGGTTCCAATTCTTCATCTGGCAACAGCTCGTTGAAGCCTCCTTAATGGTTGCTGGGCGCGCTTCCAGCAGGGGGCTGAGCGCTGTGTCGACTTGTCACAACCTTTGCTATACCAAATAGTCCTGCTTCGATGTCTGCCCTGGGGAGCCAGCACCTGCGGTGGGTTGTCGATGGCAACTATCAAGCGTCGGGCGGCTGCACTACGCGTAATCAGGCGCAGTGTGGCGAGGCCACCTGGCCGCATCGCGATCCGGTGCCGGCGTCGTGGTGGCACTCTCCGGATGGGCGGCCGCCGGGGGAAGGGATTGCCGCAGTCGAAGCAGCGTTCGCCCCGGCATGGGCTGTCGGCCGCCACCGCCGGCGTCCCGCGCCAGCCAGGTCACCGAGCTGCCGCTGGGCCACGGTGAGGTGGCGCTGCCAGTGCGGGTGCCGGCGGTGGGTCGAACGGGAGGCGGCGGCGGGTCGAGCCGCGGCGGGCTTGGTGGGTGTGAGATGCGGCGACGACGGCACGCTCCTCGACACCGGCATCTCGCCGAGCGTGTTTAACGACGGTGGCGATCGTAGGTTACGGGCTGTAGCGAGGCTGGCGCGTTTGAGCAACTTTGAAGAAGACCCGCCAGCGTGACGCGGGGGCCTCGTCCGGCCGTGTCGGACCCCGCCACACGTCGACCGAGTCCGCGGGTCGACGCCGAATTCGAGGGCATGGCCAAGCGGTTCGCCCTTTCGGCACCGGGCGGGGCGCGTCCGGACGACTATGATCGGCTGCCATGACCGCAGCGGGAAACGACCGACCACCGACCGTCCGCCAGTTGCGCCTCGTCGTCGAGGCCGACGACTACGACGCCGCGGTCGCGTTCTTCCGGGAGGCCCTGGGTCTGCCCGAGCAGGCGGCGTACTCGGGCGGTGACGGTGCCCGGGTGGTGATCCTGGAAGCCGGCCGGGCCACCCTGGAGCTGGCCAACCCCGCGCAGAAGCGGATGATCGACGAGGTGGAGGTCGGTAGGCAGGTCGCGCCCCGGCTACGGGTGGCGTTCGAAGTGGACGACAGCCGCGCGGTGACCGAGCGCCTGGTCGCCGCCGGCGCCACGGAGGTCGCCCCGCCGACGGTCACCCCGTGGCAGTCGCTCAACGCCCGCCTCGACGGACCCGCCGGCCTGCACCTCACCATCTTCCAGGAACTGCTCGGCCCGGCGGAACGCAGCAGCCGGGACGGGTTCGGCACCGACGCCTGACGGCCGAAATCCGCCTGCGGTCGGCGTTTCCAGTCGCCATAATCGCGGCCGTGCCCGATCCCGCCACCACACCCCTGCTCACCCCGGCGCAGGCCGCCGCCCTGCGGCACGTCCGCGAGGTGGCGCTGCGGGACCGGCCGGCGGCGCTGGGCGCCATCGCCGGTCCGCTCGCCAGCGCGGACACCGCGTACCGGACCGAGGAGGTCATCGCGGCGGTGGCCGCACACGGGCGGTTGACGCTGAACTTCCACCCGGACCGGCTGCTGCCCGACGGCCGCGCGGTGGCCGAGGCGCTCGACCAGGAGGGCGTCTACCGCAGCCAGTTCGAAACCGGCATCTCCAACGGCGGTCTCACCGCGTTCCCCGGCGGGGACCGGGACCGCTGGGAGGAGGTGCTCTTCGGCGGGGCGTACCAGCGGCCCGGTGTGCTCCCCGCGGAACGCCCGAAGTACGGCGGCCTGAACCTGCTGGACCACGCCGACGGCGCCTGCCCCCGGTTCGGCTCCTGCCACCTGCGGCTGCGCCCGGAGGCCCTCGCCAGAGCCACCTTCAGCTTCGGTGACAGCCACACGCAGCCGACGGATTTCGGCACGCTCGACATCTTCGAGCCGGTGCTCGCGGCGCTGCTGTCGGCCACTGCCGGTACCGGCGTCTGCCTCGGCGTGGCCGGTATGGACACCAGCACCCTGCTGGGTGCGCTGCTGCGCCGCAGGGCGCGGCGGTCCGGCGTGGCCGGGCGTGCCCTGGACGACTACATCGAGGCCCAGATCCACGGGGAGCTGGGCCTGGCCCGCGACGTCGAGGCCCTGGTGGTCGACCCGTCGTTCCGGGGCACCGAGGTGGGGCGCATCCTCGCCGGCATCGCCGGGCGGCACGGCTTTCCGATGCGCTGGCACGCCGGCTTCGAACTGCCGGTCGACGGCATCGACGCCGAGTTCCGGGGTCCGGCGATCCCGCCGCTGGCCGCGCGGGTGCACGCCGAGTTCGCCCGCCCGGGGGAGCCTGTCGACGCCGCCCTGATCGGCCGGGCCGCCGCCTCGGTGGTGCGGGAACCGGACCGTTGGGCCGACCGGGGGCCGATCGAGGTCACCCTCCAGCACCTCAAGCAGCTCTGGCACGTCCTCGTCCGGTTCGGTACCCCGACGGCCGCCTGAGCGCTGTCGGCCCTTTGGGGTCTTCGTCCCGTTCCGGTGCGACTCGGTCAGCCCGTCCAGCACCCCATGTGACCTGGACCGCCGCCAGCGGCCACTCCGGCATATCCGGAATGACGGACACGTCAAGCTGGTTGTGTCCCCCGTACGGCCGGAACGTAAACCCGTACCGGTCAGTACTTCCCCCGAGGCTCGCTCACCCCGGAGCGCGTCGTAACGATCGAAAGGGCAACCATCGTGAAGCAGCACTTCACTCGATGGCTCCCCGCCATCGCCAAAACCGCGCAAGGTAAGGCCGAACTCGTCGCCCGCCGGCTCCCCGGCCTCGCGAAGACCGCGCAGGACGAGCTCGTCACCCGCCGGCTGCCCGCCCTCGCGAAGACCGCGCAGGACAAGGCCGAGCTCGTCACCCGATCGCTTCCCGACATCGCCAAGAACCCGCGCCGCAAGGCCGCGCTGAGCATCGCCGGTGTGGCCGTCCTGGGCGGGCTGGCCGTCGGCCCCAGCGCCTTCGCCGCGCCGGTCACCACCGGCCCGCACGCCGGCGCCGTCGCCGCCATCGACCTGGCCACCGGCAACACGGTCGAGTCCGGTCTCACCACCGCCAGCGACAAGGTTCCCACCAAGGCCGACCGGCCCAGCCGGGACGAACTCATCCCGCACGGCGTCGAGGGCGCCCAGTCGCGCATCCCGCTCAACGACGAGCAGGTCTCCAACGCCAAGGCCATCGTCAAGGCGGCCAAGGAGACCGGCGTGGGGGAGCGGGGCGCCGTGATCGGCGTCGCGACCTCCCTCCAGGAGTCGAAGCTGTACAACCTCGGCCACCTGGGCACGTACAACGACCACGACTCGGAGGGCCTGTTCCAGCAGCGCCCGTCGTCCGGTTGGGGTACGCCCGAACAGATCACCGACCCGGACTACGCGTCCAAGGCGTTCTTCGGCGCGCTGAAGAACGTCGGCGACTGGCAGGACCTGCCGCTGACCGCCGCCGCGCAGACCGTGCAGGTGTCCGCCTTCCCGTACGCGTACGCGCAGTGGGAGGAGCAGGCGGCGGACATCGTCCAGCAGGTCTGGTGACTTCCTGCACCTCGTGAACCGGCCGGCCCTTCTGGGCCGGCCGGTTTCGTCTGCGCTGTGCTTGGTTGCGGCGTGCGTGTCCCGCCGTGCCCGGCTGCCCACCGTGACCAGCGCAGGGATCAAGCCTGACCGTCCGGCACACCTCGCGTCGTGGTCCGGCACCGTCCGGCTGTCCGGCGTGCGCGGTTCGCACCCCGGGTACGGCATGTGTACCTGCGCACGGTCCGCGCCTCGGCGGGGCACCGGCTCGGCCGCCGGTTGCGCCGAAAGTGTGGCCTCCCGTCCTGGCCCGCCCGTGATCGACTCCCTGTCGGGGATGTGGCGGTGTAGGCGCGTGTCGGTTACCGCCGTTTCCGCGACATGGAGTGGATCAAGGGCGTTTCGCGCCCACTTGGTGAGCTGTTGTGGTGGGCGATGTCCGGTTTGTGGGTGTGGTCGGCGGCATCCCGGGACCGGAATGATGGGCGGCCGGGTTTCGTTGAACATGGCTGCACGGCCGAGGTAGGCACACCCCCGTGAGATGGGGTGGCCGGGCCCGGAATGATGGCGGGCCGCCGGTCGTTGGATATGGTCCCGGCGCCGCGAAGAGGCGAACCCGCCCCGCGAGCCGCTGGTCGAAGACTTTCCCCCCTTGTTTGAGCGCCTGACGGTGCTTGCGCATGCTGTCCGACCCCCATCGGGCTGTGGTGCGCCAACCCCCGAATGGAGCTTTGATCATGAACTCGATGCTGCGTAAGAGTGTTCTTGGTGTTGCTGGTCTGGCTTTCACCGGTGGTGTGTT
>NZ_JBIAFE010000037.1:0-51054 GCF_042869115.1 Micromonospora sp. NPDC007230 | reverse complement strand
CATTCCGAACCCGGAAGCTAAGCCCTCCAGCGCCGATGGTACTGCACTCGGGAGGGTGTGGGAGAGTAGGACACCGCCGGACAAACATTCCAGTCGAGGGGCGCCCCAGCAGGGTCGGCCCTCGACTGCGTTAGCGTCCTTGGCGACGCACTCAGGAAGGATGTACCTGTGAGTTCAGGACCGCACGGCGGAGATCGCCCCCGTCGTTACGAGGACCGCGCCGAGCGTGGGCAGGGGCGCGATGACGCCCGCCGCGACGACCGTCCCTCGTACCGGGGCAGCCGCGACGACCGCTCGGGCGGCTCGCGCGGCGGCTACGGCGGTGACCGCCGCGAGGGTGGCTCCCAGTCGGGTTCCCGCGACGGCGGCTTCCGCAGCGGCCAGCGCGAGGGCGGTTCCCGCCGTGACGACCGTGAGGGCGGCTTCCGCGGCGGTGAGCGCCGCGAGGGTGGCTTCCGCAGCGGTGACCGTGAGGGCGGCTTCCGTGGCGGTGAGCGTCGCGAGGGCTTCCGCCGCGACGACCGGAGTACCGGCTTGCGCCGCGATGACCGCCAGGGCGGCCTCCGCGGTGGCGACCGTCGGGATGACCATGACGGTGGCCCGCGCGGCGGTGACCGCCGCGAGGGGGGCTTCCGCCGGGACGGCGGAGCGCCGCGCGAGGGCGGTTTCCGTGGCGGGGACCGTGAGGGCGGTCTCCGTGGCGGGGAGCGCCGTGAGGGCGGCTTCCGTGGTGGCGAGCGCCGTGAAGGTGGTTTCCGTGGTGGCGAGCGCCGTGAGGGCGGTTTCCGTGGTGGCGACCGTGAGGGTGGCTTCCGCGGCGGGGAGCGCCGTGAGGGCGGCTTCCGCGGCGGGGAGCGCCGCGAGGGCGGCTTCCGTGGTGGCGACCGCGAAGGTGGCTTCCGTGGTGGCGAGCGCCGTGAGGGCGGTTTCCGTGGTGGCGACCGTGAGGGTGGCTTCCGCGGTGGCGAGCGCCGTGAGGGCGGTTTCCGTGGTGGCGACCGTGAGGGTGGCTTCCGCGGTGGCGAGCGCCGTGAGGGCGGCTTCCGCGGTGGCGACCGTGAGGGCGGCTTCCGCGGTGGCGACCGCGAGGGTGGCTTCCGTGGTGGCGAGCGCCGTGAGGGCGGCTTCCGCGGCGGCGACCGCGAAGGTGGCTTCCGTGGCGGCGAGCGCCGTGAGGGCGGCTTCCGTGGTGGCGAGCGCCGTGAGGGCGGCTTCCGTGGTGGCGAGCGCCGTGAGGGCGGCTTCCGTGGTGGCGAGCGCCGCGAGGGCGGCTTCCGCGGCGGCGACCGCGAGGGCGGCATCCGGGACGGCGAGCGCCGTGAGGGCTTCCGCCGTGACGGTGGGGCGCCGCGCGAGGGCGGCTTCCGTGGCGACCGCCGCGAGGGCGGTTTCCGGGGCGGGGAGCGCCGGGAGGGCGGCTACCGGGGCGACCGCCGCGAGGAGCGCGAGGGTGGGTTCCGTCGCGAGGACAACCGCGAGGGCGGTTTCCGGGGCGGCCGGGAGCGTACCGAGCGGGACGGGGAGCGCCGGGGCTACGGCGGCGACCGGCCGCGCCGGGACGACGGCCGGCAGGGCGGCTACGGGCCGCAGCGGGAACGGCGGGACGACCGGTTCGAGCGCGCCGAGGGACGTACGGGCGAGCGGGCGGCGGAGCCGGCGCTGCCGGACGAGGTGGTCGCCGGCGACCTCGACTCCACCGTCCGGGCCGAGCTCCTGTCGCTGGCCAAGCCGGTGGCGGAGACCGTCGCCCGGCACCTGGTCGCGACCGGCCAGCTGATCGACGACGACCCGGCGGAGGCGCTGGCGCACGCCATGGCGGCCCGCCGGCTCGCCTCGCGGATCGCGGCGGTGCGGGAGGCGGTCGGGCTGGCCGCCTACCACGCCGGGGAGTGGCAGACCGCCATCGCCGAGCTGCGCACGTACCACCGGATGACCGGACTGCAGAGCCACCTGGCGGTGCTGGCCGACTGCGAGCGGGCGCTGGGCCGCCCGGAGCGGGCGATCGACCTGTTCCGTGGCGCGGACCGGGAGAAGCTCGACCAGGCCGTCGCGATCGAGCTGCTGATCGTGGCCGCCGGGGCGCGGGGTGACCTCGGGCAGAAGGACGCGGCCGTGGCGATGCTCCAGGTGCGCGAGCTGACCACCGACTCGACCGAGGCGTGGGCCGGGCGGCTGCGCTACGCCTACGCGGACGCGCTGCTCGCCGTGGGCCGCCGCGAGGAGGCACGGGAATGGTTCTCCCGGGCCGCCGACGTGGACGCCGAGGGCGAGACCGACGCCGCGGAGCGGCTGCTGGAGCTCGACGGCGTGATCATCGAGGGCGACGACGAGGACGACGAGGAGTTCGCGGCCGGACCGGGTGCTCCGGGCGGCGTGCCGGCCCAGCCGGACGCCGACCTCAGCGGCGGCTCCGCCGAGGACGCACTGGACCGCCGGGACGACGACGCGGACGACCTCGACGACGACGAGGACGACGAGTTCGACGAGGACGAGGACGACGAGTTCGACGAGGACGACGACCTCGACGGTGACGCGGACGAGGACGCCGCCGGTGGCGACCGGGACGACATCGCCGACGACGAGGACGACGACCTGGACGACGACGACCTCGACAGCGACGCGCGGCTGCGCGGCGGGGACCTCGACGGCGCGGACCTCGAGGGCGAGTCCGCCGGTTACCGCGACCGCAACGCCGCCGACCTCGGCGACGACGAGCTGACCGACGCCACGGCCCGGTCGCTCGCCGCCGACACGGCGACCGGGGATGCCACGACGGCCGACCCGGCTGACGGACCTGGCGAGGGCTCGCCGGCCCGTTCCGCCGAGGCGGGCGGTACGGCGGAGGCGCCCGCCGAGACGGACCGCAGCGCGGAGGCGGACCGCCGGTGACCGAAAGCGTCGGGGAACGGCTGGTCGACGGGTACACCCTGGTCGTCTTCGACCTGGACGGGGTGATCTACCTGATCGACCGGCCGATCCCCGGCGCGGTCGAGGCGGTCGCTCGGCTGCACGCCGAGGGCCGGGCGGTGGCGTACGCGACGAACAACGCCTCGCGCCGCTCCAGTGAGGTGGCCGACCTGCTCACCGGCATGGGCGTGCCGGCCCGGCCGGAGGAGGTGCTCACCTCCGCCGCCGCGACCGCCGAACTGCTGCGCGACCGGCTGCCGGCCGGCGCACCGGTGCTGGTCGTCGGGGCGGAGGCGCTGCGTGCGGAGCTGCGTGCCGTCGGCCTGCGTCCGGTGGCGACGGCCGACGAGGAGCCGGCCGCCGTGGCCCAGGGCTACGGCCCGCAGGTCGGGTGGGTCGACCTGGCCGAGGCGTCCCTGGCGGTCCGGGCCGGGGCGCCCTGGTACGCGACGAACACCGACCGGACGCTGCCCAGCCCGCGTGGCCCGTTACCGGGCAACGGTTCCCTGGTGGCGGTGCTGCGTACCGCCCTGGGCCGGGACCCGGACGTGGTGGTGGGCAAGCCGGAACCGGCGCTCTTCGCCACCGCCGCCCGGCGCGCCGGCGAGGGGCGGACCCTGGTGGTCGGCGACCGGCTGGACACCGACATCGAGGGTGCCCGCCGGGCCGGGCTGGACAGCCTGCTGGTGCTCACCGGCGTCAGCGGCCTGCCCGAGCTGCTGGCCGCCCCGGAGGAGCGCCGACCGGCGTACGTCTCCGTCGACCTGGCCGGGCTCTTCAACCCGGCGGCGGTGGTCGGGGTGCCGGGCGCGCCGGACGGTGGCAGCTGGTCGGTGAAGGTGGCCGACGGCGGGCTGATCCTGGACGGCGCGGGACGCCCGCTCGACGCGCTCGCCGCGCTCTGCGCGGTGGCGTGGTCGACGGGCGTCGGCCCGCGGGTGCGGCCCGCGTCCCCGGCGGCGGCGGAGGCCCTCGCCGCGCTGGGCCGGCCCGACTGACCTCCCCGGGCGGCCGGGTCCGCTTGGGTCAGAGCAGCTTGCGGAGCTTCATCAGGTCGAACGGGTTCGCCTTGATGGACACCCGCCGGGCGGCGAGCGCCTTGGCGAGGTCGAGCTGGCCGTGCACCAGCGCGACCAGGTCGTCGCTGGTGGCGTTCAACGCGATCTTCGCCTTCGGGTCGTCGCCTTCGGTCAGGTCGACCAGCCGGCCGCCCTCCAGCTTGCCGTGGAACGCCGTGTCCAGGTCGGTGATCCGGCACACCAGGGTGCGGTCCAGGTCGATCCGCTCCTGCGCCTCCGCGTGGCCGTTCAGCCGGGCAGCCAGCTCCTGCAACGCCTGCCGGCACTCGTCCACGCTGGCCACATCGTCTCCTCACCACGCCACGCCGTTCTCCCCGGCACCGTACCGCAAGGGGACGTCCGGGGTGCCCGGTAGCGTGAACACCTGCACACCCCGCCCCGTGGAAGGACTCAGGCATGCAGGACGCGTGGCGCGCCTATCTCGAGCTGGCCATGGGCCTGACGGAGGCGCCCCGGAAGAAGGCCCAGGACACCGTGCGACGCGCGGTCGGCCAGGGCGGCGCCACCGCCGCCCAGCTCCAGGCGCTCGCCGAGGAGCTGGTCTCCACCGGCCTGGCGAACCGGGAGGCGCTGACCAAGCTGATCCGCTTCGAGGTGGACCGGGCGCTGGGCGCGGTCGGGCTGGCCACCGCCGACGAGGTCGCCGAGCTGACCCGCCGGGTGCACGAGCTGGAACGGCAGCTGCGCGAGGCGAGGACCGCCCCGACCCCGGCCGAACCGACCGCCGCGGCCCCGGTTTCCGCCCCGCCGGACCGGCCGGCGCCCACCCCCGGCAAGGCGGTGGCGAAGAAGGCCGTGGCGAAGAAGGCGATCGCGAAGAAGCCGGCCGCGACGGTGTCGCGTACCTCGGCCGAGGAGGCGCCGGTCAGGCCGGCGAAGAAGGCGGCCGGCCGCAAGCAGACCGGCGGTGCCGCGTCGTGACCGCCCCGTACCGCCCCGGGCCACCGCCGGGGGCACGGCCGGCGCCCGCCCCCGTCGAGGACGTGGGGGATGCCCGGCACCCGGCGGTGGACGCCGCGGTGCACGCCATGATCAACGCCGAGGCGCTCTCCCCGGCGGACCAGATCGCCCAGTACGAGGCGGCGTACGAGACGCTGCGCGAGACCCTGGCCAGCATCGACCAGGCCTGAGGAGAGGCGGAGAAGAACCACCCATGGCACGTCGTACCCGGCTGGATGCCGAACTCGTCCGCCGCGGCCTGGCCCGCTCCCGCGAGCAGGCCGCCGCGCTGGTGGAGGCCGGCCGCGTCCAGCTGCGGGGGGTGCCGGCCCGCAAGCCTGCCGCGATGGTCGACCCCGCCGACCCGCTGCTGGTCACCGGTGCCGATCCCACCGCCGAGTACGTCTCCCGCGGCGGCCACAAGCTGGCCGGGGCGCTCGCCGCGTTCGGCCGGGACGGGCTGACCGTCGCCGGCCGGCGCTGCCTGGACGCCGGCGCATCCACCGGCGGCTTCACCGACGTGCTGCTGCGCGCCGGCGCCGCCGAGGTGGTGGCGGTCGACGTCGGGTACGGGCAGCTGGCCTGGTCGCTGCGGAACGACGACCGGGTGCGCGTGCTCGAGCGCACCAACGTCCGTACCCTCACGCCGGAGGCCGTCGGCGGCGAGGTCGACCTGACGGTGGCGGACCTGTCGTTCATCAGCCTGCGGCTGGTGCTGCCGGCGTTGGCCGGCTGCACCACCCCCGCCGGTGACCTGGCGCTGATGGTCAAGCCGCAGTTCGAGGTCGGCAAGGAGCGGGTCGGCGCCGGTGGCGTGGTCCGCGACCCGGAGTTGCGTGCGGAGGCGGTGCTCGACGTGGCCGCCGCGGCGGCGCAGCTCGGCCTGGGGCTGGCCGGCGTCGCGGCGAGTCCGCTGCCGGGGCCGAGCGGCAACGTCGAGTTCTTCGTATGGTTACGCCGGGACGCGCCCGCCGCGGACCCCGAGCGGGTCCGCGCGGTGGTGGCCGCCGGCCCGCAGGGCTTCCCGCCTCCGGCCGACGCGCCGGAGCCCACGACGGAGGAGGTGTCCGGGTGAGCCGAACCGCTCTGCTGGTGACGCACACCGGGCGTCGGCGCAGCACCGAGCACGCCCGGGCGGTGGCGGCGGACCTCATCGCGGCCGGCTTCGAGGTGCGGGTGGTGGCCGAGGAGGCCGACGATCTGGACCTGCCCGGCGTGGTGCCGGTGACCGGACTGGAGGCCGCCGAGGGCGCCGAGATCGTCTTCGCGCTGGGCGGGGACGGCACCTTCCTGCGCGCCGCCGAGCTGGCCCGACCGGCGAAGGCGCCGCTGCTCGGCATCAACCTCGGCAAGGTCGGCTTCCTCGCCGAGGCGGAGATCGACGACCTGGACAGCGCGGTACGCGACGTGGTCGGGCGCAACTACACCGTGGACGAACGGCTCACCCTGGACGTGACCGCGGAGTTCGACGGCGGCCCGACCATCGAGTCGTGGGCGCTGAACGAGATCAGCGTGGAGAAGGGCGAGCGGGCCCAGATGCTGGAGCTGCTGGTCGACGTGGACGGCCGGCCGCTGTCCCGGTACGGCTGCGACGGCGTGGTCTGCGCGACCCCGACCGGCTCCACCGCGTACGCGTTCTCCGGTGGTGGCCCGGTGGTCTGGCCGGAGGTGGAGGCGTTGCTGCTGGTGCCGATCAGCGCGCACGCGCTGTTCAGCCGCCCCCTGGTGACCGCGCCGACGTCCACCTTCGCGATCACGGTGGACCCGTTCACCACCCTCGCGGTGCTCTGCTGCGACGGTCGGCGGGTGTACGACCTGCCCCCGGGAGCCCGGGTCACCGTGCGCCGGGGTGCGCTGCCGGTGCGCATCGTCCGGCTCAAGGCGCGGCCGTTCACCGACCGGCTGGTCGCCAAGTTCGACCTGCCGGTGCAGGGCTGGCGGGGCAGCCGCCGCTGAGTGCGGGCTCAGCGGTCGGGGCGCACCGGCATCGTCCGGTCGGCGTACCCGTGCCGCGTCGCCAACGGGTTACCGTAGGGGCCTACCCCGACGGCGGTGTGCCGCCGCCGGGGCCGGCAGCGACCGTCGAGTGGGCGGTCATCGGGGCGTACGGGCTGCGCTGAGGTGGAGTCCGGGCGGGGCGGTAGGCCCGTGTCCGCCCGGACGCGCGGCCCGGCGGCCGTGGGCCTGGCCAGGGGGTGGTCGGGACCGCGGCGGTCGGGGTGCCGGAGGAGTCGCGGGCCGGCCGCGGCGGGCGGACCGGTTGAGCCGGACCCGATCGGGTGTCGACCCCGATCAGGTCGGTGGATCGGCGAGCCGTCGCCGGAGGAAGCGACGGCTCACGAGCCGAGCGGCGAAGCGCTCGTCCGGCACCCCGGCCATCAGCCATACGGTCCCCGATCGGCAACCCGCCGGCCATCCGGCGGTCCGACCCCGGCCGGCCGTTGTCCACCTGGCGACATGTCGCCGATGCGGCAGGCCGCAGCTAGTGACCTTCCGATGATCTCCGTCGCAGACTCCGAGCGGTCGGTCTCCTGGGACCGGCCCTCGGAGTAGAGGAGCGCATCGCATGCACTGGCCCCCACGCTGGCTCGCCGCCGGCGCGGTCGGCGCGCTGGTGGTCGGGTTCGCCGCACCGGCGTCCGCCGACCCGCCCGCCCGGACCACCGCCCCGGCACCGGCCGCGTCCATCCCGGGCGCCGCGCCCGCCCGCATTACCCTCATCACCGGCGACCGGGTCGAGTTGGCCCAGGCGGCCCCCGGCCGGGTCGCCGCCACCGTCCAGCCCGGCCCCGGCCGCGAGCGGATCACCTTCCAGACCGTGTCGGCCGACGGTGGGCTGCGCGTCCTGCCCAGCGATGTCGTGCCGTACGTCTCCGCCGGGGTGCTCGACGCCGACCTGTTCGACGTGCAGAAGCTGGTCGCCGAGGGGTACGGCGACGCCGCGCAGGGCGCACTGCCGCTGATCGTCCGCTACCAGGAGCCGGCCGCCGGCCGGCTCCGACCGCTGTCCGGGGCCACCGCCGCCCGGCCGCTCGAGAGCATCAACGGCGCGGCGCTGCGCGTCGCCAAGGGCGACCTCGGCCAGCTGTGGAGCACGCTGAAGGTCGCGCCGGCCGCGCGGACCGCCGCGAACGGGCCGGTCCGGCTCGGCGCCGGCATCGCCCGGGTCTGGCTGGACGGGCGGGTCCACCCGGCGCTGGAGCACAGCGTGCCGCAGATCGGGGCCCCGGCCGCGTGGGCGGCCGGCCGGGACGGCGCGGGCGTCCGGGTCGCGGTCCTCGACACCGGAGTCGACGCCACCCACCCCGACCTGGCCGGCCGGATCGCCGAGACGCAGGACTTCACCGGCGGCGGCAGCGCCCGTGACGGGCACGGCCACGGCACCCACGTGGCGGCCACCATCGCCGGCAGCGGCGCCGCGTCCGACGGGCTGCGCAAGGGCGTCGCGCCCGGCGCGAAGCTGCTGATCGGCAAGGTGCTCGACGACGGCGGCAGCGGCTACGACTCGGGGATCATCGCGGGCATGGAGTGGGCCGCCCACTCCGGCGCGAAGGTGATCAGCATGAGCCTCGGCGGCCCGGCCACCGACGGCACCGACCCGATGAGCCAGGCGGTCAACGACCTCACCGCCGAGACCGGCGCGCTTTTCGTGATCGCCGCCGGGAACGAGGGCGAGGCGGGCACGGTCGGGACGCCGGGCGCGGCCGCCGCGGCGCTCACCGTCGGCGCGGTGGACCGCGACGACAACCTGGCCGACTTCTCCAGCCGTGGTCCGCGTCTGGGCGACAACGGCCTGAAGCCGGAGATCACCGCCCCGGGCGTCGGCATCGTCGCCGCCCGCGCCGCCGGCACCGCCATGGGTACGCCGGTGGACGACGCGTACACGCGGGCGTCGGGGACGTCGATGGCGACCCCGCACGTCGCCGGCGCGGCGGCGATCCTCGCCCAGGAACACCCGGACTGGACCGCCGGGAAGCTCAAGGACGCGCTGGTCAGCACGACGAAGGCGAACCCCGCGCTGACCGTCTTCGAGCAGGGCGGCGGCCGGGTCGACGTGGCCCGCGCGCTGAGCCAGCGGGTGTACGGCTCAGCCACCGCCGACTTCGGCCGGATCGCCACCGGCGGCGCGGCGGTGGAGCGGACCGTGACGTACACCAACGGCACCGGCGCGGCGCAGACCCTGCGGCTGGCGCTGCAGCTGCGCAACCTGGACACCGGTGCGACCGAGCCCGACGGGGTGTCGCTCGACGGCGCGGAGGTGACCGTGCCGGCCGGCGGCAGCGTGAACGTCCCGCTGCACGCCGACCCGGCGAAGCTGGACCGCGGGGTGTACGGCGGGTGGCTGGTGGCGACCGGTGCGGACGGTGTCGCGGTGCGGACCGCCATCGGCCTGACCCTCAGCGGCCCGCTGCACACCGTCACCATCAAGGCGCTGGACATGCAGGGGCAGCCGGGCGGCGCATCGGTGGTGACCCTGTTCGGCGAGCACCGGGAGTCCGACCGGCTCGGCTACCTCTTCCGCGGGATGCAGTGGCAGGTGCAGGTCGAGGAGGGCCCGTACCTGCTGCAGGGGCTGATCGAGCACGGCGTCCCGCTGGACGAGCAGCTCACCCTGGTCACCGATCCCGAGCTGACCGTCGACCGGGACCTGACCCTGGTGCTCGACCCGCGCAAGGGCACGCCGGTGCGCATCGAGACGCCGAAGCCCAGCGAGCAGCGGGACACGCTCAGCTTCTACGAGCACCGCGTCTTCGGCAACGGCCGGCAGGTCGACCACGGCGTGATGACGTTCAGCACGGTCCAGCAGGTGAACGTCACGCCGACCCGGCCGGTGCGCCAGGGCGAGTTCGAGTTCGCCTCCCGCTGGCAGCTCGTCGCGCCCATGGTGGACGCCCAGGTCAGCAACGTCTCCGGTCCGCTGGACATCAACCTGCTGGGCCGGTCGCCGGCCCCGGCCGGCCGGCGGAAGCTGCCGCTGGTCTGGGCGGGTGACGGCAGCGCCGCCGAACTGGCCCGGGCCGGGGTCCGAGGTGCGGCCGCGCTGATCGCCGGTAGCTACGACCGTGCCGAGGGGGACCAGATCGCCGATGCCACGGCGGCCGGCGCCGCGATGGTGCTCATCGTCCGCGTGGCGGACGAAAGCGCGTGGACGGTCTGGCGTCCGGACGGGGACCGGCTGCCGATTCCGTCGCTGGTGGTCGCGTACGACGACGGGCAGCCGATGATCGCGGCGGCGAAGAGCGGCCGGGCCACCCTGGACGTGACGCTGACCGTGGACAGCCCCTACCTGTACGACGTGTGGCAGGTGTCGCAGGGGCGGGTCCCGGATCGGATCCTGCACCGGGTCACTGCGGACAACACCGCCGAGGTGACCGCCCGCTACGCCGACACCGGCGGATTCGACTGGGCCAGCGAGCAGCGGTTCGGGTGGCGTCCCTGGCAGCAGTACTCGTGGAACGACGACCAGCGGATGGTGCGTACCGGCACCGTGCGGCAGGAGTTCGTCAGCGCCGGGGACTCCTGGTGGCAGCAGCGGGTGCTGCACCGGCTTCCCTGGTCCGACTGGGGCCCGCTGGTCGGCGGGCTCGTCCAGCCGCCCCGCCGGTACGCCGCCGACGACCGGGTCACCGAGACCTGGCACGGCGCGGTGGTCCGGCCGGCCGTGCCGGCGGGCGGCGGGGTGCCGGTGCCCGCGCGTACCGGCGACACCCTGAACCTGCGGGTGGCCGAGTTCGTCGACGCGGACGGCCACTACGGCGCGGCCCGGTTCAGCGAGGAGTGGGACAGGGTGCAGGCCCGGCTGAGCCGGGACGGGGAGCAGCTCGCCGACCTTTCCAGCGGCTGGGCACCGGTGCCGACCACCCCGGGTGCGGCCCGCTACCGGCTGGACCTCAGCACCGAGCGGTCCTCCGAGGAGTGGCGCTGGGCCACGCGTACCGACACGGCGTGGCAGTTCACCTCGGCCCGGCCGGCCGGGGACGCCGCCGAGCCGCTGCCGCTGCTGCAGGTGGACTACCAGGTCCCCGCCGACCTGCGCGGCGAGGTGCCCGGCGGCCGACCGCACCAGCTCGGGCTGACCGTGCGCCAGCCGGCCGGCGTGCCGGCGCCGACGGGCGTCGGGATGCGGGTCGAGGTGTCCTTCGACGCCGGGCGGACCTGGCAGTCGGTGCCGGTCCACGGCTCGGGCACTCGGTTCACCGCGATGGTGCCGGCCGGGCACGGCACGGTGTCGTTGCGGGTGCACGCCGATGACCGTGCTGGCAACAGCGTCGACCAGACCGTGCTCGACGCGTACGGGCTGCGCTGACGGGGGACGGGGCGGGGCGGCTACCGGCCGTCCCGCCCCGTCGCCTCAGATCCAGCCCCGGCGGGCGGCCTGGAAGGCAAGCCCCGGCCGGGTGTCCACGCCGGCGACGGTCATCAGGTCGGCCAGCCGCCGCTGCACGGTACGGCGGCTCACCCCCAGCTGGGAGGCGATGGACTTGTCCGGGACGCCGGCCACGAAAAGGGCGAGCAGCCGAACCTCGTCGGGGTCCGGCCGGTAGCCGTCGACGGCCGGCCCGTCGACCGGCGGGGCGGACGAGCGCAGCGGCGTGGATATCCGCCAGTAACTCTCGAAGAGGGCGATCAGCGCGTCGAGCAGTTGGCTGCGGCCGATCACCGCGGCGCTCGGTTCGCCGCTCTCCCGGTCCGGCACCAGCGGGCAGATCGCCGTCCGGCCGTCCACGATGGCCAGCCGCACCGGCAGCCGGTCCAGCACCCGGGCCTGCTCTCCGGCGCGTACGCCCCGCTCGATGTCCTCGAGCCCGCCCGGTTCGAGGAGCATCTCGCGCTCGTAGATGGCCCGGTAGCGCACCCCGCGGGCCAGCGCGTCGAACTCTTCGACGTTGTCCTGGCCGGGCATGGCCAGCGGGTTGGCCCGGCAGAACCAGAGCACCTCGACCCGGGCGCCGTTCTGCGCGTCCCGCAGGCGCTCGCGGAGCACCCGCGCCCCGGTGATCACCTCCACCAGGTGGTCGGCGTCGTGCCGCCGCATCCCGGCGCGGTACTCCTCGGTCAGCTGGGTGACCGCCGACCGGGCCGCCTCCAGCGCCTCCTGCCGGCGCAGCAGCGCCTCACCGAGCGGGACGTCGGGGGCCAGCGGCCGCAGCGGCGCGTCCGGCTCCGGCCCGATCGGCAGCACCAGCCCCTTGCCACGCAGGGCCTCGAGCTGCGCGACGACCTCCGCACGCGGCCGGCGGAGCCGCTCGACGAGCTCCTCGACCCGGGCCGTGGTGAGCTGGACGAGGGAGCGGTACAGCTGCTCCTCGCCGGGGGTCAGGCCGATCACGTCCAACACGGGGCAGAACTGTACGACGTCAACCGCCATGCCCCGATGCGGCGTCGCCGGCTGGTCAACTGTCGGGGGCCGCGTCTACTGTCAGGTGCTGTGCTGGAAGAGCTGCGCATCACCGGACTGGGCGTCATCGAGGACACCACGCTGCCGTTGACCGGCGGGATGAACGTCATCACCGGGGAGACCGGTGCGGGCAAGACCATGGTGGTGACCGGCCTCGGCCTGCTCTTCGGCGGTCGGGCCGACGCCGGTCGGGTGCGCGCCGAACCGGGCCGCGCGGTGGTGGAGGGGCGGCTGCGCCTGCTCGGCCGGGTGGCCGGGACGGTGCACGCCCGGGTCACCGACGCCGGCGGCGAGCCCGACGAGGACGGCTCGCTGCTGCTGAGCCGTACGGTCACCGTGGAGGGCCGTTCGCGGGCGCATCTGGGCGGCCGGAGCATGCCGGTGTCGATGCTCGGCGAGGTGGGCGAGCAGGTGGTGGCGGTGCACGGCCAGTCCGACCAGCTCCGGCTGCTGCGCCCGGCCGAGCAGCGGGCCGCGCTGGACCGGTTCGCCGGCCCGGAGCACGAGAAGCTGCTCGACGCGCTGCGCGAGGCGTACACCCGCTGGCGGGCGGTGGTCGACGACCTGGCCGACCGGCGGCGCAACGCCCGCGAGCGCAACCAGGAGGCCGACCTGCTCCGCCTCGGCCTCGACGAGATCACCCGGGTGGACCCGCAGCCCGGCGAGGACGACGAGCTGAAGGCGGAGGCGCAGCGCCTGGAGCACGCCGAGGGGCTGCGCACCGCGGCCCAGCTCGCCCAGCAGTGCGTGGCCGGCGGGGTCGAGGCGGCCGACGACACTCCCGATGCCACCGCGCTGCTCGGCACCGCCCGGCGCACCCTGGAGGCGCAGGCCGGCACCGACCCGGCGCTCGGCGAGCTGGCCGTCCGGCTGGAGGAGGCGGCCACCCTGGTCGCCGACGTCGCCGCGGAGCTCTCCGCGTACCTGGCCGCGCTGGACGCCGACCCGGCCCGCCTGCAGGCCGTCTACGAGCGGCGGGCCGCGCTGCGCGGGCTGACCCGCAAGTACGCCGACGACGTCGACGGGGTGATCGCCTGGGCCGAGCGGGCCCGCACCCGACTGTCCGACCTGGACACCTCCGACGAGCTGCTCGACGAGCTGGAGAAGGAGTCGTCCCGGCTGGCCGGGGAGGTGGCCGAGCTGGCCGGGCGGGTCGCCAGCTCGCGTCAGGAGGCGGCGGTCCGCTTCGCCGGGCAGGTCACCGTCGAGCTGGCCGGGCTGGCCATGCCGCACGCCCGGATCGAGGTGGCGGTGCTGCCGCGCCCGGTGGGGCGGGCCGAGCCGAGCCTGTCGATCAACGGGGTGGAGGCCGGCGTCGGCCCGGACGGCGCCGACGAGGTGGAGTTGCGCCTGCTGGCCCACCCGGGCGCGCCCGCGCTGCCGTTGCAGCGGGGCGCCTCCGGCGGTGAGCTGTCCCGGGTGATGCTCGCCATCGAGGTGGTCTTCGCCGGTTCCGGTGGCCCGCCCACCCTGGTCTTCGACGAGGTCGACGCGGGCGTCGGCGGCCAGGCCGCGGTGGAGATCGGCCGGCGGCTCGCCCGGCTGGCCCGCAGTCACCAGGTCCTCGTGGTCACCCACCTGCCGCAGGTCGCCGCGTTCGCCGACCGGCACCTCGTGGTGGCCAAGGACACCGGGGGAGCGGTGACCACCAGTGGGGTACGTGTGGTGGAGGACACCGAGCGGGCCCGGGAGTTGGCCCGGATGCTCGCGGGTTTGCCCGATTCCGATCTGGGTATCGCCCATGCCGAGGAACTCCTGGCCGTGGCGGCCAAGGAAAGGCGCCCGTGATCCCCGGATTGTGAGCGCAAGCACACCAGCGTGCGCCGTGGTGTGCTTCCCTGGGTAGGCGGCCCTGCTCAGGCATGTCGCGACAGCAATACCTGCCTCACATGCCAGGATGGTCACGATGCGTCTACCCACGTTGCGCCGGACCCGGAACGCGGAACCGGGCTCAGTCCTCGGCACCGCGCGCCTCGACCGCCGGACGAAGCGCCTGGTCGGCCGGCTCCGTCCCGGGGACATCGCGGTCATCGACCACGTCGACCTGGACCGGGTGGCGGCCGACTCGCTGGTCGCCGTCGGGGTCGCCGCCGTGCTCAACGCCAAGCCCTCGGTCTCCGGGCGGTATCCGAACCTGGGCCCCGAGGTGCTGATCTCCGCCGGTATCCCGCTCCTGGACGACCTCGGCGAGAGCGTCTTCGAGCAGATCCGCGAGGGCGACCAGGTCCGGATCGAGGGGAACACGGTCTATGTCGGCGAGGAGCCGGTGGCGCACGGCGCGCTCCAGGACGCCGAGACGGTGGCCAAGTCGATGGCCGACGCCCGGGAGGGGCTGTCGGTGCAGTTGGAGGCGTTCGCCGCCAACACGATGGACTACCTCAAGCAGGAACGCGACCTGCTGCTCGACGGCGTCGGCGTACCGGACATCGAGACCCACGTCCAGGGCCGGCACTGCCTGATCGTGGTCCGGGGGTACGACTACAAGGCCGACCTGGACGTGCTGCGCCCGTACATCCGGGAGTTCAAGCCGGTGCTGATCGGCGTGGACGGCGGCGCCGACGCGCTGGTCGAGGCGGGCTACACCCCCGACATGATCATCGGTGACATGGACTCGGTCACCGACGACGTGCTGCGCTGTGGTGCCGAGGTGGTCGTGCACGCCTACCCGGACGGCCGGGCGCCCGGCCTCGCCCGGGTGACCGCCCTCGGTGTGCCGGCGATCACCTTCCCGGCCGCGGCCACCAGCGAGGACCTGGCCATGCTGCTGGCCGACGAGAAGGGCGCCTCGCTGCTGGTGGCCGTCGGCACCCACGCCACCCTGGTGGAGTTCCTCGACAAGGGCCGGGGCGGCATGGCCTCGACCTTCCTGACCCGGTTGAAGGTGGGCGGCAAGCTGGTCGACGCCAAGGGGGTGAGCCGGCTCTACCGCCAGGGCATCTCCGGTTCCTCGCTGCTGCTGCTGGTCCTGTCGGCGGTGGCCGCGATGGCCTCCGCGGTGGCGGTCTCCACGGTCGGGAAGGCGTATTTGGGCGTGGTCTCCGAATGGTGGGACAATTTCGTGTTCCAACTCGGCCAGCTCTTCTAGCCCCCGACCGATCAAGAGGCTGCAAGCGTGATCAATTTCCGCTACCACGTGGTGTCCCTGACCGCGGTCTTCCTGGCGTTGGCGATCGGCCTGGTGGTCGGCACGGCCGCCCTGAACGGGCCGGTCGCCGACTCGCTCAAGGAGAACGTCAACGCGCTGCGCAAGGACAACCAGCAGATGCGCCAGACGGTCAACAGCCTCCAGAAGGAACTGGACATGGAGGAGGACTTCGCCGCCGAGACGGCGCCGCTCATCCTCCCCGGCAAGCTGGCCGGCCGCCGGGTGCTGGTGGTCAGCCTGTCCACCGGCCGGGAGCACACCGAGGGCGTGGTGAAGATGCTCCAGCTCGCCGGGGCCAATGTCACCGGCCGGATCGACATCCAGGACAAGTTCATCAGCCCGGACAGCGCGACCAACAACAACCTGCTGGAGTTGGCCGTCACCGCCGCCCGCCCCAACAGCGTGCCCACCGGCAACCTGCCGGGCAACGGGCACGGCGTGGAGACCTCCAGCGCCCTGCTGGCCAGCGTCCTGCTGGACCGGCCGGCGGGCAGCCCGCCGGTCACCGACGCGGATCGGAAGGTGGTTCTGCAGACCTACGCGACCGCCGGGTACCTCACCTCGGAGAACAACAAGGTCGCGGGGCCGGCCGAGGCGGTCGTGCTGGTCACCGGGCAGCCGTACGTCGACAAGGACTCGGCGAAGAAGGACGAGTCGGTGGTGAAGATCGCCGAGCAGTTCGACCACAACGGGGCGCTCGTGGTCGGCGGCATGGGCTCGGCCGGCGGCAACGTGGTCGCCGTGGTCCGGGGTGACCCGGTGCTCTCGCAGACCATCTCGACCGTCGACAACGCCAACACCGTGCAGGGTCAGGTCGTGACCGCGCTCGCCCTGGTGCAGCAGCTGACCGAGAAGAAGGCCGGCCAGTACGGTGTCGGGGACAACGCCGCGGGCGGGCTGCTGCCTAAACTGCCGCAGTGACCGAGCGGACGTCCGCTCTGCACCGCGTCGCGCTGGGTATCCGGATCGGAGGAGTCGCGTGAGACTGGGTCGGCTGCTGGCCGTCGGCGCGGGGGCGGTAGCCGCCCGCTACGTGCTGCGGGCGGTGGGTACGTCGCCGGGCGCGCCGGCGCTCGAACGCACCAACTTCCGCGGTCGCACAGTCACCCTGGCCGCCGGTCCGGCCCTGGCCGTCGGGGCCGCCACCGCGGGCGCACTCGGCGCGGGCAGCGCCCCTGCCGGCGCCGCCGCCCTGGTCGCCGGCATGGGCGCCGGCACGGTCGGGCTGTACGACGACGTCGTCGGCGCGCGGCCCGAGCAGAAGGCGGCGAAGGGCTTCGCCGGGCACCTGGCCGCGCTGCGCGAGGGCCGGGTCACCGCCGGACTCGTGAAGATCGTCGGGGTGGGGGCGGCCGGCCTCGGCGCGGCCGCGCTGCTCGCCGCCGACCGCCGGGTCGCCGCCCATCCCCGCCGGCAGCGCGCCGGCGCCTTCGGCCGCGGGCTGGACGTGCTGCTCGGCGCCGGCGTGGTGGCCGGCACCGCCAACCTGGTCAACCTGCTCGACCTGCGCCCCGGCCGGGCGCTCAAGTCGGGGATGCTGCTCGGCGCGCCGCTGTCCACCGGCCCGTACGGCGGCATCGCCGCGGGCGCGGTCGGGGCCGCCGCCGGGCTGATCCGGGACGACCTCGACGAGCGGGTGATGCTGGGCGACAGCGGCGCGAACGCGCTCGGCGCGCTGCTCGGGGTGAGCCTGGCCGCGCGTACCGGGCCGCTGGGCCGGGCCGGCGTCCTCGCCGTGCTCGCCGCCCTCACCGCCGCCAGCGAGAAGGTCAGCTTCACCCAGGTGATCCAGCAGACCCCGGGGCTGCGGGAACTCGACGCGCTGGGCCGGCTCGACGACTGACGTGACGAAACCGGCCCCCCTCGCCGGCACCGGCCGGGTGGCCGGAGCGGCCGCACTCATCGCCGTCCTCACCGTGGTCAGCCGGCTCGCCGGCTTCGGCCGGACCGCCGTCTTCACCTGGACGCTCGCCCCCACCGACCTCGGCGGCGCGTACGTGGTGGCGAACAACCTGCCGAACTTCATCTTCGAGATCGTGGCGGGCGGGGCGCTGGCCAGCCTCGTCGTGCCGCTGCTGGCGGCGGCGGCCGACCGGGGCGACCGGCGGGCCGTGGCCGCCACCACCGGAGCCCTGCTCACCTGGGTGCTCGCCCTGCTGGTGCCGCTGGCCGTGCTGGTCGCGCTGCTCGCCGACCCGCTGGTCGCGCTGCAGGGCTCCGGCCTCAGCGAGGTGCAGCAGCAGGCCGGGGCGCGGATGCTGCGGCTGTTCGCGCCCCAGCTGCCGCTGTACGGCGTCGGCATCGTGCTGACCGGGGTGCTCCAGGCGCACCGGCGGTTCGCCTGGCCGGTGATCGCCCCGCTGCTGTCCAGCGTCACCGTCATCGCGGTCTACCTCGGCTTCACCGCCGTGGAGGGGCGACTGGCCACCGTGGCAACGGTGGGCGGGGGTGGTGAGCTGCTGCTCGCCGGAGGCACGACGCTCGGCGTGGTGGTGCTCTCGCTGTCCCTGCTCGTCCCGCTGCGCCGGCTGCGGCTGCCGCTGCGGCCCGGCTTCCGGTTCCCCGCCGAGGCCCGGGCCCGGGTCGGTGCGTTGGCCGTCGCCGGGCTGGTGACCGTCGCCGCGCAGCAGGTCGCCCTGATCGTGGTGCTCAACCAGGTCTCCTACGGGTCGAAGGCCAACCCGGGCATCTACAACATCGCGCAGACCATCTACTTCCTGCCCTGGTCGGTGCTGGCCGTGCCGCTCGCCGTTGCCGCGTACCCGACCCTGGCGGCGGCCCGGGCAGCCGGCGACGAGCGGACCTACCGAGCCACCCTGGCCCCGGCGGTGCGGGGGGTGGTGCTGTTCAGCCTGCTCGGCGCCGCCGCGCTGGTCGGCACGGCGATCCCCGTCGGGCACTTCTTCTTCGCGCCCGAGGCCGCCGGTACGGCCGCGGCCGGGATCGCCGGTTTCGCCCCCGGTCTGCTCGGCTACGGCCTGTTCGCCGTCCTCACCCGGGCCCTCTACGCCCGGGGGGAGACCCGCTCGGCGACCGCCGCCACCGCGGTCGGCTGGCTGACCGTGCCGGTCCTGGCGGTCCTGCTCGGGCACCTGATGCCGCTGGCCGACCGGGTGCTGGCGGTGGCCCTAGCCACCTCCGCGGGCATGCTGCTGCTCGGCGGCCTGCTGATCGCCGCCGTGGTCCGCTCCGCCGGCCGGGCCGCCCTGGCCGGCGTCGGTCGGGCCGGGGCCGCTGGCCTGCTCGCCGCTGCGGTCGCGGGGCTCGGCGGGGCCGCCACCGCCCGCTGGCTCGCCGGCCTCGGGACCCCGACGGCAGCCGGGGCGCTCGTGCAGGGCATGCTGTCCGGGGCCGTGGTCGGCGCCCTGTTCCTCGCCGTAGCCTGGCTGACCGACGCGCGGGACGTGCGGCCGCTGCTCGCGGCCGTGACCCGTCGGCTCGGGCGGCGACGACGGCCGGCCGCCGACACGCCGGAGGAGCAACGCCCCCCGGAGCGGGGCGACGGGAAGGAGACTCTTACCCGGTGAGCGCGAGGAGTGGCCGGGTTTGCGAGCCCCGTAGTCGCGAACGGAGGGGGCGCACGGTGAGCGCGAGGAGTGAGCCGGGTTTGCGAGCTCCGCAGTCGCGAACGGAGGGGGCGCACGGTGAGCGCGAGGAGTGAGCCGGGTTTGCGAGCCCCGCAGTCGCGAACGGAGGGGGCGCAATGACGGACGCCTCGTCGGCGCCGCGGTGGCCCGGCTCGGTCGCCCTGGTGCTCGCCTCCAGCACCGGCGGGGTGGGGCAGCACATCCGCTCGGTGGCCCGCGGCCTGACCGCCGCCGGTGCGTCCGTGCTGGTCTGCGGCCCGGCCGCCACGCAGGACCAGTTCGACTTCACCGGGGTGGGTGCCCGGTTCGCGCCGGTGGAGATCCCGGCCAGCCCCACGCCGGCCGACGCGCGGGCGGTCGCCGCGCTGCGCCGGGCGCTGTCCGGCGCCGAGGTCGACGTCGTGCACGCCCACGGGCTGCGGGCCGGCCTGGTCGCCGTCCTCGCCCGGCCGGCCGCCCCGCTGGTGGTCACCTGGCACAACGCCGTCCTCGCCGGCGGGCTGCGCGGCCGGCTGTCCCGGCTCGCCGAGCGGATCGTGGCCCGCTCCGTGCGGGTCGCCCTGGGCGCCTCCGACGACCTGGTGGCGCGGGCCGCCGCCCTGGGCGCCGCCGACGCCCGCCTCGCCCCGGTCGCCGCGCCGACGCTGCCCCCGCCGCGCCGCCGCCGGGCCGCCGTCCGCGCCGAGTTCGGGGTCGCCGCCGACCGCCCGCTCATCCTCTCCGTGGGCCGGCTGCACCCGCAGAAGCGGTACGACATCCTGGTCGACGCCGCCGCCCGGTGGCGTACCCGGAACCCGGCGCCGGTGGTGGTGATCGCCGGCAGCGGGCCCGCGTACCTCCAGCTCGCCGCGCGGATCTCGGCCGCCCGGGCCCCGGTGACCCTGCTCGGGCACCGCACCGACGTGGCCGACCTGCTCGCCGGCGCCGACCTCGCCGTGGTGACCAGCGACTGGGAGGCCCGGCAGCTGTTCGCCCAGGAGGCGTTGCGCGCCGGCGTACCGCTGGTGGCGACCGCCGTCGGTGGCCTGCCGGAACTGGTCGGCGACGGCGCGGTGCTGATCCCGGCGGGCGACGTCGACGCGGTGGACACGGCGGTCCGCGCCCTGCTGGACGACGAGGCCGGGCGGGCCGACCTGGCCCGCCGCGGCGCCGCCCGGGCGGCGACCTGGCCGACCGAGGCGGACACGGTGGCCACCCTGGCCGCCCTCTACGCCGAACTGGCGCCCGAGCTGCCGACGGGGACCCGGTGATGCTGCGTCGACTGACCCCGGTCCTGCTGACCCTGCTGGTGGTGGTGCTCGGCGTCACCGCGCTGACCGCCCGGCCGCAGCACGGCAGCCCCGGCCGCAGCGCCGACTTCGTGGTGCTGGCCGGGGTGGCCGGGCTGCGCTGGGACGACGTGGACCCGGAGACCACCCCCACCCTGTGGCGGATGGCGGAGGAGGGCTCCATCGGCTCCCTCTCGGTGCGCTCCGCGCACCGGCCCACCTGCCCGGTCGACGGGTGGCTCACCCTCGGCGCGGGCAACTTCGCCGCCTGGAACGGCAGCCGCCCGGCAGGTGGCTGCCCGGCCGCCGGAGTGACCGTCGAGCGGCCCGACAGCATCGGCGCCAACCTGCCCGACCAGGAGAGCGTCGTCGCGTACAACCAGGACAAGCTCGCCTGGGGGGCCACCCCGGGCGCGCTGCCCGAGTCCGTGCGCTGCTCGGTGGCGGTCGGGCCGGGTGCCGCGGTGGCCGCCGCCCGCCCGTTCGGCCGGGTCGACCGGTACGAGCCGGTCCTGCCCGCCGCTCCGGCCCGGCTACTCGGCTCGTGCGTGCTGAGCATCGTCGACCTGGGCAGCGTCGACGGTGAGAATCCGGCGACCCGGGTCGCCCAGGCGCGGCAGGTGGACGCCCAGCTCGCCCGGGTGCTCGCCGCCCGGCCGCCTCGCTCGGCGGTGCTGGTCGCCGGTGTCGGCGACACCGAGGCGCCGTCCCGGCTGCAGGTGGCCATCGCCCACGGTCCGGGCTGGGAGCGGGGCTGGCTGACCTCGCCGAGCACCGGCCGGGAGGGCTACCTGCAACTGGTCGACCTGGCCCCGACCGCCCTGGCCGCGCTGGGCCGGCCGATGCCCGAGCGGCTCTTCCTCGGCCGGCCCGCCGTCTCGGTCGGCGGCCGGCCGGACGACCTGCGTGCCGCGATCGACGCGCCGGCCGACGCGGACCGCGAGGCGGGCGCCCAGCGCCGCGTCGCCGGCTGGTTCTTCGGCCTGCTCGCGGCCGCCCAGGTGGCCCTTGCCGTCGCGGTGCTGCCCCTGCTGCGCCGGGCCCGCCGGCATGCCGGCCCGCACGGACCCGAACCGGTGTCCCGGCGGGTCGTGGCGGTCGTGGAACTGCTGCTGATCGCCGCCGCGCTCGCCGTGCCGGCCGCCCTGCTCGCCGATGCGGCGCCGTGGTGGCGGGGGGAGTACGCCGGCTGGTGGTTCGGCCTGGTGACCGTCCTGCTGATCGTCGGTGGCACGGCCGCCGTCCGGTTCAGTCCGGGCTATGAGCGCACCCTCGGCCCGCTCGGCGCGGTGGCCGGCCTGGCCGCGCTGGTGGTCGGAGTGGACGTGCTCACCGGCTCCCGGTTGCAGCTCAACGGCGTGGTCGGATACTCCGCCCTGGAGGGCGGCCGGTACACCGGGCTGGGCACCGTCGGGCTCGGCGTGTTCGTCGCCGGCTCGCTGCTCTGCGGGGGCTGGCTGGCGCAGCGCGTGCCCCGCGCCTGGCGCCTGATGGTGATGGTCGCGGTCGGCGGCGCCGCCGTGGTCGTCGTGGGCAGCCCGTACCTGGGGGCGGACTCGACCGGCGCGATCGCACTCACCGCCGGGGTGAGCGTCGCCGCCGCGATCTGCACCGGTGGCTGGCTGACCGTGAGCCGGCTGGCCTGGGCCACCATGGCCGCGCTGGCGCTGACCATCGGCTACGCGGTCGTCGACCTACGCCGCCCGGCGGTCGAGCGGGGCAGCGTCGGCCGTTTCCTGGCGGCACTCGGCGACGGCACCGGCGGGCTCACCGTGCACCGCTCCAGCGCCGCCAACCTGCAGACCCTGGTGGACAGCCCGCTCACCCTGCTGGCGCTGGCCGGTGCCGCGCTGGTCTGGCTGGCCCTGCTCCAGCCCTGGGGCGGGCTGATGCGGCTGTTCGGCATCTACCCGGCGATCCGGGCGGCGATGGCCGGCACCGGCGTGGCCGCCGGCATCGGCGGGGTGCTGGGCGGTTCGGCGCTGGACGTGGCCGGGGCGGCAGGTGCCCTGGTGGTGCCGATGGCGGCCCTGGCGGCCCTGCGAGTGCTCGACCATTCCACCGACCGCACCCAGCCGGGCAGCGGCCGGCCGGGCGACGAGAGCGGGCTGCGGCCGGCCGGCCCCGGTGACGACGGGGACCACGCCATGAGCGGGCACCCGCCGCAAACCGCCGCCCCGGGCGCCGACGACGCCGGCGGTTCCGACGCCTCGGAAACCGACGACGGCACGCGGGCCCGGGCCGACGCGCGCCCGGCCCGGGTGCCCGCCCCGGCCCGTCCGGCATCGACGGAGGTCCCCACGGCGTGAGCCGGACCCGGCTTCACGTGCGCCGACGCCGGGTGCCGCGCCGGTCCGGGCCGGGAAACGTGTTACCGTGGAATCCCGTGGATCGCGTGATCACTTCGGTGGTCGGCACGGCGGTTCGCACGACCGCTACGGACGACACGGGAGCAGGCCTTGGCCCCTTCAGCACGGACGACCAGGCACATTTTCGTCACCGGGGGCGTCGCCTCCTCGCTGGGTAAGGGCCTCACCGCCTCCAGCCTCGGCAACCTGCTGACCGCGCGCGGGCTGCGCGTGGTGATGCAGAAGCTCGACCCGTACCTCAACGTCGACCCGGGAACGATGAACCCGTTCCAGCACGGCGAGGTCTTCGTCACCGAGGACGGCGCCGAGACCGACCTCGACGTCGGCCACTACGAGCGGTTCCTCGACCGGGACCTGTCCGGCAAGGCGAACGTCACCACCGGGCAGATCTACTCGGCCGTGATCGCCAAGGAGCGACGCGGCGAGTACCTCGGCGACACCGTCCAGGTCATCCCGCACATCACCAACGAGATCAAGTCGCGGATCCTCGGCATGGGTGAGCCGGACGCCGACGGCCAGGTGCCCGACATCGTGATCACCGAGGTCGGCGGCACGGTCGGCGACATCGAGTCGCTGCCGTTCCTCGAGGCGATCCGTCAGGTCCGCCACGACCTGGGCCGGGACAACTGCTTCTACCTGCACGTCTCGCTGGTGCCCTACCTGGCGCCGTCCGGCGAGCTGAAGACCAAGCCGACCCAGCACTCGGTGGCGCAGCTGCGCAGCATCGGTATCCAGCCGGACGCCCTGGTGCTGCGCTGCGACCGGGACATCCCGGACAAGGTCAAGGAGAAGCTCTCCCTCTACTGCGACGTGGACCGGGAAGCGGTCACCGCCGCCCCGGACGCGCCGAGCATCTACGACATCCCCAAGGTGCTGCACCGTGAGGGCCTCGACGCGTACGTGGTGCGCCGGCTCGGCGTCTCGTTCCGTGACGTCGACTGGTCCCGCTGGGACGACCTGCTGGACCGGGTGCACCAGCCGCAGCACACGGTGACCGTGGCGCTGGTCGGCAAGTACGTCGACCTGCCCGACGCCTACCTGTCGGTGAGCGAGGCGATCAGGGCCGCCGGTTTCGGCCACCGGGCCCGGGTGCAGCTGCGCTGGGTGCCGAGCGACGACTGTGTCACCCCGGCCGGGGCGGCCGCCGCGCTGGCCGGCGTGGACGGCATCGTCATCCCGGGCGGGTTCGGTGTCCGCGGCATCGAGGGCAAGATCGGCACTGCCCGGTACGCCCGGGAGAACGGCGTCCCGCTGCTCGGCCTCTGCCTCGGCCTGCAGTGCATGACCATCGAGGTGGCCCGCCACCTGGCCGGTCTGGACGGGGCGAACTCGCTGGAGTTCGACGAGGAGGCCCGGCACCCGGTCATCGCCACCATGGCCGACCAGGAGGACATCGTCGCCGGCAAGGGCGACCTGGGCGGCACCATGCGGCTCGGGGCGTACCCGGCGAAGCTGGCCGAGGGCTCGCTGGTCGCCGAGGCGTACGGCAGCAGCGAGGTCAGCGAGCGGCACCGGCACCGGTACGAGGTGAACAACGCCTACCGCGACCAGCTCACCAAGGCCGGCCTGCAGATCTCGGGCACCTCGCCGGACGGGCGGCTGGTCGAGTTCATCGAGCTGGACCGGAAGCTGCATCCGTTCTTCGTGGCCACCCAGGCGCACCCGGAGCTGAAGAGCCGGCCGACCCGGCCGCACCCGCTGTTCGCCGCGTTCGTCAAGGCCGCCGTCGCGTACTCCCAGGCCGACCAGCTTCCGGTCGACCTGGCGACCGCCCCGCCGGAGGCCGCGGCCGCGAAGGCGAGCCGCAACGGCGCCGCCGCCGCGGCGAAGGCGACGTCCGCGTCGTGAGCGAGCGAGCCATCAGGTGCAGCAGCGCGGCGCCTCGCGCCGCCGTGGGGCGGAGCGAGGGGGCGGCGTGAGCGCGGTCGAGCACCGGTACGAGGTGACCGCGCACCGGGAGATCTGGTCCGGCCGGATCTTCCAGGTGGTCAGCGACGACGTCAGCATGCCGGGCGGCGGCACCGCGGCCCGCGACTACGTCACCCACGTCGGCGCGGTGGCCGTGGTGGCGCTCGACGACGCCGGCCAGGTGGTGCTGATCCGGCAGTACCGGCACCCGGTCGGCCGGCACCTGTGGGAGCTGCCGGCCGGGCTGATGGACGTCAGCGGCGAGGACCTGGCGGCCGCGGCGGCCAGGGAACTGGCCGAGGAGGCCGACCTGACGGCCGGGACCATCGACGTCCTGGTCGACCTGCACTCCTCTCCCGGCTTCTCCAACGAGGTGGTTCGGGTCTTCCTCGCCCGCGATCTCGCCGACGTGCCCGCCGATCAGCGGCACGACCGGCGCGACGAGGAGGCCGACCTGCAGGTGGTCCGGGTCGGGCTCGACGAGGCGGTGCGGATGGTGCTGGCCGGCGAGATCACCAACGCGGCCTGCGTGGCCGGGGTGCTCGCCGCCGCCCGGGCCCGGGAGACCGGCTTCACCGAGCTGCGCCGGCCGGGGGCGCCGCTGCCCCGCTGAGCCGGATCGGACAGACAGCGGGGCCGCGCGGTGGTGACACCGCGCGGCCCCGCTCGTCGATGTCGGCGCTCAGTCGCGCAGCGGGCGTCCCTGGCCGTCGACACCGCCGTTGACCAGGATCAGGATGCCGTCGACGAGGCCCCAGATCGCGCCGAAGCCGCAGGTCACCAGGGTCACCACGAGCTGGATCACGCCGATCTTGACATCGCCCATGTAGAACCGGCCGATACCGAAACCGCCAAGGAGGATCTGCAGGATGCCGGCGACGATCTTGCTCTTGTCCGAGACACCCTGCGGGGGGTACTGCTGGTAAGGAGTGGTCATGAGCGGACACCCTAGTGATCCACAGGCGTCCTGTCCGCACTGGCACTCCATCGGTGGGACGATTTTTATCCAATAGTGTCCTTACGGCTGAGCCGGTCTTCACCGCCCGGCCCGGTTCATGCCTGACACATCGTCAGGACCACCGGGCACCGGATATCACTGTGCTGCCCTCCGTGGAGTTCGCACGGGCCTAGACTGCCGCCGGCGGGACCGGTGGACTGCGTCGGCAAAGGGGCCGCCGCGGCGCCGCAGCCGGGGTGAGCAGCCCCGAAGGAAGGTGTCTGCATCGTGAAGGTCGGAATCCCCCGCGAGGTCAAGAACCACGAGTACCGGGTGGCGATCACGCCCGCGGGCGTCAACGAGTTCACCCGCCACGGCCACGAGGTGTTCGTCGAGTCCGGCGCGGGCGTCGGTTCCAGCATCACCGACGACGAGTTCACCGCCGCCGGCGCGAAGATCCTGCCCACCGCCGACGAGGTCTGGGACGCCGCCGAGCTGGTGCTCAAGGTCAAGGAGCCGATCGCCGAGGAATACCACCGGATGCGCGAGGGGCAGGTGCTCTTCACCTACCTGCACCTGGCCGCCTCCCGGGACTGCACCGACGCGCTGCTCGACCGCAAGGTCACCGGCATCGCGTACGAGACCGTCGAGCTGCCCGACCGCTCGCTGCCGCTGCTCGCCCCGATGTCCGAGGTGGCCGGTCGGCTCGCCCCGCAGGTCGGCGCCTTCTACATGATGCGCACCGGCGGTGGCCGGGGCGTGCTGCCCGGCGGCGTCTCCGGCGTGTACGCGGCCAAGACCGTGGTCATCGGCGCCGGCGTCTCCGGCATGAACGCCGCCGCCATCGCGCTCGGCATGCAGTCCGAGGTGCTGCTGCTCGACAAGAACGTGGCCCGGCTGCGCCAGGCCGACGCCATCTACCGCGGCCACCTGCAGACCGTCGCCTCCAACGCGTACGAGATCGAGCGGGCCGTGCTCGACGCGGACCTGGTCATCGGCGCGGTGCTGGTCCCCGGCGCGAAGGCGCCGAAGCTCATCTCCAACGAACTGGTCTCCCGGATGAAGCCGGGCAGCGTGCTCGTCGACATCGCCATCGACCAGGGCGGCTGCTTCGAGGACTCGCGTCCCACCACGCACGCCGACCCGGTCTACAAGGTCCACGAGTCGATCTTCTACTGCGTGGCGAACATGCCCGGCGCGGTGCCGAACACCAGCACCCACGCGCTGACCAACGTCACCCTGCCGTACGCCCTGGAGTTGGCCAACCGCGGCTGGCGGGAGGCGCTGCGGGTCGACCCGGCGCTCGCGCTGGGCCTGAACACCCACGCCGGTCACGTGGTCTACGGCCCGGTCGCCGAGGCGCACGGCATGGACGTCCTCCCGCTGGCCGACGTCATCGGTTGAGAGGCGACAGCCTGACCAGCACAGTGGACGGGGCCGGCCCGGGCGAACAGCCCGCGCCGGCCCTGCGCCGTGCCGTCCGGGGCTACCTGGACCATCTCACCGTCGAGCGGGGGCTCTCCGCGAACACCCTCGCGTCCTACCGCCGCGACCTGGAGCGCTACCTGGCCACCCTGGCCGCCGCCGGGGTGACCGACCTGGCCGCCGTCGGCGCCGCCGAGGTGGAGAGCCATCTGGCCCGGCTGCGGGCCGGTGACGCCGAGCACCCGCCGCTGGCCGTGTCCTCCGCCGCCCGCGCCGCCAGCGCCGTCCGCGGCCTGCACCGCTTCGCGCTGCGCGAGGGCCTGGCCGGCGCCGATCCCAGCCGCGACGTCCGCCCGCCCACCCCGCCCCGCCGGCTGCCCCGCGCCCTGCCGGTCGAGGACGTGCTCCGGCTGCTGGAGACCGCCGGCCCGGTCACCGCCGCCGGCGACGCGGCGCCCCGCGCGCTGCGCGACCGGGCCCTGCTGGAGTTCCTGTACGGCACCGGGGCCCGCATCTCCGAGGCCGTCGGCGCCGCGGTGGACGACCTGGACCTTGACGAGGGCACGGTGCTGCTGCGCGGCAAGGGCGGGCGCACCCGCCTGGTCCCGATCGGCGGGTACGCCGTCGAGGCGCTGCGCGCCTGGCTGGTCCGGGGCCGTCCGGCGCTGCTCGCCGCCGGGCGGGGCACCCCAGCCGTCTTCGTCAACGCCCGCGGTGGACCGCTGACCCGGCAGGGCGCCTGGGCCGTCCTGCGCCGCTCGGCCGAGCGGGCCGGCTTGCCGGTGGACGGCCCCGGCGCGGTATCCCCGCACACCCTGCGCCACTCCTACGCCACCCACCTGCTCGACGGCGGCGCCGACGTCCGGGTGGTGCAGGAACTGCTCGGTCACGCCTCGGTGACCACCACCCAGGTCTACACGTTGGTCACTGTGGACCGGCTGCGTGAGGTGTACGCGACCGCCCACCCGCGGGCCCGCGGCTGACCGGTGGCGGGCGGCCCGGAGCCGCCGGCCGGCCGACACGCCGACCCGGTACCGAACGCGCTGCTGGCGGGTGGCGTACAGTCGGCATCGGCGCGGACCTCATGGGGCGACACCGGGGTGCGCAGCGGCGCCGCGAAGGACGTCGGACGGCTCCGACACCGGGTGGTCGTCGGGAGGGGGCAACGAGGACATGGCTGGCAACGAGAACCGTGCCGAGACCTGGACGTCGGAACTCCGCGAGCAGCAGGCGACGCTCGGCTCCGACCTCGGCCCCGCCGACCCGGCCGCGTACACCATGCGCAAGCCGATCCCGGAGCCGATGCCGACCGACCGGCACGGGCCCGCGCGGATCATCGCGATGGCCAACCAGAAGGGTGGCGTCGGCAAGACCACCACCACCATCAACCTGGGTGCCGCGCTGGCCGAGTACGGCCGCAAGGTGCTGCTGGTGGACTTCGACCCGCAGGGCGCCCTCTCCGTCGGCCTCGGCGTCAACCCGCACAACCTCGACCTGTCGGTCTACAACCTGCTCATGCAGGACGACGTCACTGCCGACGACGTGCTGATCAAGACCGACGTGGCCGGGCTGCACCTGCTTCCCGCCAACATCGACCTCTCCGCCGCCGAGATCCAGCTGGTCAACGAGGTCGCCCGGGAGATGGCCCTGGCCCGGGTGCTCAAGACGATCCGCAAGGAGTACGACTACATCCTGATCGACTGCCAGCCCTCGCTGGGCCTGCTGGCGATCAACGCGCTGACCGTGGCGCACGGCGTGCTCATCCCGCTGGAGTGCGAGTTCTTCAGCCTGCGCGGCGTCGCGCTGCTGCTGGACACCATCGACAAGGTGCGCGAGCGGCTCAACTTCGACCTGGAGCTCGAAGGCATCCTCGCCACCATGTACGACAGCCGCACCACCCACTGCCGGCAGGTGCTCCAGCGGGTGGTGGAGGCGTTCGGCGACAAGGTCTACCAGACCGTGATCACCAAGACCGTGAAGTTCCCCGAGTCGACCGTGGCCGGCGCGCCGATCACCACCCTCGACCCGGCCTCCTCCGGCGCCCGTAACTACCGGCAACTGGCCCGTGAGGTGATCGCCGCCCAGGCGGAGCGGTAGGCCGAACGGCGGGTGTCCGGAGCGTGGACTACGGTTTTCCGGTGACCGCACCGCCCCTCGACCCGCCGGCGCCACCCGACGCCGGCGATTCCGTGGCCGCCGCCGAGCTGGCCGCCGAGGTCGACGGCGTGCTGCCCGCCGCCCCGGCCACCGTCGAGGCGGCCGCCGCCGGGGAGGGCAGCGGCTTCACCGTCCGGCTGGCCAACTTCACCGGCCCGTTCGACCTGCTGCTCCAGCTGATCAGCAAGCACAAGCTCGACGTCACCGAGGTGGCCCTGCACAAGGTCACCGACGAGTTCATCGCGTACATCCGGGCCATGGGCGACCAGTGGGACCTGGACGAGACCAGCGAGTTCCTGCTGATCGCCGCCACCCTGCTCGACCTGAAGGCGGCCCGGCTGCTGCCCGCCGCCGAGGTGGAGGACGAGGAGGACCTGGCCCTGCTGGAGGCCCGGGACCTGCTCTTCGCCCGGCTGCTTCAGTACAAGGCGTACAAGGAGGCGGCGGCGCACCTCGCCGAACTGGAGGCGGTCGGCGGCCGCCGCTACCCCCGGGCCGTCACCCTGGAACCCCGGTACGCCGACGCGCTGCCGGACCTGGTGCTCGGCATCGGCCCGGAGCGGCTGCTCAAGCTGGCGCTCAAGGCGATGACCCCGAAGCCGGTGCCCGAGGTGTCGATCGCGCACGTGCACATGGTCCGGGTCAGCGTCCGGGAGCATGCGGAGATCATTTCGGCGCGGCTGCGCCGGGCCGGCACGGCCACCTTCTCGTTGCTCTGCGCCGACTGCGAGATCACCCTGGAGGTGGTGGCCCGCTTCCTCGCCCTGCTGGAGCTCTACCGGCAGGGGCTGGTCGCCTTCGTCCAGGAGCAGGCCCTGGAGGAGTTGACCGTCCGCTGGACCGGCTCCGCCGACGGCGACACCGAGCTGACCATCGACGAGTACGCCGGCTCCCCGGAGCCGGCCGCCCCGGCGGCGCCCGCGACCGCCGGCGACGACCCGGCGACGACGCAGGAGTGACCCCGATGAGCGAGCGAAGCGGAGTGCCGACATGAGCGACGAGGAGTCCCGCGACTCCCTGGCCGACCAGGCCGCCGCCTGGGTCCCGCCCTGGGAGCGCCCCGCACCCGCGAGATCCGCCCCCGCCGAGGCGGATCCGGAGTTCGCCGCGGCGGCCGAGCCTGCCGCGACCGCAGCGCCGGCGGTGGCCGAGCCCGCCACCCCGGAGCCCGAGCCCGCCGCAGAGCCCACGCCCGCCACCGCAGAGCCCACGCTCGCCACCGCGGAGCCCGAGCCCGCTGCGGAGCCCACGCTCGCCACCGCGGAGCCCGAGCCCGCCGCAGAGCCCACGCTCGCCACCGCGGAGCCCGAGCCCGCCGCGGATCTCCGCGGGGACGGGTCCCCGGAGTATCCGCCCCCTGCCAATTTCTCCACGCCGCCCGACCCAGCCGCCGATCTTGGTGCGGAGGTGCCCCTGGAGGGGCCGGGCGGTACCAAGATCTCCGAGGCGCCGACAGAGGCGGCCGGTGCGGGCGCGTTGGCGGGGGAGAGCGGCAGCGCGGGCGAACCGCTGAAGCAGGCGGTGGGGCGGCGGCGGGTGACGGTGGCGCCGGAGCCGGCGCCGGAGCTCAGCGACGCCGAGCTGCGCGGCGCGCTGGAGGCGATCCTGCTGGTGGTGGACCAGCCGGTCAGCGAGCTGACCCTGGCCCAGGTGCTGGAACAGTCCCCGGAGCGGATCGGCCCGATGCTCGATGACATCGCCGCCGGCTACACGGCCGCCGGGCACGGCTTCGAGCTGCGCCGGGCCGCCGGTGGCTGGCGTCTCTACACCCGCCCGGAATACGCCACCTACGTGGAGCGGTTCGTTCTGGACGGGCAGTCCGTGCGGCTCACCCAGGCCGCGCTGGAAACCCTGGCGGTGGTCGCCTACAAGCAGCCGGTGACCCGGTCGCGGATCTCCGCCATCCGGGGCGTCAACTGCGACGGGGTGATCCGTACCCTGGTCTCCCGGGGCCTGGTCGAGGAGTGCGGCACCGAACCGGACAGCGGGGCCTTCCTCTACCGGACCACCACCATGTTCCTGGAGAAGCTGGGGTTGAACTCGGTGGACGACCTGCCGCCCCTGGCCCCCTTCCTCCCCGACGACGTAGAAGAGCTTGCCGATGCGACGCGATGACCGTGCCCCCAAACCCGACGCCCCCGTGTACGAGGGCGCCGAGCGCCTGCAAAAGGTGCTCGCCGCCGCCGGGGTGGGTTCGCGGCGCGCCTGCGAGGACCTGATCTTCCGGCGCCGGGTCACCGTCAACGGCCGGGTCGCGCAGCTCGGCGACAAGGCCGACCCGGCGCACGACGTCATCCACGTCGACGGGGAGCGGCTCCAGGCCGACACCCGGTTGGTCTACCTGGCCATGAACAAGCCCCGCGGGGTGGTTTCCACCATGGCGGACGAAAAGGGACGCGCGGCGCTGTCGGACTTCCTCGGCAACCGGGTGGAGCAGCGGGTCTACCACGTGGGGCGGCTCGACGCGGACAGCGAGGGGCTGCTGCTGCTCACCAACGACGGCACCCTCGCCCACCGGCTCATGCACCCGTCGTACGGGGTGCAGAAGACCTACCTCTGCGAGGTCACCGGTCCGATCCCGCGCAACCTGGGCAAGCGGCTGGCCGCCGGGGTCGAGCTGGAGGACGGGCCGGTGAAGGTCGACTCGTTCAAGGTGGTGGACACCCTGGGCAAGACCGCTCAGGTGGAGGTGGGCCTGCACGAAGGGCGCAAGCACATCGTCCGGCGGCTGCTGGCCGAGGTGGGGCACCCGGTGAGCCGGCTGGTGCGGACCGCGATGGGGCCGATCCGGCTGGGTGACCTGCGCGCCGGGCGGACCCGGCGGCTGACCAACGCCGAGGTGGCCGCCCTGTTCAAAGCGGTGGGCGACTGACCCCGGACGTTCCGGGTACCGCTGACGGTAGGCTTCGTCGCGGTCCAGCGGGCCGTCGTGGCGCGGATCGCGCCCGGCGGCACCGTGCGCGGGCCGTCCCGCGACGGCGGGCATCATTGACGATGGACAACCGCTCAACGGCGCCGGAGGAACCGGCGACCCGCGAGATACGGGCTGAGGAGGAACACGGTGGGGCAGAACGAACGGACCGGACGGTGCGTGGTCGCGGTGGACGGGCCATCCGGTTCGGGTAAGTCCACCGTCTCGCGGCGGCTCGCCGTCAGCCTCGGCGCCCGCTACCTCGACACCGGCGCCATGTACCGGGCGGTCACCTGGGCGGTGCTGCGCTCCGGCGTCGACCTGACCGACGTCGAGTCGGTGGCCAAGGTCGCCGGCGAGGTCGACCTGCGCATCGGCACCGACCCCCAGGGGTACGGCGTGATCGCCGACGGCGTGCACGTGGAGAAGGAGATCCGGGGCCCGGAGGTGACCGCCGCGGTCTCCGCGGTGGCCGCCGTGCCGGCCGTCCGCGAGCAGCTCGTCGCCCGGCAGCGGGAGATGATCACCAACTCCGACCGGATCGTGGTCGAGGGCCGCGACATCGGCTCGGTGGTCGCCCCGGACGCCGACCTGAAGGTCTACCTGACCGCCTCGGAGTCGGCCCGCGCCCAGCGCCGCAGCGCCGAGGACGCCGCCGACGTCGCGGCGACCGCCGCCGACCTGGCCCGCCGCGACCGGCTCGACTCGACCCGCGAGGTCAACCCGCTGCAGCAGGCCCCCGACGCGGTCGTGCTGGACACCACCGAGCTGGGCATCGACGAGGTCGTCGCCCGGCTGCGGGCGCTGCTCACCGAGCGGGGCGTGGCGTGACCGAGGAACTTGGCGGCTGGGTCGAGCTCCGCGACCCCGAACTTGAGGCCGGCGAACCGTCCGGCCCGCAGCCCGTGGTGGCCGTGGTCGGCCGGCCCAACGTGGGCAAGTCGACGCTGGTCAACCGGATCATCGGCCGCCGCCAGGCGGTCGTCGAGGACATTCCCGGCGTCACCCGCGACCGCGTCCCGTACGACGCGCAGTGGAACGGTCGGGCGTTCACCGTGGTGGACACCGGCGGCTGGGAGCCGGACGCGAAGGACCGGGCCGCCGCGATCGCCGCGCAGGCCGAGATCGCCGTCGCCACCGCCGACGTAGTGCTCTTCGTGGTGGACGCGACGGTCGGCGCGACCGATGTGGACGAGGCCGCGGTGAAGATGCTGCGGCGCAGCGCCAAGCCGGTGATCCTGGTTGGCAACAAGGCCGACAACACCGCCGTCGAGATGGAAGCGACCGCGCTGTGGTCGCTCGGCCTCGGCGAGCCGTACCCGGTCTCCGCGCTGCACGGCCGCGGCTCCGGCGACCTGCTCGACGCGATCATGGAGGCGCTGCCCGAGGCCCCGAAGGTGGTTGAGCACCGCCCCCGCGGCCCGCGCCGGGTCGCCCTGGTCGGCCGCCCCAACGTCGGCAAGTCCAGCCTGCTCAACCGCTTCTCCGGCGAGGAGCGGGCGGTGGTCGACTCGGTCGCCGGCACCACCGTCGACCCGGTCGACAGCCTGGTGGAGATCGGCGGGGAGACCTGGCAGCTGGTGGACACCGCCGGCCTGCGCAAGCGGGTCGGCAAGGCCAGCGGCACCGAGTACTACGCCAGCCTGCGGACCGCCTCCGCGATCGAGGCGGCCGAGGTGGCGGTGGTGCTGCTCGACGCCGGCGAGGTGATCAGCGAGCAGGACCAGCGGATCCTGTCCATGGTCGTCGAGGCCGGGCGGGCCCTGGTCATCGCGTTCAACAAGTGGGACCTGGTCGACGCCGACCGCCGGTACTACCTGGACAAGGAGATCGACCGGGAGCTGCGCCGCATCCCCTGGGCGATCCGGCTCAACCTGTCCGCGAAGACCGGCCGGGCGGTCGACAAGCTCGCCCCGGCGCTGCGCAAGGCCCTGGCCAGCTGGGAGACCCGCATCCCCACCGCGCAGCTCAACCAGTGGCTCACCGCCCTGGTCCAGGCCACCCCGCACCCGGTGCGCGGTGGTCGCGCGCCGCGCATCCTGTTCGCCACCCAGGCCGGGGTGGCCCCGCCACGGTTCGTGCTCTTCACCACCGGTCCGCTGGACGCCGGCTACCAGCGGTTCGTCGAGCGCAAGCTCCGCGAGGAGTTCGGCTACGAGGGCACCCCAATCGAGATCTCGGTACGCCCGCGCAAGAAGGTCGGCCCGGGCGGGCGCGGCAAGGCCCACGGCTGAGTCTCCGCCCGTCCTGAAGCCGCCGGGGCCTCCCCGGCGGCTTCTCCATTCCTAGGACGCTTTCGGGGGAGTGGGGTCGGGCAGCCGCGACGCGGGAGGGGCCTCTGCGCAACCGCGAAGATCCTGCGCTAAGCTGTACCGGCTGCCGCGGGCACGACCAGCGGGAGCATCGGGACGTGGCGCAGTTTGGTAGCGCACTTGACTGGGGGTCAAGGGGTCGTCGGTTCAAATCCGGCCGTCCCGACGCAGCTCAGAGGGCACATCCAATCGATGGATGTGCCCTCTTTTTGTAGCTGGGTGTCTAACTGAGTGACTATGCCTCAGCGCCGAAGATCCGATCCATGGCGACCGCGCCGCTCAGGAGCACCGGCCGTAGTTGGTGCCGGTAGACGCTCTCGGTGACGGTCGTGCCGGAGTGGCCGCAGAGGTCGGCGATCTGCTCGATGCTCATGCCGCTGTCGGACAGCAGGGACACGAAGCTGTGCCGCAGCTCGCGTGGGGTCCAGTCGCGCGGGTCAAGGCCCGCTTTGGCGACGACCGGGCGGAAGGCCCGCAGCACGTTGTGCCGGTCGAGGGCCGTGCCGGCGGCGGAGGGGAAGACGAGGCGGTCGGCGGCCGGCCGGCCTTGGCGCTCGCGGTGAATGGTGAGCGCGGTGACGCACCGGGCCGGCAGAGCCAGGGTGCGACGCGACTTCTTGGTCTTGGTGTCCCCGTCGACGCGGACCGAGCGCCAGACTTGAATGGACGGTGGCGCGGGCGGGTCGTTGTCCGGCTTGCCGGTGAGGTCGACGTGTGCCCAGATGAGAGCGCGCAGTTCTTCCGTGCGCGCGCCGGTCAGCAGAGAGAGCACGATGTAGGCGTGCAGGGAGCTGTCTTCGGCAGCGACCAGGAGCATCTTGGCCTGGTCAAAGGTCAGTGACTTGGACGGTCGCCCGGTGCGACCGGATGGAACGGCGCAGAGCGCTACGACGTTGCGTTTGACCTTGTCTCGCGCCATGGCCCGATTGACCGCGCGGTTCAGCAAGGAGTGGAGCAGACGCAGGGTGCGGGTGCTCAGGTGCCGGGACTTGTCCAGGAGCCAGCGGTCTACGTCGGTGGCGGTGAGGTCCCGCAGCTTCCTCGCGCCGAGGTCGCTGATGATGTGGGAGCGCACGAGGGTGGTGTAGTTCGACTTGGTGTTCTCGGACTGGTTGCTCAGGCCGTAGGTGAGCCAGTCGGTGAGAGCATCGGCCACGGTGTGCCCGTCTTGGACCAGGGCGAGGCCGTCTTCGTAGTCGCGGATCTTCTCCCGCAGTTTGGTGCGGGCTTCGGTCTTGGTTTTGCCGCTGCCTTTGCGCACGATGCGCTTGCCGGCCGGGGTGTAGCCGACGGTGATGGTGGCGATCCAGCGTTGCCGGGACTCGTCCCAGTGCAGGCCGCCCTCTCCTCGGGCACGGCGTTTCGTCATGCGGTGCCTCCTTTCTCGGCTTCGTGTTCGAGCAAATCGACGTAGGCGGTGATGGCGGCGGCGGAGATGAGGCGAGTGCGACCCTGCCGGACGGTGCGCAGCCGGCCGGCGCGGATCTGTTCGTAGATCACGGACCGGGAGAGGCTGAGCAGTCGCATCGCCTCGGTGATGCGGTAGAGCGCCTTGGGAGGGACGTCGAGGGCGGGTGCGGTCAAGCGGTGCTCCTTCCGTGCGGGGACAGGTTGGCCGTCAAGGCTGCCTTGACGGTGGATCGGTGGCCCGGTCAGGCGGCGGTGAGGACTTCATCTCGGGCGACTTCATGTCTCTCGCGGGCCATGGCGGCGGCGGTGTTGGCTAGGAGGGCGTCTCCGGTGGTGCGCCAGCCGGAGCCGGCGTAGCTGAGTAGGCCGACGATCAGGGTTGTCTCTTCCGGCTGGTCGGCGTACTCGTGGCCGGTTTCCGTGCGTCGCCAGATGATCCGGGCGTCGCGGAGGATGCGGAAGGTGACCGAGTAGCGGCGGCTTTTGGTGAGGAAGTGACCGCCGAAGCCGAGCATGTGCGCCCACCGTCGAAGCATCTGCCAGTCGCGGTGGCCGCCGAGGGTCCAGCAGGCGTCGATGAGCCGTTCGGGGTGGGTGCCGTGCTCGTTGGCGTAGAGGTCGATGACTTCGCCGTCGAGGCGGCGGGACACATGGCCCGTGGCCTCGGTGGACTTGGTGGCGTACTTGGCGAGGTAGCCGGGGACTTTCCCGTCGGTGATGTCGTCGTCGGCGTTGACTGGTCGCACGTCGATGCCCTTGTCGGGGTCGCCCCAGGTGATGTGCCAGCCGGCGGGCTGGGCGGGGTGGGGGCGGGTGGTGAAGGCGACGGTGGCGGCGGCGTGTTCGACGGCGGCGACCAGGTCGTCCACGCCGAGCCCGGCCGGGGGCGGCACGATGGCGTCCGGGTCGTGGTCGACGCCGTCGAGGCGGATGACGGCGTGGTAGTGCACGACGGCGCGGCGTTGCATCTCGGCGACCTTGCCGAAGGACGGTTTGACCGGCGGCACGCGGCGGACCCGGCCGGAGGCGGTGACCTGCTCCACCGGGGGCAGGCCGAGATGGCGGGCGCGGGCGCGCAGGTGGCGGGTGGTGGCGATGGTGGTGCGGCGCCACAACTCCGGGGCGGAGTGGTTCCACACGATCTGGGCGTCGTAGTCGTAGCAGTCCAGGCACAGTGGCTGACCCAGCCGGGGATCGCCTTCCTCGTGCCGTGCCCAGCAGACGGTGGACTGGCCATGCTCGCACGGCCGGGCGGTGGGGTCGGATGCGCGGCGCGGGTGGCACGGTTCGGCGCGGCAGTCGCAGCGGCGGCGGTTGCCGCACGTGTGCCGCTTCACGACCCGCGTGTGCACAGTGCCGAACGACGGCGCTGTGAAGGTGACGAACACCGCCGGGTGTTGGGCGACCGACGCGGGGATGCCTTTGCCGCCGGCGAGGCCGGCGCGCAGGAGCTGGTAGGCGTCGCGCTGGTAGGTGCGGGCGCAGGACGGGCAGACGGCGTGGCGGCGGTTGCCGCACGGCTTGTAGATCTCCCCGTCCGGCAGGTCCGCCGTCGACATCGAGCGGAGGAGTTGGCCGGTGGCGCGGTCGAGGGTGGCGACTTCGCCTGAGAGGCGGATGGGGTGGGAGCAGCCCGCGGCTGCCTTCACGTGGTCGAGCCAGTCGAAGACGCCAGGGTCGCAGGCCCGGTGGAAGGCGGATTCGTCGCGGCCGACGAACGAGCCGACCGGGGTGGGGGTGGGCCGGTGCCCCGGACCAGACGGGTGTGCCTGGTCCGGGACTCCGGTGGTGAGGTCAGCGGCCACGGGTGCGGGCCGCCTTCATCGGTAGGTGGGTGATGGGGCCGGTGCCGAACGGGTTCGGGTGCTCGAAGATCCGGCCGAGTAGGGAGGCCACAGGTGCGGGCAGGTCGGCCCGGTGGTGTTCCCACAGGTAGATGTCGCGGACGAGTTGGTAGGTCTTCGGCAGCTCGATCCCGTCGCGGGCGGCGAGGATCTTCATGCGGCCGATGAGCTGGACGGGTTCCCAGCCCCGGGCAAGCCGGGGTTGACGCCAGCGGTAGGCGATCGGGGCGGGGGTGGTGGTCATCAGGCGACCGCCCGACTGGCGGTCATGCCGCCGCTCAGTGCGGCGTGCCACCGCTGAGTGAGCGTGTGCACCGTCAGGAAGGACGGGGTCTGCGTGATGGTGTGACGGAAGATCCGGGTGGCCGTCCCGGCGTCCTCCCACCGCTTGGTGTCGGGGAAGACCTGATCGAGCAGCGTCCAGTTGCTCGTCGCGTTGATGCAGTCGGCCAGGGCGGCGACCTCACCGATGAGGTCAAGCCCGATCTGGTTGACGGCCTCGGAGATGGCCTGAGTCATCCGGCCGACATCACCGGTCGGGGACACCAGATCCCTACCGGTGCGCCGGTAGTTCGCGGCGTAGAAGACGACCCGAAGTTCCGCTTCGGTCAGGGCTTCCACATACACCACAGAGGCGGTGTGGGGACGAATCGGCGTGACCGTCATCAGGCCACCACCAGCGCCTCGGAGTCGACCTGGGTCAGGCCGCCCCAGCAGGAGCACTGGATCGAGGACACGGGGTCCGCTCCGGCCCCGTCGCACTGGTTGCAGACCGCCCACGCGGTCTGTGCGAAGTCAGCGATGCACTCCGAGGACTGGCAGCCTCGGTGGCCGCACATGATGCAGTAGCCGGCGAAGTTGTGACGCGGCGGTCGGGTGAAGGTGTCCGGTGCGGGGACAGTGGTGGGGTTCGTGGTGAGCACGGACAGGCAGGCCAGCAGAGCAGCCCGATCGAGGACTGCGGGCAGGTTCAGCGCCTTCCCAGGGGCCAGCGCGTCCCGAAGCGTCGCCAGAGCAGACAGCAGGCGAGCATCGGACAGCGCCGAGGAGTTGCCCGAGGCGCACAGAGCAGGGTGAACGGTAGGCTGGACAGGCATCGTGTTTCCTTTCGCAGAGGGCCGATGCACCGGGCCTCGACGGGGCGCAATCCCGTCGGGGCCTTCTCTTTGCGCTCCCCGTATCCCCTGTAAAGGGGGGTTGCGCGTCGATGTGTGCTGAGGTTACGCAACCCCCCTTGCTGGGGTCAAGCCCTGTTCTCCGGTAGAGTGCGTTGAACGACTAACGCACCAGGCGGGAGGGGCCGTGGAGATCGCTCCGCAGGTCTTGGCCGAGATCCAGGACCCGGGAGAACGGGCACGCAAGGCCAGCGACCTGATCGACGAGCATCAGGCGGCGGTCAACGAGCTGTCCCGGCTGCGCCGGGAGGCGTTGGACGAGATGGTGTCGCAGGGGATGACCCATGCGCAGATTGCTCAGGTCGTCGGGATGACCCGCGCCCGAGTCGGTCAACTCCTGTCGTCCGGACCCCGGCCGGAACGGGCGATGCTCGGCACCGGACCGCTCACCGTGGCGGTCGGTGGCAAGTTCGAGGCGGACAAGAAGGACCCGTACGCGGTCGTCTCCGCCGAGATGCTTGCCGCCTACGAGAAGCTGTCCAACCTCGCTCGGGGACTCGGGTTGAAGACCGAGTACGAGGTGGTGCCACCACCGGGCATGGTCGACCTAAACCGCACCAACCTGGTCGTCGTCGGCAGCCCCCGCATTCTGCCGTTCGTCGGGCAGGTGCTCGCCTCTGACTCGAAGCTGGGCTTCGGCAAGGACGACGGCGGCCTGTACCTGGTGAACCACCAGACCGGCGAGGAGTTCCGTTCCCCGTCGGACAGCGGCGAGCCGGTCGACTACGGGTACATCGGCCGACTTCCCCGGCCCGATGGCCGAGGCACGTTCCTGTACCTCGCCGGCATCCACGCCATGGGCACCGTCGGCGTCGCCCAGTTCCTCGAAGACCACCTGGACGAGCTGTACCGCGAGGTGAAAAACCGCCGATTCTCCCTGCTCGTGTCCTGCACCTACGACCCGGCCAAGCGCACGATCAAGAAGGTCGACGCCCTGACGCCGATCTACCGCAGCGAGGGCGTGGCCTGATGCGCGTCGCGACCGCCTCCGAGGCAGGCAACCCCAAGTCGTCCAACGAGGATTGGGCCATGGCCAGCGAGAACCTGATCGTGGTTCTCGATGGTGCCACCGCCCGCACCGGCACCGGATGTGTCCACGGCATCGCCTGGTATGCGGCCAAGCTCGGCTCAGCTCTCGCCGGGCTGGCCGCCGACCGCGACTCCGAGCTGGCCAACGCGCTGATGTACGGCATCAGGTTCACGGCCGACCAGCACCGGGACACGTGCGACCTCAGCCACCCCGGGACACCCTCTGCGGCAGCGGCCATGCTGAGGCTCAAGGACACCGCGCTGGAGTACCTGGTGCTCGGTGACGTTACGGTGCTCATCGACACCGCCGATGGCATCCAGGTCATCACCGACGACCGGGTGGACAAGACCGCCCGCGCCGAACGGGAGGAAGCCGACCGCCACCCGTTCGGGTCGGCCGAGAAGCAGGCGGCGTTGCTGCGGATGAAGCACGCCGAATTGGCTGCCCGTAACCAGCCCGGCGGGTACTGGGTGGCAGCCGCGGACCCGTTCGCCGCTCAGCACGCCATCACCGGAGAAGTCCCACTCGACAGTGTCCGACGGGTCGCCGTGCTCACCGACGGAGCCGCCCGCCTGGTGGCCCTGTTCGGCCTGCTCGACTGGCCCGATGTGCTCGACGTCCTGGAGCAGAACGGCCCGACCGAGCTGATCAGCCGGGTACGCGCCATCGAGGCCGCCGACCCGTCCTGCATGAAGTGGGCACGCAACAAGCGCAGCGACGACGCCACCGCCGTCTACGCGGCCTGAGCAGCCATCTCGCAGTTCGACCGGCCGGCTGCCGGCTGCCGGCGAAGTGGTGAGAACTTTCTGTACGTCTTCAAGGCGGCCCTGAACGGGCCGCACGCGCCGCCGCCTGGGCGCGCGTCCGACGCTCCGCTGTCGCTCCACGCCGGCCACGCAACACGCCCGGCGGCTGGCGCGGAGAGCGGGGAGCCCGGGGCCGCCGCAGACGGGAAAGCGGGGACAGTGGTGGAGGTTGGTCGCCGGCAGCCGACCGCGCCGCGCCTGAGCAGCGCGGCGCAGGAAAGGGCACGCCGGGTCCGCGCGGCGGGTCGCGGTGGTGGACCGGTCGCGGTCACTGCGCCTCCGGCGGGGGCGCAACGACTCCAGGATGGCCGGGGCTTCGTCGGCGCGTTGCGGTCCGTGGGTGGTTGCGCAGAGCCATCCCGCCAGCCGACGACCCGGGCAAGCCGAGCAGACCACCGCCCGGCCCGCCAGCGTCCGTACGTACGTCAAGGCCGTCTTGACGTGGCGGACCGGGCGGCGGCCCGCTCCCCAGGAGGGCGGGTCGGCGGCAGACGGGATGGGAACACGGTCGGACTCATACTGGGGGTGTGGAAATGAGCTCGTACGCGGACGTGAACGTGGTCTGGGCGGGAACGTCGCCGGCCTCGGGGCGGTTCCACCCAGCCGAGATCAAGTCGACTGCGGCTGAGCTGTTCGACCGCTTCGGGGAACTCAGGTCCCGAGGGGAAGGGTATCTGGAGGTCCGGATGCCTGATCAAGACTTCCCGCTGCTCACCGTGGGCTTTCGGGGAAAGTATGCAGTGATCCACCGTGCTGATGCGCCAGATTCAATGTCGCTCCTCCAGGGAGACAACTCGATGCCCTTCGACGAGGCTGTCGAGGTCCCGGTCATGGACGATCCTGTCGAGTTCACCGGCGATTTCGTGTCATCGGTGGACCACGCATGCCGGACCTTGCAGGAGTTCGTGCGAACCAGTGAGTGACCAACTGGGTGACGACCGGGGCGGCCAACGCCGGACGCCCACGGACGATGTTGGACTGTTCCGGCAGCTCGCCCCGGCTGCTCGCCCAGCTCAGCGACGGCTGATCATTCTTTCACACCGAAGCGGTCGGTTTCCGGCACGTCGTCTCTTGACGGCATCCAGGGACACCGCGCCGAGCCGGGGTTGGCTAGCGGACGAGGCAAAGGCATGATCACGCTGTGACTTTCTGGCCTACGTGGGGCGAGTGGCTGGCGACTCTACCGCCGGATGTCCGCGATTCTGCTGTATCGCTCGCGGAGAGGTTCAGGGAGCTTGGAGCCCAAGACCCGGAGGAGTGGGCCAGGTCAGAGATCAGCGAGAACATTCCGCAGCTGGCTCGGTTCATGGTTCTGCGCGCCCTGTGGCGAGAGGCGATATCTCCCTGGATGGATGCCAGCAATCTGAGCGAGGTGGCGGCCGCCCAGCGGCTGATTGACGCAGGCGCGGATCCCCACGATGTGCTGCTGGTCGCACGAGCTGGAGCGTACGAGGCGGTCGTTGCCGCAGTGGGCATTATCGACGGGTGCGGGGACCCGAACGCGCGAGAGAGCGACCCCGGCTGGCACCTGGTCGAGACGGACGCGGAGTGCAACCCGACGGGCCGCGAGATCGGGGGGCTCCATGAGTCTCTGGGGGAGACGGACCCGTCCGGCAACGAGGGTGCCGACTTGTGGGAGTGACACGGCCGGGCGTCAGCGATCGGCACCCCGGCGTCCCAGGTCCAGACCGAGGCGGTCGCCGTGCCCGATGCGTGCCCGAACCAGCAGTCAACAACGGCCACCACCAGCACATCGACAGCCGCAAACCCTGACGCTCTCCGCTCATTCACCAGCTGGCTTGGCTGCTTGTACCGGAGATCAATCCGATTCCCAAGCTGACGGTGCCGCCCGCCTCAGCCATCTTCGTTGTGTTGGAAGTAGCGTTCGTTGATCCGTGCGGCACCTCCGGGCTTGCCGGCCATGATCTGACGCCCCTGCCACTCGACAGTCCGCTCGTCACTCCAGCCCACGCAGAAGTGCAGGCGTCCTCCGGCAGATAGGTTGCCGGGCTGCCACAGCTTCATCGGCAGCAGGTCGACCAGGAGACTGAGCATGGCGTGAGGGTAGCCCTGGGGCTGCCGGGAAGCCGTCGGCCAGGACGGGGTGACGAACTGAGTGACGACGAGGGCGACCAACGACGGACGGCTACGGACGTTGACGGAACGTCTGAGCAGTTCAGGACGGCTGTAGTCCCTGGTTGCCACCGTCTGATCGTTCCTTCACGCCGAAGGGGGCGACCGACGGTTGGCCGTACGTCTCGTAGCTGTTTTACATGCACAGCAGACGAGGAGTTGAGTCCGGCCGACCTGAGTTGAGCACTCGGACCAAGCCGCGTTTGACCATCTGTAGCTGACTGTCGGGAAGGCGAAGGGTGAAGTAGACCTCCGTGGGCAGACGAAGTGTCGCTGCGGCCTGTTCAGCAAGCACCAGCCGCAGCTGGCTCATGTCGCTCGGCGGCATCTTCGGCAGGGTTGGCTGTGCAGAGGCACGGATCTCGCATTCCACGACTCCCCCGTGGCAGCCTCGCTGGCTGTCCACGCCTGCCCCAATCCAGTACGTGTCCAGCCCCAGCGCCCGGTCCTGCTCGTCAGGCTCGCCGCACTCCTGGAAGATCAGCGACCACGATTCCCGATCCGGATCCTCCCGAAGACCCAGAATGTAGACGCAATCCTGCGCCTCAGCCGCACCGCGCAACACGGCCGGTGGGTAGTCGCTCTCGGGGTAGCCCATCCCCCTCCTTAATCTCGGTCGTAGCACCGGTCAAGTGGTCGGACCCGGCCGCAGCCAACGACCGACAACATGCCCGACACGTGCCCGATCTAGCGGTCAACACCGGCCAACAGCGGCACCCGGCGTCGTCTCAAACGTGATGGCACTGTCCTGCGTGACCAAGTCTCACGGCTGCTCAACGGTAGATCAACCTATTGACTGGAGGCCCAGGCAATGCTCCTTCCAAACTGACCGTGTCCGCCCCTGTTCGGAGTCGATGGGGACCAGGTCCAGGCCGTCGGTAGGCCGTCCGAAGTCCACTCGGTCGAACTTGAACGCTACCGTGATCATATGGATCTGAATGATCAAGAGCCGGAGAGTGGACGTCAGACCGCCCTACCCGTGCCGGAAGCTGCGGCATCCAGCGGCTGGGCACTGCTGGCCGTCGCCGTTGGCGCGGTGGCCAGTCTCCTGATCACATGGCGTCGCAGGCGGCAGAGGGACCAGCGGGGTTGAAGTGGGGACATCGCCAACGCATCCGATCGTGAGTGTCGCGAGCTGATCCGTCTGATGCATCGTCAGCTCAGCGACGCGCGCCGGACGGGCGACCAGGCTGGGTGACTATCTGGGTGACGATCGTGACGGACACCGGTGGACTGTTGCGGACACTGGGGGACCGTCCTGGCAGCTCAGCGGCTTCAGAGCCGCAGCTCAGCGTCCCGTGTTGGTTGCCTGGGGGTCAAGGGGTCGTCGGCTCAAATCCGGCCGTCCCGACGCAGCTCAGGGGCCATTCGGAATCTTCCGGATGGCCCCTTTCGATCTTGTACAGCAACGAAGTACAGCAACGGCTCATTGGCCGATTCTCCGAACCCCGTCCGCACTATCTGGGAGAGCCATGACAAGTCGGTTCACCGAGTTGGTCGTTGATTGCCGCGACCCGGAGATGCTTGCGGCCTTCTGGTGCGAGGTAATGGACTTCAAGGTGATCGACCGGAGCGAGGGCAAGGTCGAGATCGGCTCCTGGGTGCCGACCGTTGAAGATGTTCGGGCCCGCCAGATGCCGCCCACCCTGCTGTTCGTCCAGGTGCCCGAGGGCAAGGCCGTGAAGAACCGACTCCACCTCGACGTCAGCCCAATCGACGGCAGCACCGAGGACGAGGTGACCAGATTGCTCGGCCTCGGTGCCACCAAGACGGATGTGGGCCAAGGCTCAGACCGAAACTGGGTGGTCATGGCAGACCCCGAGGGCAACGAGTTCTGCGTCCTACGCACCCTGGCACCGCAGAGCTAGACCGTGGGTGGTCACCCCCGCCCCGTCAAACACCACAACCATCAGGTTGGCGACAAGACCTCATTGGCCGAGGCTTCCGCAGGGCTTCTCGGGTGGCCTTGGACGAACACGACAGTTTGTCGGGTCGGGTCGTTCGGTGCCTGTTGTCTCGGTGCCTGTTGTCTCGGTGCCTGTTGACTGCCGAATTCCCCTCTTAAGGATCAAGGCGGTCCGCAAAGCGGGCCGCGCCCGGCCCGGCCCCGGCCTGCTGGCGACCTCCGGCCGGCATCGGCTAGCCGGCTGAGGGCCTGGCCCCGAGCCGGCTGACCGCGAATGCGGCCAGCAGCAGCACGGTCAGGCCGCCGTCCCAGGTGATGATCGGGCCGGTGTCCGCGATTCCGCCGTGGGCCTGGTAGGCGAGGCCGGTCACGGTCAACGCCAGCTTGTTCATGATGACCAGCAGCCACACCGTGAGGTTGCCAAGGGGTCTGACGGTCAGGAGCGCGAACAGGCCGGCGAAGACCACGAACCCGTACAGCCGCCAGGTCTCCACCACCTTGGTCGCACCGCCCGCATCGAACACGACCTGGATCTGGGTCACCGCGGCGCCAACCGCACTGACCGTGGCGATGATCAGCAGGATGCGGGCAAGGCGTAGTCGCCCGGGCGGAATCGAGGACTGGACGGTGGATTGCTGTGCGGTAGCGACGGGCGTGGACATGACTTCCTCCAGGGTGATGCTCAGGCTGGGTGGGCGTGGGATGGTCGGGCACCGCGAAGGGCGCCGTCGATGATCAGGTCCAGGTAGGGATGGTCGACCGGCTCGCCGGTAACCAGGATCCGGTAGTACAGCGGGCCGACCAGCTGATCGAACAGGACGGCGATGTCGAGGTCTGCGCGTAGTGCGCCGCGTCGGGCTGCGGCGGCCAGCAGTCCGATGGCCATTGCGTTACGGCGGGCGAACACGGCCCGAATCAGCGTGCCGAGGTCGGCGTGCCGGGCCGCCGCCGCCGCGATTTCCGCGACAACGCCAGCCGAGCGGTCGTCCGCGCTTTCGGGCAAGCCGGCCCGGCGCATGGTGTTCAGGCCGTCGGCCACCTGACGTAGGTAGTCGGTCAGATCGGCCCGGATGTCACCGGTATCCAGGATCGGCACGTCATCCTGCATCAGTGCAACAACGGCCACGATCAGGTGGTCCTTGGTCGGCCAACGCCGGTAGAGGGTGGTCTTGGCGACGCCGGCCTGGTCGGCAACCTCGTCGATGGACAGTGCAGCGTAACCATTGACCAGCAACAGATCCCGGGCGGCGATCAGGATCCGCCGGTCAGCGTCGATGTCTCGGGGACGGCCCCGAGAGGGGCCACGTTCGGGCATGGTTACCACCTTTCCGATACCTGGGTAGCGGAAGTAAGGCTAGATGAGGGCAAACCAATTGCGCAGCCCAGGTAGCGATATTGCCCATGTTGGCGGGCAGGCGGGCAGAAAGGGTGTTGGCAGGGCCGCGTTACCCGGTACCACCGAGCGATGACGGCAGTCGTGGGCCAACGTGACGGCATGCTGTGCGTGGCCGGCTCCCTGGTCGCGAACCGCGTGCACGGCTAGACGCGTCGCCGGCCTTATACCGGGTTCCAGGTCTTTGCGTTATACCGCAACGGCTTCGGCTATCGCGATGACGGCTTCAAGCTTGTCGTCTTCGATGTCGTCGAGGGCCAGCGCCTACAGGCACCGCGCTGGTGCGCGCTGAGCGACGCTGACGTTGATCTATTGGTCGGCCAGGCCGTCGATCGGGAGGGCGGGATTGGCTATGAGCCGTGGCCCAAGAAGCAGGTCAAGGACACTCGACGGTACGCCGCGGCACGGGTCGCCGATTTGCCCCGCCCGCGGCCGTTCCGCGTGGCCTGTATGTCGCGGGGAAGCCAAGGCCGCCTGCTCGCGGGTGGGGCGGTGTCGCTTCGTGGTGGTCGAGACTGCTGCTGGTACCACGGTGGTGACTGGCCTCGCAGTCGAGCAGGTAGCGGAGTGCTTCTGCGGCGTCCTCCGAGCCGTCGGCGCGAAGGTGCGCCTTGGTGGCGTCCAGTCCTGCTCCGCAGAGCAGTTGGACATCGATCGAGCAGTGGGCATGCCAGCTCGATTCCTTGGCCTGCCAGATGACGAGCACGTCGCTGAGCTGGCCGGCGTTGAACAGCTGCAGACAGCACAGCTTCATGAGCTCTGTGTCCTGGTCATGCTGCTCAAGGTCGGCCTGGGCTTGGAGTATCTCCCGGATGTGGGGCAGGTCGGCGGAGGACGGCTGTAGGCCGTAGCAGCGAAGGCTTTTGTCTTCGTTCACGTGTCTCCCTTGCTGGATGCTGCTTGCCGTTGAGTTCCTAAGCGATGTCAAGTCCCGTCAGCGGCTGCGGGTGGGTTTGTCGCCCCTTCCTCGGCCGCTTGGTGGGCCAGCATCTGCTGGACCTCGCGCGATCCGGTCAGGCCTCGGTCAGCCAGCCAGCCAGCCAGCCAGTCGGTCAGGCCAGGGCCACCACGGAGGTCCGCATTGCAACTTCCGAGGCCTCTGATGCCGGTCTCGCGATGCAGCGTCCAGCGGGCGGGGTCGCGGTCCGTGGGTGGTTGCGGTAGCGCCATCCCACCGCCGAAGACCCGGTGCGAGCCGAGCAGAGCGCCGCCGGGACCGCCAGCGTCCGTCCGTGCGTCAAGGCCGTCTCGACGTGGCGGCCCCGACGGCGGCCCGCTCCCACAAGGGCGGGTCGACGGCGACGCGATGGCGAGGTTCCGCTGGCTGGGTCAATGCCTCACCAACCGCATGCGACACGGGGCGGTCGAGCGTCCACCCGGCCCCCCAGCTCTTGAGTGGGGTCGCCAGATCTTGTCGGCGGCTGCGGGGTGGCGGCTGCGTCGATCGTTTGGGCGAGGGCCGTCAGAGTGGGTCGAGGCGGCGTTTGAGCAGGCAGAACTCGTTGCCTTCTGGATCGGCGAGGACGTGCCAGGACGCATCCGCAGGCTGACCGATGTCGACGAGTTTGGCCCCGGCGGCCAGGAGGCGCTCGAGCTCGGCGTCCTGATCGCGGTCGGTGGGGTTGACGTCGATGTGCAGCCGGGCATGCCCGTTCTTCGGCTCGTCGTTGCGGATGAGGAAGATCGTCGGCTGCGGGCCGCCGAACCCTTCGCGCGGGCCGATCTCGATGTAGACCCCTTCTTCGCGATCGAGCACTATGAAGTCCAGGATCTCGCACCAGAACCGCGCCAGCACCTCGGGGTCGCGGCACTTGAGCACGAGCTCACTGATACGGCATGCCATTGACGAAACCTACTCTCAGCATGGGAACTGCCGGGGCGGCCGCGGGCGGATCTCATCGGCTCCCTGCAGTGAGAACAAGCTCGCGATCGTACCGGGCGAGGCGAGCGGGCTCGAATTGATTTCAGGCCCTCGCCTGGCCAGATCGCCAGGCGGGGGCCGAGGAACACACCGGACGCGTGCCCAGGGGTTCCATCGGCCATGCGGCCCATTCCCCGGCTCCTTTCCCTGGCAAGGGACGTGAACAGCATCCCAGGGCTCGGGGCGTGCCCGCTGCGTGCCCGACAGTCGGGTCAACAGAGGTCAGCAGCGGCATCTCCCTGCCCGGTACGGGTACCGCCCGCCAGGCCAGGAGTCCTCCATCACCGAACTGGAATACCGTGAGGCCCTCTGCGCAGTTCAGCATTCTCCTTGCGGAGCCGGCGCACTTCCTCGGCCTCGGTGGTCGTGGGCCGGTCGAAGCGCTCGCCGTGATCAGCCTCGTCCTGGCCGATCCAGTTGCGCAGCGCCTCGGGATGCACGCCGAGTTGCTCGGCCAGACGCTTGATCACCGGCTTGGAGTCAGACTCCCGGTAGAGCCGCACCGCACGCTGGCGCAACTCGTCCGGGTACTTACGAGGGGCAGGCACGAAAACCTCCTGGTCAGGGCCTATCAGACCACGATCGAAAGTCTCCGAGCTATCAGGGGAACCCTCAGATCGTGGAGGCGCCGATTCGTGCCCGGGGCCGCGCAGTTCGCCTTGGTTGCGCTGGTGTCACCAGCAGGGATTGTCCCGGGCCATCTGCTCGACCAGCCTGGCCACGATCGGGTCGATCGGTGGGCGCCCGCGTCGGTGCGGGTAAGCCCAGTGGCGGGCGAGCAGGCGACGATGCCAGCGCAGGATCGTGGCCGGAGTGACGAGGCGATGTGCCTTCAACGTGCGACCGACGGTGTGGTGCTGGGTGTGACGGAACGGGTGACCTTCGGTGTGGTCCTGGGCGTGGCGGAGGAGTAGCGCGGTCTTCCCGACTGGTCTCACCCACACGGCTTCAACACGTCCGCCGATTCACAACGCAACAGCACCCCGGGTGGCCGGAGGCGTAGGGCGCGGCGGCATGGGATCTGCTTGCCGCGCAGCGGGAACGCGCGGCGCCGACCGGGGCCCGGGCCTGGCCCCGCGCCAGCCGGGCGAACCAGACGGCCGACGCGGACGCGTCATCGGCCACGGGCAACGGCCGTCCGACCGCGACCAGGCCGTGTATCAAAGCAGCGTTCGACATGAACGCCTCTCGATCGCCAGTCGTCCATACGATATGTATGCTTGCTGACCGAGACCTGCCCCTCCAACTCATGCCATCCCACCCATCCGCCGGGTGAGCTGGTCAGATCGGAGCGACATGGGCTGCTCACACGCTCAGGACTGCCCCCTCTTCCCGCTGCTCAACGCAAGCTTGAGCGCCTGGCGTAAGAACTACTGCGACAGTGCGGAGGGTTGGCTGACATGTGCTCGGTACCAGCTGTACAGGACAGGCCAACTCGTGTCGATCACGCTCCTGCCGAATGGTGTCGACGTGTTCAACCGCCGGCGGCCCGTACCTGCGGCAGTACCCGGGTCCACTCAACCGGTGAACGCATGCCGCCCGTGGACATCAGCAACATCGCAAGAGGTATCGGATGGATTACCGGCTGTGGAAAGCGCAGGTGCTACGGAGCCGACTCCACCGGTAAACCACCCGGATGGCTCAGGCGCGCGAGACAAGGTCAGCGATGCCTGGGTGCTTGCCGTCGCCGATGATGCGAAAAGGCGCGGCGGTGAACGGCTGCACGTGTGGGTGACGAGCCAGGAGAAGCCGTGGGCTGCTGCTCCTTTTCCTATCCCGCAGCCAGGGGAGCCTTCTCACGCCGACGGACCGGTGGTGGTCGCCGTCGCCTGGTTCGAGTCAGCCAGCGCCGCGTGGACGGAAACCCTCACTGGCTCGCGGTGCGAGGCGCAGGTGGAGGCGGCGATCTTGTTGGGCCTGCCGCGCTGGACATCGGCGACACATCCGGCGAGGGTGACCACCTGGGGTGTGAGTCCGCACGCTACGGGTCTCGCGTTGCTTGACCCGACCGGTCACGTATTCGCCTACGGCGTCGGCGAGATACCGTCCACTTGGACGACCGCCGCGAGGGCGCTGGGTGCCGTCGCCGCCGTCTACGGAGTCGGTCCCCTGCAGCAGGCAGAGCACCCCGAGCCGCTTCCGGCTCAACGGCTCACCGAGGCGCGACGCGACGGAACCGTCGCCGCCGCATGGGTGCCACTGCTCGAGTGACAGGCCGAGGCCGCCCCTTTACCCGGCCAGCGTGCCGCATCTCGCGGTCGCCGTCCGCGGTATACGGGTGCTGAAGACGCGTTCACGTGGATGAGGCCCTGTACCTTCCCGACTGGTCTCGCCCACACGGCTTCAACACGTCCGCCGATTCACAACGCAACAGCACCCCGGGTGGCCGGAGGCGTAGGGCGCGGCGGCATGGGCTCTGCTTGCCGCGCAGCGGGAACGCTCGGCGCGCGGCGCCGACCTAGGCCCGGGCCTGGCCCCGCGCCAGCCGGGCGAACCAGACGGCCGACGCGGACGCGCCGTCGGCCACGGGCAACGGCCGTCCGACCGCGACCAGGCCGTTGTAGGGCGCGACCAGGCCTTTGTAGGGCGTGACCAGGCCGTGTATCAAAGCAGCGTTCGACATGAACGCCTCTCGATCGCCAGTCGTCCATACGATATGTATGCTTGCTGACCGAGACCCGCCCCTCCAACTCATGCCATCCCACCCATCCGCCGGGTGACGCTGGCCGGATCGGAGTGACATGGGCTGCTTACAGGCTCGGGAGTGCCCCTCTTCCCGCTGCTCAACGCGGGCTTGCGCGACTGGCGGGACTACTACTGCGACAGTGCGGAGGGTTGGCGGACGTGTGCTCGGTTCAAGCTGTCCCGCACGGGGCGGCTCGTGCCGATCACGCTCCTGCCGAATGGAGCCGACGCGATCTATCTGGGGCGCATACCCGCCGGTGACGGGTCGGACACGGCCAGCCAGGCACCCCCGTCACGGCTCGATCCGGGTTTCTCGCAGCGGTTTGAGCCGGTGCCGGTCCGGGAGTCCAACCCGGTACCGGCAGCCGCTCAAGGCGTCAACACCGGGTCACCCGCACCGGGTCCGCA
>NZ_JBIAFE010000036.1:0-52973 GCF_042869115.1 Micromonospora sp. NPDC007230 | reverse complement strand
GTGACCGCGCCTGGGGGTGTGAGGGTCAATGATCGGGTCGTGCGGATGGCGCAGGAGCAGGCGGGGCGTGCGCTGCGGTCGGTGAAGTGGCGCGCCGAGGTGACCGCCGGGGTCCTGTCGACGTGGCCGGCCGATCCGCGCAAGCGCACGCCCGCGGAGTGGGATCAGGTTCGGGCCTCGATCCCCGGCGGGCAGCATCTGCCATCCAGCGTCATCAAGGGCCGCACCCGGCAGGCCGCCACGTTCGCCAAGGCCAACGGCCGGCTGCCGGTGGACGTGTTCGAACTCGAAGGCGTCCCGAGGATCGGGCGGATGTTGCTGTTGGCCGCGTGTGATCGGCAGCAGGCCACGATCGAGCGCAGCGACACCGACCCGGGCAGGGCGCTGCTGCGGCTGCAGTTGCCCACCCGTCCGGATCCGCAGACGTATCGGGACTGGACGTGGGTGGCGTGTCCGATCAGGCTGCCGTCCACGGTTCCTGCCTCGGCGTTGCTGCACCTGCCCACCCTCCGAATAACCGGCGGGCAGGTGCGTGCCGATGTCGCATACACGCACCCGGTGCCGAAAGCCGCGCGCACCGGCCACACGGTGGCGGTCGGTGTGGACTGGGGCCTCAACACCCTCCTCAGCGCCGGAGCCCTACGACTGGGAGAGGATGGGCGGATCACGGCGTTGGGGGCTGGTGGACAGTTCCGGGCCGCTGGGGTCCTCGGCAAGCAGCACCGGCTCCGGCGCCTGTCAGAGCGGCTGCATGCGAAGGCCGACCAGTACGCGCGGCTGCTCGGCGGCCGCCCCGACGAGCAGCTGAGGGCGAAACACGAGGTGCTGTCCGGCGAGATCCGCCACGTGTCCACCCGCCGATCCAACCTCAACGATGCGCTCGCGTGGGCGGCCGCCCGCTGGACGGTGGACCAGGCGATCGCCGCCCGGGCGTCCGTCATCTATCTGGAAGACCTACGGTCGATGGAAGCGCGGGGCATGGGGCACAGCCTGAACACGCGCCTGTCCCAGCAGGTCCGCGGAAAGATCAGCGACCGGATGCGGCACCTCGCCGCCGAGCACGGCATCGCCGTGGTCACCGTCCCCGCCCACAACACCTCCAAGCACTGCCCCCAATGTTTGACCCCGCTACAGCACCGCAAAGCCCCCGACCGGCCCACCACACCGGGATGGAAATGGGCCATCTGCCCCAACCAATCCTGCCGTTGGCAGGGCGACCGCGACCACGGCGCCTGGCGGCGTATCGCCGCCCGTGGTCTGACCCATCAGGGCAAGACCGTCATCGACAAGACCACCGGCGCCATGGTGATCCGCACGGTCGTCGACGAGTTCGAAGCCGCAGCCGTTGTCACCCCCAGCACCTCCAAGACCAGTCGGAGGGACCGGTCGAAGACCACGCCCACCCGGCACAAGGCACCACGCCCCGCGCCCAGGCGACGCGGGGCACCCTCCCCCACCCGGCCTCACGGTCAGGCGGGCAAGCGTCCGGAGGGACACGCGCCAACGGACCGGAGGCTGCCCCGCGCAGCCCACCGACACCAGAGCGTGACCACGATCAGCACACCCACCACCACCGGCCACCGGCCACGCGGAGCCGCACTGGGCGCCGGATTCCATCTCCACGTCCATGCATCTCCACCACGGTGGGAAACGATCCCGGAAACTCAATCCGACTCAGGATCGCTAAGCTGATCAGAGACGCTAGCTGTTCGTTGAACACCTCAGCGGGTGTCTTCCACCCGAGTGCCTTGCGGGGCCGAGCGTTGAGCGTGGCCGCGACGGCGTCGATGTCCTCGGCGCCCCACCGGGACAGGTCGGTGCCTTCGGGCGCTGAGCCAGGAAGGTCAGCCGTGTTCGCGGCCTGGTAGAGGATCACCGCGAAGGAATGCCTCGTACGCCTGGCGGACGTCGTCATCGATCTCGGGCCGCATGCCGCTGTAGCGCGTGTCCGCGCGGTCGCGGTGCGGTCCGGAGATCCAATACTCCTCGTCGGTATCTACGTCGTAGAAGTTGGCGTCAGACATGCCACGCCCGCGCCGGAGCGTCTTACCATGCCAGTAAGCCGTCTGCCAGCTCTTGCTGAACCGCACGTGACTGATCCACGCCGGCCCTTTGTCGGTGTCGTGGCCCGTCTTCAACTGAACGAACATCACACGGTCTGGCACGGCGAACATGATGACAGTAGAGGACTGGCGACGCAGCTCCAATTTGCGGTCAGTTGGCGGAATGGCGTCGGCATGGCTGCTCGGCGAGATCCGCGCACCGGTCATGGGGGCTCATGCCGTAGAGCGGAGCTGCGTGGATGTCTGTGCCCGTACTCGTATCGCAAGCCGGCGTGTGCGATGAACTGAGCGGCGTGCGGCAGCACGGGGTGAGAGCTGGTCTCGCTTGCGGCCATCCGGCGAATCACCCGATTCAGCTTGCCGGGGGCGCTTGCGACCGCCGGCCAGTTCCACCCGCGGGATCACCGAGTCGCGGCACGGCTGTCGCCCACGCTGCGGCATGCTTCTCGAGGTTGTGGTTGGTATGGCTCCATCGCAGTTCCTGTGCCCCGACCGGTCCAGCTGCTGAGTAAGGCTGGCCTCGATGTCGACGGCGTAGCCGGGGATCAGATCGCCGATGTGCTGGCCGTGGGTGAAGCGTTCGGCGCGGCGGCCGACCCGGTCAGCGTCAAGATCCGACTACTGAGGGTGACCGAATTGGTGGTCGAGTCGCCGCCCGCGTCGCGGCAAATGAGTTCACCGATGCTGGAGCAGCCCGCGTTTGGCCATATAGGCACGCAACGTCTCGGCGTCCTCGGCGGACATCAAGCGGCGTGGGATCACGGTCGCCGGCATCCGGCCGACATACACGATCCAGAACTCGGGCGTGTCCCTTACCTGGGCGACCCCGTCCCAGGCGATGCCGCCGGACTCCGAGCCGCTGCGCATCATGATGTTGTCGTCGGTGATGTCGTAGGCGCCCTCGACAGCGTATTGACTGGATCGGCGCCGAGCGCGCCACCGCACCCACGGCGAGTACAGCATCGACAGCAGGCCACCCGCGACCATCGCCAAGCACAGCGGCGAGATCCGATCGCCCCACCCGAACCCCTGCGAGACGGCGAAACCGATCGCCCCGACCGCCGCCAGCACCGCGCCGATATAACCGTACCTGCGCAGCCGAACGCTGCTGAGCGCGGCCGCCACGCGGCCTGGGTAGGCGGGATCGGCTGGGACGTCAAAACGGATGTGCACGCCAGAACGATAGTGCCCCACCCGCCCCGGCAGTGCCTGACTCGCGCCCCGCCGGCCGGTGAGTAGGTCACTGGTCCGGCCCCCGGGCGGCGCTGTGGACACCACAGCCTGGCTTGGCGGTCTCCGGGCCCCCGCGGTCAGTCGTCGATCGCCTGGTAGACAGCGGTCCAGAAGTCGAGCCACGTCGGCAGCCTCTGGTCGCCCGCGTGCGCCCGCTGCATGATGAAGATCGTCGTCATGTCCTCGGCGGGATCGTTGTACCAGGCGGTGCCGTAGAAACCGGGCCATCCGTAGCTCCCGACCGAGGGGCCGAGGTGCGTACGGCGAGTGCGGACCGACATCCCGAAACCCCAGCCCATGGTGTCGAAGTACCCCGGCCAGAACCCGGAGACCGCCTTCTGCGCCGCGGTCAGGTGGTCGCTGGTCATCAGGGTCACCGATGGCCGCGAGAGCACCCGCTCGCCGTGGTGGGTGCCGCCCGCGAGCAGAGCCGAGGCGAAGGCGAGGTAGTCGTCGGCGGTCGAGACGAGCCCGCCGCCACCTCCTTCGAACGCCGGCGGCCGGCTCCACTGCCCGTCGGGGCCGTCTTCGACGACCGGCTCACCAGTGGCGGCATTGTCGCGCTCGTACGCCGTCGCCAACCGGCCGATGCTCTCGCCGCCCACGCTGAAGGCGGTGTCCTTCATCCCGAGCGGATCGCAGACCCGCTCGCGCAGGGCATCCCCGAAGGACATGCCGGTGGCCCGGGCGATGAGCACGCCCGTCACGTCGGCGGCGGTGTCGTACATCCAGCGCTCACCTGGCTGATGGACGAGAGGGAGCGTGCCGAGCCGGCGGATCCACTCGTCGGGCGGCGGCTCGCCGAGTGTGTTCAGCGCGTCGGCGATCGGGACCGTTCCCGGCTCGGCAGGGACCATGCCGGTGCCGAGGGTGAAGGTCAGCAGATCCCGCAGCGTTATCGCGCGATTCGCCGGCACGGTGTCGTCCAGTGGCCCGTTGGGATCGGCGAGCACGGTCATGTCCGCCAGCTCCGGGAGGAGGTCGTCGACCGGGTCATCGAGGCGGAGGGTGCAGTCCTCGACGAGCGTCATCGCACACGCGGCGACGACCGGCTTCGTCATCGAGGCCATGCGACAGATCGTGTCGCCTGCCGGCCGGACGCCGATAACGGCGTCACGCCGCGTAACGTTCGCGCCGCCGATAGGCGTGCACCGCCGCCGAGGTTTCGCGGCGGCCTGGCGCACGCGACGATGTTGGTGGTGTCTCGGCGTACGTTCCACGACATCGCCGCCAAGCTGCGCCCGTATCAGCTTGTGACGTAGCGAGGGCTGCCCGTCTCCGATACCGTACCCCGGTCCCACTTCCGCCCTTCGATGTACGGGGGATACATGAGAATGCGTGCGGTAAGGCGCGCTGGCGCAAGTTCACTGGCGCTGTTCGCATCCGCCACCCTGCTCGCCACCAGCCCGGCGTATGCAGAGCCTGCTGGCGCCGACCTGGAGCTGACCACCTCGGCCACTTCCGTGACCGCAGGCGACTCGGTCAGGGAACTGACCACCACCGTGGTTAACAAGGGTCCGGCTGACGGCTCGTACTGGACCCTTGAATACGACCTCAGTGGCCTGGATGACAGCAAGGTCACGGTCGGGGCATCGCAGCAGCTCGGCTGCGAGCGCAGCGGCGAGAAGCTGCTGTGCCGGGAGGAGCCCGGGCTTGCTGTCGGGAGCAGCTTCCTGCAGAAGACCCCGTTCGCGCTGACGCCTGTGGTGGGCAAGACGGGCACCGCCGGATCCTTCACCGTCACCGCGGTGTCGGATTCCGACCCCGACCAGGCCAACAACTCGGCGACCGTCACGGTCGACGTGCCGGCCAAGGGCGTCGATCTGGTGGCCGTGGCCGAGGACGTGTACCAGGTGACCGACGACGGGGAGCTGACCGACAAGCCGGTAGCGCCGGGCGGCAGCAGCTTCGTCCTTGGCGCCGTCGGCAATGTCGGGGACACCATCGCCAAGGGCCTTAAGGTCTCCGTCGCGCTGCCCGAGCACGTGACCTTCGCCGAGGCGGAGCCGGGCTGCACCTACGGCACGGGCAATCGCACAGTCACGTGCGACTACGAGGACGTCACGCTGGTGCCGATCGACCAGGACAGCGGTAAGGACGACGACATCCTCTCGGTCGTGGGCATCGTCTTCCCGGTGACCGTGGCCAAGGACGCTCCCGGACCGGTGGTGCTGAAGGGCGGAAAGCTCACCGGTGTCGCCCTAGCCACCCAGACCGAGGTCAGCCCCGCCTCGGTGGCTCGCAGCACGAACGGCAAGCTGCCCAAGGGCCTCAAGGCCCAGTCGGCGATCAACGTCAGGGACGCCAACCCGGCCGACAACACTGCCGAGTTTCGGGTCCACGTCGGCGCTGCGGGCGGCAGCGGCTCGGACGGTGACGGCTCGGGCGGCTCGGTCGGCGGCCTGCCGGTGACGGGCGTCCAGGCCGGGCTGATCGGTGGCATCGGCGCGGGCGTCGTGGCGCTCGGCGCGGTGCTCTTCCTCGTCACCCGCCGACGCCGGCTCGTCCTGACGGCCCCCGATGACGAAGTACCGAACGCCTGACGGCCGTCTGCCGTCTGGATGAGAACCCATTGAGGGGTGGGGTGGCTGAGGCCGCCCCACCCCTTCACGGCAAACGGCGATGCCCGTACGGTCTTGTCGTCGACCACGACGGTGGACGCCGGTGTCCAGGTGCGTGGCTCGGTGTCAGGCCCAGGTGCCGGCGGTGTTGACCGCGGCGGGCGTTGCGTCGCGGCGTACGGCGTGCCGGGTGGCGATCAGCAGGACCAGGAGGCCGGCGAAGCTGAGCGCGGCGCCGTCCCACAGCGTGGAGGTGTAGCCGAGTCCGGCGGTGATGGTCACGCCGCCGATCCAGGCGCCGAGGGCGTTACCGACGTTGAAGGCGGCGATGTTCGCGCCGGAGGCCAGCGTGGGCGCCTGCCCGGCGTACTGCATGATCCGCATCTGCAGGCCGGGCACGGTGGCGAAGCCGAACGCGCCCATGAGCGCCAGCGAGACGACGGTCATGATCTGGCTCGGCGCGGTGACGGCGAAGATGACCAGGACCGCGGTCAGTGCGGCGAGGACGGCGGTGAGCGTCGCGGGCACCGACCGGTCGGCGGCCTTGCCGCCGAGGGTGTTGCCGACGAACAGGCCCACGCCGAACAGGACCAGCAGCCACGGAACGGTGGCGGCGGCGAAGCCGCTGACCTCGGTCAGGGTGTATGCGATGTAGGTGAACGCGCCGAACATGCCCCCGAAGCCGAGGACCGTGATCAGGAGCGAGAACCACACCTGTGGGTGGGCGAAGGCCTTGACTTCGTGGCGCAGCCCGCCGGCGCTGGCGGTGGCGGTCTGTGACGGGACCAGGGCGGCCATGCCGACCAGGGCGACGACGCCGATGGCGGTGATCGCCCAGAACGTGGATCGCCAGCCCAGTTGCTGGCCGAGGAACGTGCCGAACGGGACGCCGAGCACGTTGGCGGCGGTGAGCCCGGTGAACATCATGGCGATGGCGGCTGCCTGACGGGACGGTGCGACGAGGCTTGCCGCGACGACCGAGCCGATGCCGAAGAAGGCGCCGTGGCTCAGGGCTGCGAGGATGCGGCCGACCATCATCAGTTCGTACGTCCCGGCCAGCGCCGAGGCCATGTTTCCGGCGACGAACAGGAGCATCAACCCCGTCAGGACGTGCTTGCGGTTGAACCGGGTGACGGCGGCGGTCAGGCCGATCGCACCGACGGCGACGGACAGGGCGTAGCCGGAGATCAGCCACCCGGCGGCGGATTCGGTGACGGCGAAGTCGGTGGCGACCTCGGGCAGCAGGCCCATGATCACGAATTCGGTGAGGCCGATACCGAACCCACCGATCGCAAGAGCGAGCAGGCCCAGTGGCAGCTTCTTCGGTTCAGCAGACATCAGTTCTCCCGTTGCGGACATGTAGCGCGCCTGCAACTACCGGCGTACGCAACTGAGATACTTGCGCGCGCCGCCTATCGGCGCAAGCGTGCCACTGGTCACATAGCTGGCGTCTGCAACAATCGGCGTACGCGGCTAGAATTGCGGCAACAGCGCTGGCCCCGATCCGGACGGTCGGCGACAACCGGTGACAGCAAGGAGTGCAGGACGTGGGCATCCGCGACGACGCGGTCGAGATCCGCGCCCAGGGCTGGCGGACCCTCGCGGCCCTGCACGGCCTCATCGACACCGCCCTGGAGAAGGCTCTGCAGGCCGAGCACCACCTCTCAGTCGTGGAATACACCGTGCTCGACGCCTTGTCCCGCCAGGACGGCTGGCACATGCGCATGCAGCAACTCGCCCGCGCCGCCGCCCTCTCCGGCAGCGCCACCACCCGGCTGGTCAACCGGCTGGAGGACCGTGGCCTGCTCACCCGCATCCTGTGCCAGGACGACCGCCGCGGTATCTACACCGAACTCACCGAGCAGGGCTGGGCTCTGCTCAACCAGGCGCGCCCGACGCACGACGAGGTTCTCGCCACCACGCTGGCGCAGGCCGAGAACCTTCCGGAGCTCGCACCGCTGGTGGACGCGCTGCACCAGCTACCGGCACAGACGTCGCAAGCCCCCGCCTGACGGGGAGGATTGGACGAGAGGTGCCTGGCTCGGTAACGGCTTTGCCAGCGGCAGATCCGCGCGCAAGTTGGTCGGTTCCGTCAGCCGTCCAGGGCGAGGTCTGCCACCTCGGCGGCGGACCCCCAGGACAGGGTGACCCCCGCCCCGCCGTGGCCGTACGCGTGCACCAGCCGGCTGCCGGGTGGGCCCGCCGGGTCCGGGTCCACCTCGACCCGGGGGCCGCCGTGCCGGGCCGGCCGCAGCCCGATCCGCTCGCCGAGCACCGGCGCGTCGGCCAGCGCCGGCACCAGCGCGACGCAGCGGCGCCGGATCGCCGCCGCCGTGTCCGGGTCGGGCGCGGTGTGCCCCACCCCCGGCTGGTATGTGCCGCCGAGCACCACGTCGTGCCGGCGCGGGTGCACGTACGTGATCCCGGCCGGGTCGTCCTCGTCTCGCACCGAGACCGTCAGGCCCGGGTTCGCCACCAGCACCAGATGCCCGCGCACCGGGTGCACGGCCGGGTCGGCGGCGAGTTGGCCGGCGGCCAGCCCCGTCGCGTTGACCACTGTCGGCGCGGTCTCGAACGCGTCGGCGAGCCGTCGCACCCGGCGGCGCAGCACCCGCCCGCCGCCGGCTTCCAGCCGCTGCCGTAGCCAGGCCAGGTACAGACTCATCTCGACCGTCGGCGCCGTGAACCGCAGCAGCGCCGTGTACGGCGGGCGCGCCGCCTCGGCCACCAGATCCCCGCACGCCTCCGCCCACCACGGCGGACTGGCGTACGGGTGGCGCAGCAGCATCCGGGTCGGCCGGTCGACCACCCCCGGCACGCCGTCCGCCGCCTGGCGGCGAAGCTCCGCATGCGTCTCCCGCGCCCAGCGCAGCACCCGCGGGTCCTGGTCGGTGTGGCTCGGGTACCAGACCGCGGCGGCCACCGTGGACACCGTGTCCGCCGGGTCGTCGGCGGCCAGCACGGTCACCCGCGCCCCTCGCTGCTGGAGGGTGACCGCCGCCGTCATCCCGACGACCCCGCCCCCGACCACCACCACGTCCGTCGCCGCCACCATCGTCCGCTCCCGTCGCTCGTGCCGTTGGCCTCGGATCGTCACCGTCCCGACGGGCCGCCGTCCAAGACGGATCGGGTAGCCGGCGATAAGCGCCGCTTAAGATCGGTCCATGTTCGACTCGCCGGCCCGGGACGTCTGGTCGGACCTGCGGCGGCTGCGTTACTTCGCGGTGCTCGCCGAGGAGCTGCACTTCACCCGGGCCGCCGCCCGGCTGCACGTCGCACAGCCCGCGCTCAGCCAGCAGATCCGCGCCCTGGAACGCCAGCTCGGCGTGTCGCTGGTACACCGCACCAGCCGGGGCTGCACGCTGACCGAGGTGGGGGCGCGGATCGCCGGCGAGGCCGCCCGGCTGCTCGCGGAGGTGGACGCGGGCACCGCCCGCATCCGGGACCTGGTACGCGGGCGGGGCGGCCGGCTCCGGCTGGCGTACACCCGGTCGGCGCGTGGCGGCCGGGTCGACGCGCTGGTCGCCCGGTTCCGGGCGGCCCACCCGGACGTCGAGGTGGTCCCGGAGACGGCCTGGACGGCGCCGAACGTGGCCGGCCTGCTCGCCGGGCGGCTCGACGCGGCGTTCGTCCGCCCGCCGGTCGACGAGCCCGCGCTGGCCTGCCGGACCGTCGACACCGAGGAACTGCTGCTTGCCCTGCCTGCGGGTCACGTCCTCGCCGCCGGTCGCCGTCGGATCAGCCGGGCCGAGGTGGTCGACCTGCCGGCCGTGATGTGGCCGCGCGAGAACGGCCCCGGCATGTTCGACCGCACGATCGCCCAGGTCTGGCCGCACGGCGGCTTCAACCTTGTCCGACAGGAGCCGGACGACGAGCAACTGCTGCGGGCGGTGGCGCAGGGAGACGTGGTCGCGGCCGTCCCGGCCGGCCGCGCCCGCGCGCTACGGCTGCGCGATGTACGGCTGCGCCGGTTCACCGCTCCGACGCCCACTGTGGACGTGGCTCTGTGCTGGCCCCGCGACAGCGCGAACCCGGCCCTGCGCCGCTTCCTCGCCCTGCTCGACTGAGGCCGGCGAGACGGCGGTAGACGTCACGGTCGCTGGAGAAGCACATTTCGGGTGCTGTGGCGCCGCAGCCGACCGTTGACGCTCGGCCTGTTGAAAATTGCCAGACGTTGCGGTGGAATAGTCGAAATATTTCACCGATCTTCGCGGATGAAGGTGGCACCATGCCAGGCCACCCACCGTTCGGCGAGATGACCTCCTACAACAGTTGTCGTTGTTGTTCCACCCCCCTCTCGGAGGCAGCGCATGTCAACTCATCGGCACGAGGTCGACCGTCGTACCCTGCTCAAGGCAGGTCTGGGTACTGGGATCGCGGCGATCGTCGGTACTGACCTGTTCGTGGCGGCGCCAGCGGGCGCCGCGCCCAGCGCCATGTTCCCCTGGATCATTGACTGCGACACATGGGGCGCGCGTCCGCCAAGGGGAGCGATTCAGATCACCGGCAACACCACCAACAAGATCATCCTGCATCACATGGCGTTCCCGAACGTCACGGACTACTCGCGCGACCACGCGATGCAACTGGCGCGGGACTGCCAGGACCTGCACATGGACGGCAACGGCTGGGTGGACACCGGACAGCACTTCACGGTCAGCCGTGGCGGCTACGTGCTGGAGGGTCGCCGCCGCAGCCTGGAGACGCTCGACGCGGGCGCACACCAGATCAGCGCCGCACACTGCCCGGGCGAGAACGGGAACGCGATCGGGATCGAGAACGAGGGCACCTACATCACCGAGACGCCGCCGGACGCACTGCTCGACGCGCTGGTGAGGTTGTGCACCGCCGTGTGCCAGCAGTTCCGGCTGCAGCCATGGGACATCTTCGGCCACTGGGACTTCTACCCCACCCAGTGCCCGGGCATCGCCTTCTACCGGTTGTTCCCGATGGTGCGCTCGCGTGTCGCGGCAGCACTCGGCACACCACAGTCGGACATCCCCGCGCGCCGGTGGCCCGACATCTGGCGTTTCGTCGACGGCCCGGTTGTGCAGGTCGCGCAGTACCTGCTCGCGGATCTCGGGTACCCGCTGACTCCGAACGGCAACTTCGGCTACGACATGAATCCCGTCGTGGCCGACTTCCAAGCCAGCCACGGGATTCCGGTTGACCCGGACGCGACCTTCGACGCGGCCACCTGGGAAGCGCTTGTGCCGACACTCGAGAAGGACGCCAGCGGTCTTCCCGTCAACGCGGTGCAGTTCCTGCTCGGCCGCAAGGGGTACGACGACGTCACGTTGACCGGCGACTTCGACCACAACACCATGAAGGCGGTCCAGGACATGCAGCGCCTGCACGGCCTGGTACCCAATGGGAAGGTCGACGTGGACACCTGGTGCGCGATTGTCGGCGGCACAGTTCGTTCGGCCTTCCAGCACTGAACGCCGCGAACTCAACCAGCCGGCCCTGTAGCTAACCTTCTTGACGATATATCGACATGTAGCTAAGTTTCAGTCATTCGGACTGAGAGGTCGTCGTCCATGAAGGCTCGACTCGGCACCGCGTTCGTACTGCTGGCCGCTCTGGCGACCACCGTCCTGCCGCTCCCCGTCCAGGCCTCCGCCGCGCCTGTGGACCCGCCCACCGCCGCCGAGCACGGCTGGGTCACCTCGACCTTGCGACACATGAGCCTGGAGCAGAAGGTCGGCCAGCTCTTTTCCACCTACGTCTACGGCGGTGACGCCGCCGAGCCCACGGCCGCCGACCGGGCCGCCAACCGGGCCGCGTTCGGCGTCGAGACGCCGGCCGAGGTCATCGACCGGTTCCACCTCGGCGGCGTCATCTACTTCTCCTGGTCGCACAACCTGGACAGCCCCCGGCAGATCGCAACGCTGTCCAACGGGCTCCAGCGGGCCGCCCTCGGTGACGGCGCCAAGGGTCGGGTGCCGCTGCTCATCTCCACGGATCAGGAACAGGGCGTGGTGCTGCGGATGCCCGCCCCCGCCGCACAGTTCCCCGGGGCGATGGCCCTGGGCGCTGGGCGCTCGCCCGAGGCCGCGTACACGGCGGCGGAGATCACCGGACGGGAGCTGCGGGCGGTCGGCGTCCGCCAGCCGTACGCGCCGATCGCCGACGTCAACATCAACCCGGGCAACCCGGTGATCGGCGTACGGTCCTTCGGCGCCGACCCCACCCTGGTGGCCGAGCTGACCGCCGCACAGGTCGGCGGGTTCCAGGACGGCGCCGGCGTGACCGCGGTGGCGAAGCACTTCCCCGGCCACGGCGACACGGCGGACGACAGCCACACCGGCCTGCCGGTGATCGACCACAGCCGGGCGGAGTGGGACCGGATCGACGCGCCGCCGTTCCGGCAGGCGATCGCCGCGGGCGTCGAGTCGATCATGACCGCCCACATCGTGGTGCCCGCGCTCGACCCGTCCGGCGACCCCGCGACATTGTCGCCGGCGGTTCTCACCGGCGTGCTGCGCGGCGAACTGGGCTTCCGGGGAGTCATCGTCACCGACGCGCTGAACATGGCCGCCGTGCGCAAGAAGTACGGCGATGACCGAGTACCCGTGTTGGCGCTCAAGGCCGGCGCCGACCAGCTCCTGATGCCGCCGGACCTCCAGCTGGCGCGGAATGCGGTGCTGCGGGCCGTCGCCACCGGCGAGCTCACCGAGCGACGCATCGACGAGTCGGTCCGGCGCATCCTCGCCATGAAGTACCGGCAAGGGCTGGCCGGGTCGCCGCTGGTCGATGTCGACGAGGCGGTACGGACGGTCGGCGCGCCCCAGCACATCGCCGCCGTCGCCCGGGTGACCGACGCGACCCTCACCGCGGTCCGTAACGACGCCGGGCTGCTGCCACTGGCCCACGCGAACCGGTCGGTGCTGGTCACCGGTTGGAACAGTGCCGCCTTCGCGCCGATCGCGACGGTCGCCGACGGGTTCACCGCCCGCGGCGCCCGAGCCACCGCCCGGCCCGCGACCCTGCCGTCGGACGCGCAGATCGCTGCGGCGGCCGCCCAGGCGGCGAACCACGATCTCACCGTCGTGCTGGTGAACAAGGCGTGGGACAACGTCGTCACGGACCCACGCGGCACCCAGCGGCGCCTCGTCGCGGCGCTGGTCGACACCGGGAAGCCCGTGGTGGTGGCGGCGGTCCGGGATCCGTACGACATCGCGTACCTGCCGGGTGTGACCAGCTACGTGGCGACCTACTCATACACCGTGGCGGCGATGGACGCCCTCGTCCGCGCGCTGCACGGCGAACTGTCCCCGAGCGGGCGGCTGCCCGTCACGATCCCCACGTCCGAGGGCGTGGGCACCGTGCTCTACCCCTATGGCCACGGCCTGACCTGGTAGGAGGCGACGCATGCAGCGTAGTAACGTCCGCACCCGTGCGGTCGGTGTCGGAGCGCTTGGCGCTGGCGCGGCGAGGAGATCCGCAAACAAGTCCCCCCGCCCGCTGCTCCGCACGGTTTCGCTCGGCCTGGCCATGGCCCTCCTGGGCGCGGCGCTGCCAGCCGCCGGGGCGCCCGCCGCCGCCGTGCCGCCCCCGGCCGCGTCCGGACCGCCGGCCGTCACCCCCGCCGACATCCAGTTCCGTGCGGACACGCTGCGGCGCGGCAGTGCCCGCGAGGTTGGCCTGCTCCCCGACCAGGTGGATCGTCTCCCCGCAGACCTGGCGGCCTATCTGCAACCGACCCCGGACCACCCCGGTTATCCCGCGTACACAGGTGCCGTGGTCCTGGCGGCCAAGGACGGCGTGATCGTGCAACATGCCACCGTGGGAGCGGCGGTCAAGTACGCCGCCGTCGGGCCGGCACCCGAACTGGTCGGGGTGGAGCTCCCCGCTGACCAGCAGATCCCGATGCGGCCCGACACGATCTTCGACATGGCATCGGTGTCGAAGCTGTTCACCACGATCGTCACCATGCAGCAGGTCGAGCGGGGGCGGGTGGACCTGGACGCACCGGTGGCCAGCTACATCCCGGAGTTCGCGGCCGGCGGCAAGGCGGCGGTCACCGTACGCATGCTGCTCACCCACACCTCAGGTCTGCCCGCATTCACGGCGCTGTGGAGCAAATACCCGACGCCCGCCGAGCGGTTCGCCGCCGCGCTCGCCACGCCGCTCACGGCACCGCCCGGCACCCGGTACGTCTACTCCGACCTCGGCCTGATCGCGCTCGGCGTACTGCTGGAACGGGTGACCGGCCGGCCGTTGGCCGAGCTGGTCCGCGACGGCGTCACCGCGCCACTCGGCATGACCGACACCGGCTACAACCCGGGACCGGAGCGGCGGTCGCGGATCGCCGCGACCGAGTACCAACCGTACGCCGGGCGCGGCATGGTCTGGGGCGAGGTGCACGACGAGAACGCCTGGTCGCTCGGCGGCGTGGCCGGGCACGCGGGGATCTTCTCCACCGCGGCGGACCTGGCCGTCCTCTGCCAGGCACTACTCAACGGCGGCGAGTATCGCGGGCAGCGGATTCTGCGGGACGACACGGTGCGCGCGATGCTGGTCAACTACAACGCATCGCTGGAGTCTGCCTATCCGGAAAGCGACCGTGGGCTCGGCTTCGAGCTCAACAAGCACTGGTACATGATGGGGCTCTCCTCCCCCGTGGCGTTCGGGCACACCGGCTTCACCGGCACGTCCATCGTCATCGATCCACTTTCCCACTCGTTCGTCATCCTGCTCAGCAACCGGGTGCACCCCGATCGCGGCTGGGGCAGCAACAACGTCGCCCGGCGCGTGGTCGCGCGCGACCTCGCCGAGGCGATGCCGGTGCGCCCTCGGTCGCGGGAGGCCTGGCGGGCCGACCCGCGCGACCTCGCGACGAGCACGCTCACCGCTCCGCTGCGCCGGGCGGCGCGAAGCGGGACGGCGAGCTTCCTACTCTGGTACGACACCGAGCCCCGTTACGACAACGCCCGGTTCGAGGTCTCCAGCGACGGAGGGCACACCTGGGCTCCGGGGCGGATGCTGCTGCACGACGGGGACCGAAGGTGGACCAGCGACGGCACGGTAACCGGCTACGGCGGCCGGGTCTGGTGGCAGGTCACGGTCGAGTTGCCCGACCAGGCGACCCACCTGCGGTGGATCAGCACCACCGACGGCTCCGGCCAGGGCCGCGGGGTCTACGTCGACCACATCGCCGCGACGGACCGGGACGGAGTGCTCTTCCAGGGCGAGGGCGGCGACGACTCTCGACTCATCGCGGACGGATGGTCACCCGCCCGCGACTGACCTGGCGGAGGCCTCTTGTCGCATCGGGTACTGGTCCCGGTTCCACCGGCGGATCGATGGTGTTCGTGGAACGATAGAGGGCGTGTCAACTGCGAAAACTGCTAAGCCTGCTATCTCGCCGCTGGCTGGCGAGCCGATCAAGCGTGCCGATGCCGAGCGGCTCGCGGGAGTGCTGAAGGCATTCGCCGACCCGGCCCGACTGCGGCTGCTCAGCCTGATCCAGTCCGCCCCGGAGGGCGAGGCGTCCGTGAGTGACCTCACCGCGCCGCTCGGTCTCTCCCAGCCGACCGTGAGTCATCACCTTCGGATCCTCACCGAGGCCGGCCTGCTCGAACGCGAGAAACGCGGCGTCTGGGCGTACTACCGGGTGGTGCCGTCCGCGATCGCGGCGATAGCCGACCTGTTGACCCCACCCCGCAAGCGGACGACGAAGCGGACTCGCTGAGCGGCGCTGCCGATCCGTGCTGTCGTAGCGGGCGGGCAGGATGATGCGGTGCGCATCATCCCTCGCTTCGTGGCGTCCTTCCGCGTGCCGGCGAACGCTCCTCGCGTACCCGGTTTCTCCCGCACGGCGGACACGCCTGCCGTCCAGCGGTGGCCGCATCGCCGGCTCGTGGTGATCCGGCAGGACAACGAACTGTTGGCGTACGACCTGGACCGGCTCGTCGCCGGTGACGGCGCTCCCGCCGCCCGGTTTCCGGCTCCCTGGCCGCGTGGGGCGGGCGGGATCGATGCGGTGAGTCCCACCCTCGACCTGGCGGTCTTCAGCGGTCAGCATGCGCTGCACGCGATCGACGCCGCCGGCAGGCTGCGCTGGCGCGTGCGGCACGCGTGCTGGGTCCCGTACTGCTCGTCCTTGCACGACTCCTACGCCGAGTACGCGGGCAGCGAGGAACACCGCCACCCCGATTCCGGCTCGTGCTGGATCAGTGCGGACGGCTCCACGGTGTGGGCCCACGTACGCACCCCGCTGCCGGATGACGTCGAGCCGGAGTTCGACGAGGAGTGGCTCGTGCTCGACGCCGTCGACGGTCGCATCCTGGGGCGGGCCCCGACCGGCACCGCGGCCGCCGGCTCCCACCACATCGCCCACCCCGACCCGGGCCAGATGGGCCTGAGCGTCGGCGAAGGCCAGGATGGCGCGCCGCTGCGGTGGGGCCGGTGGGACGGCGCTCGACTCACCGTCACCCCCATCGGTGACGATGACCGCTGCCTCGTCGATGTCAGCCCCTGCGGGACGCGGCTCCTCACGATCGCTCACTGGGGAAGGGAGCCCGCAATCCATCGTCTTCCCGACGGCGCGGTGACGCACGAGGTCGCCGACTACCAGCTTTCCCCGCATCTTGAGGCGCTGTCGGACGCCGAGGAGGAGCCCTTCTGGGGCTACCAGTGCGGCTTCGTCGACGAGCGCACGGTTGTCGCGAGCACCATGGAGGGGAACGGGCATACGCGGCACTGGCTGATCGACACGGCGCGAGGGGACGTGCTCGGCCAGGTGGAGTACCCGCTGCCCGTTTCGGAGGACCCGATGGCGCTCGGCGACGGCACCTGGCTCACCTGCGGCGAGGACCCGTTTCAGCTCCTGCTGTGGAGTCCTCAGTGAACTCCTCGGTGTTGGTCTGGGAGGTCACACCGGCGCGTCCGCCATCTGGCTGATCAAGCACCGCCCTCTCGCCGGCCCGGACGGCGAACGGCAGCATGTTCCCCGGAGGCGGCAGTGGGCAGATGAAGGCGTCGGAGAACGCACACGGCGGCAGGGTGACCCGGTTGAAGTCCAGCGCCACCGGGCCGGCCGCAGCCGGCATCGGCAGCAACAGAAACCGGGCCGCGCCGTAGCTCTCGCGTCCGCTGGTGGCGTCCCGGAACGTGATGTGCGCTTCGCCCGCATGGCCGGTGTACAGCGCGACCAGCTCGGCCTGCTGGCCGTCGATCGTGAAGGTGAACGTGCCGACGACCGGGTAGTCCACCAGCCGGTCGGAGTGGCTGTGTTCGGTGCGCAGCGTCTGGTCGGCGTCGGCCGGGGTGAACTCGGCGGTTAGCACCCAGGCGGGGTCGGGGGCGAACGCGTCGATGCCGGCGAACCGGCGCACCGCCGGCGCGTGCGGGTCGTAGGCCCGTACCGCCATGTCGGCGCCGCGGCGGATGATCTTCAGTTCGACATCGCCGACCATGAGTCGCTGGTCGGGCCGCAGCAGGCCGTCGGCGGTCGGTACGCCGCCGACGAGCAGGCCTTCGGCGCCGGACACCCGCACGTCGGTTCCGTCGGCCCACCAGGTGCCGGGTATCCCGTCGATGTGGGTGCGCCCCACCAGCCAGTGCGTGCCGGTCAGCGTGAGGTCCCCGCCCGGCGCCGACACGGCCGCCTCACGTTCGGCGTGCCAGGTCCGCCACTGATCAACAAAGGTCACGGTTCCTCCATCAGGTCGAGCGGCAGTTGCGGGATGGCCGCCAGCAGGGCACGGGTGTACTCGTCGGCGGGGTTGGTCAGCACGTCCGCGGTCGGGCCGCGCTCGACGACGCGGCCGTGGCGCATGACGAGCACCTCCTGGCACAGCTGGCTGACGATCGCCAGGTCGTGCGAGACCAGCACCAGCGTGAGCCCGAGCCGGTCAACGAGATCCTTGAGCAGGTCGATGATCTGCAGCCGGACCGAGACGTCGAGGGCGCTGACGGGTTCGTCGGCGAGCAGGACCCGCGGGCCGGGTGCGAGCGCCCGCGCGATGGCGATGCGCTGGCGCTGACCGCCGGAGAACTCGTGCGGGTAGCGGCGTCCGTCCTCCGGGCGCAGCCCTACCGCGGTGAGCACCTCGGCGACGCGCTCGGCGCGGGCTGACCGGTCCGTACCGATGCGCAGCGAGCGCAGCGGCTCGGCGACGATCGACGCGACCGACAGGCGGGGGTTCAACGACGACCGGGGGTCCTGGAAGACGACCTGGACCTGCCGGCGGAACGCGCTATGTCGGCCCCGGTCGAGGGGCTCGCCGGCGAAGCGGATCTCGCCCGAGGTCGGGCGGTCCACGCCGAGCAGCTGCCGCAGCAGGGTCGACTTCCCGGCGCCCGACTCGCCGACGATCCCGAGGCTGGTCCCCGGCCGCACGGTGACGTCCACCCCGTCGAGCGCCGGGCGGGTGCGGCCCGGGAACCATCGGGTGAGCTGATGCCCGGTGAGAATCGGATCGCTCATCGGTCCTCCCTGCGCACGGTGGGGCGGGCCAGCCGGGTCACCCTGGCGGCGCTCGCGACGAGCTGCCGGGCGTAGCCGGAGCGAGGCCGGCGTAGCACGTCGTCGACCGGGCCGGATTCGACCAACCGGCCCGTGCGCATGACCAGGAGACGGCGGGCCACCCCGGCGACGACCGGCAGGTCGTGGCTGATGAACAGCAGCCCCACGCCGGTCTCCTCGATCAGCTCGTCGAGCAGGGTGAGGATCTGCGCCTGCACGGTCACGTCCAGCGCGGTCGTCGGCTCGTCGGCGATGAGCAGCCGGGGCCGGCAGGCGAGAGCCATCGCCAGGGCCACCCGTTGTCGTTGGCCGCCGGAAAGCTCGTGCGGCAGGGCCCGTACCAGCCGGGCCGGGTCAGGCAGGTGCACCCGGCCGCACCAGTCGATTGCGCGGCGCTCGGCGTCGCTGCGGTTGAGGCCCTGGTGCAGCCGCAGCGGGCCGGCGATCTGGCGGCCGACCGGCATCAGCGGGTCCAGGGCGGTCAGGGGCTCCTGAAACACGATGCTGAGGGTGCGGCCGCGGACCCGGCGCCACTGCCGGTCCGGCGCCCCGAGGAGGTCCTCGCCGTCGATGAGGACGCGGCCACTCGTACGCATGCCCGGCGGTAGCAGTCCCAGCAGCGCCAGCGCGGTCAGCGATTTGCCCGAGCCGGATTCGCCGATGAGGCCGACCCGGTCACGGGCGGCGAGGCCGAACGAGACGTCGCGAACGAGCGTCTGCCCGTCGAGCGTGACGGTCAGCCCGGTGGTCTCCAGGATGGTCATCGGTGCGCTGCCTGCCTTTCCTGCCGTAGCTGCGGGTCGAGGACTTCCCGCAGGCCGTCACCGAGCAGGTTGACCCCGACGACCGTGACGGCGACTGCGAGGCCGGGCAGCAGGACGTTCCACGGGGCGACGCTCACCGTCGACTGCGCCTCCTGGAGCATGCGGCCCCAGGACGGCGCGGGCGGCGGGGTGCCGAGCCCCAGGTACGACAGCGACGCCTCGGCGATGACCGCGACGCCGAAGGCGAGGGTGGCCTGTACCAGCAGGGTGTGCCAGATGTTGGGCAGGACGTGCCGGACCAGGATCATCAGTGGTCCGGTGCCGCAGGTACGCGCCGCGAGGACGTAGTCCTGGGTGAACACGCGGCTCGCCGAGATCCGGGTCAACCGGGCCACCTCGGCGGAGACGCCGATGCCGATCGCGCTGATCGCGACTGCGGTCGACGCGCCGTACACGGTGACCAGCAGCATCGCCAGCAGCAGGGTCGGGAAGGCGATCACGACGTCGATCACTCCGACGACGGTGTTCTCGAGGAACCGGCCGGCGGCCGCCGCGAGCAGACCCAGCGGGACGCCGATGAGGAACGCCACCGCGACTGAGGCCAGCCCGATCCACACCGCGGTACGCGCGCCGAGCATCAGCTGGGTGAACTGGTCGCGGCCCAGGCGATCCGTGCCCGCCCAGTGCCATGCGGACGGGTCCGCCAGCCGGGCCGCCGGGTCGGTGTGGTCCAGCCCGTACGGGGACCAGACCAGCGACACCAGCGCCAGGGCGAGAACCGCCAGCAGCAGCGCCGCGCCGAGCACGAACGACGGCGAGCGCCAGCCTCGGCGCGTCCGGGCGGGGATGTCTGGCGCCGCGATCGTTTCGACCGCTTCGACCAAAGGTGTGCTCATGTCGAACCTCGCAGTCTCGGGTCGACCAGCCGCTGCACGACGTCGACGACGAGCCCCACCACCAGCACGGTCGCCGTCATGAGGAAGACCGTGCCCTGCACGATCGGCAGATCGCGGGCCTTCACGCTGGTCAACAGCAGCGAGCCCAGGCCGGGCAGGGCGAAGACGCTCTCGATGACCACGGTGCCCAGCAGTGAGCTGGCCAGCAGGATGCCGAGGATCTGGACCACGGTGGCGGCGCCGTTGCGTGGTCCGTGCCGCCACAGCGCCCGCGGCAGGCTGTACCCGAGGGAGCGGGCGGTGCGCACATACTCCTGGCTCAGCACGTCGAGCGTCGCCGAGCGTACGTAGCGCACCAGCACCGACCCCTGCGCGATGGTCAGCGTCGCCACCGGCAGAACCAGTGACTGGAGCGCGGCTTGCGGGTCCTGCCAGCCGGTGCGGGGAAACCCGCCCGGCGGCAGCGCCCGCCACCGCACCGCGACCAGCCAGACCACCACGATCCCGACCCAGAAGATGGGCAGCGCGATGCCCACCTGCGCCAGCGTCGACACCGCCACCCCGAGCAGACCTCGCCGCCGTACCGCCGCGAACACCCCGATCGGTACGGCCACGACGATCGACAGCACGAACGCGCTCAGCGCCAGCGGTACGGTGACCGGGAGCCGGCCGGCGATCTGATCGAGCACCGGCATCTGAGTGAACAGGCTGTCCCCGAGGTTCCCGGTCACCAGATCGCTCAACCAGTGGCCGTACTGCGCCAGCACCGGCCGGTCGGTGCCGAGCTGGTGCCGGATCGCGTCGATCTGGTCCGGGGCGGACCCGACCGCCAGCAGCGTGACGGCCGGGTCGCCCGGTAGGACCCGGAGCAGGAAGAACACCGCCGAGCCCGCGACGAACAGCGAACCGATCAGCCAGGCGACCCGACGGATGAGGTAGCTGAGCACCGCTTATCGCCTAGCGTTTGGTGATCGGTGCGACATAGAAGCTGTCCGTGGTGTTGTTCTTCTGGTAGTCGCTGACCGAGGTGCTGGCGACCTTGATGGCGGGGTCGAGGAACAGCCAGGCGCTCGCCGCGTCCTCGGAGATCTGCCGTGCCACCTTCCTCAGCAGGGCGGTCTGCTCGTCGGGTGTCGCGGCGGTCTCGGAGTCCTTGACCCACTGCTGCACCTGCGGGTTGTCGTACTGCCAGTAGAACGTCGGGTCGCCGTACCAGACGAGGTCGCGCTGGTTGACGTGGGTCATGATGGTGGCCTGGAAGTGGTGGTTCTTGTAGACCTTGTCGGTCCAGGTCGCGTCGTCGACGGGGTTCAGCGTGATGGTGATACCGGCCTGGGCGAGCTGGCCCTTCAGCCCCTGCGCGATGATGTTGACCGCGTCCGACGGTACGTAGTCGACGGTGAAGGACAGCCCGTTCGCGTACCCGGCCTTGGCCAGCAGTTGCTTGGCGCCGGCGACGTTGTGGTCGTCGATGCTGGTCAGGTCCTCATACCAGGGGTCGGTGGGCGGCACCATCGAGCCGATGACCTGGCCGCGGTCGGCCCATACCGCCGTCAGCAGCGCCTTGCGGTCGATGGCCTGCCGGATGGCGTGCCGTACGTCGGGGTTGTTGAACGGGGCGACGGCGTCGTTGAAGTTGAACAGTTCCTTCGTCGTGGACGTGCCTTCCACGATGGAGAACTGCGGCTGGTTGTCGAACTGGGTGAGCACATCCGGCGAGGACACCTGGGTCACCAGGTCGAGTTGGCCGGCGAGCAGGGCGTTGTTCTCGGCAGTGGTGTCCTTGAAGAAGCGGTACACCACCTGCTTGTTGCTGGCCTTCGTGCCCCAGTACTTGTCGTTGCGGGTCAGCGTGATGGAGTCACCCTGTTTCCAGGAGGTCAGGGTGTACGGGCCGGTGCCGATCACCGTCGTCTCCGGGTTGCCGGCGTCGGGCTTGGTGACAGCCGCGCCGGTGCTGGTGAGGTAGAACAGGAACGACTGCGACCGCGTCGACAGGGCGACCTTGACGGTGCCGTCGTCCGGCGCCTCGATCGTCTTCATGATCGAGAGGTTCTTCTTGCGGGCGCTGGTCGACTCGTCGGACGTCACGCGCTTGAGCGCGGCCACCACGTCGCCGGCCTTCAGCGGGGTGCCGTCGGAGAACGTCACGCCGGGCTGCAGGTGGAACGTGTATACCGTGCCGTCCGGCGACACGTCCCACGACTTGGCCAGCAGCGGCTCGACCTTGCCGTCGTCGGTCAGCACGGTGAGCCCCTCGACGACGTTGCGCAGCAGCACCTGGGCGTGGCCGGTGTTGCCGCCCTTGATCGTATTGAGCGTCGTCGGCTCGTTCAGCGAACCGACCGTGATCGTCGCGTCGGCGGCGCCTGTCGACCCGGGGCTCGTCGACGAGCCGCAGGCGGCGAGCAGCACCGCGAGGGAGGCGGTGGCCGCGAGCGCGCCGAGCGGGCGCAACCGGCGTGCGAAGGGTAGGCCAGCCGAGGGCCTGCGGTGAATGCTCATGTCCTTACTCCAGGCAGAAGGAACCTGCGTCGCGCGAGCGCGGGACGCGGTGATTGAGGCTCACAAATGAGGGCAGATCAGACGTTGATGACGACGCGCGGGCATCGTGGCGCGGCAGCCACGGGCGCGGATGGGGAGTGTCAGACCGTCAACAACAGCAGATGCGGCGCGCGGCGACGACACGGACCGCAAGCGGGGTCCGGTCCAACGACGGCGCACTGTTCACGCAGGTCAGGCTACATGATCACGGTGTTGGGGCGGCAAGCCGGCGATCGTGTCCTTTGCCACAGGTCCGAATCCCGTTCGCGATCCGCCAGCGCGGAGTGCCGGCGCCAGCGGGACCTTCCGTCGCGCTATTTGCACCGCTCACCGCATTGTGTGGGCCGCTCACAGTTCGAGCGGCATAGATGGGGACCGCGCGCTGACGCCGGGGAGAAGGATGCGCGATACCGCCTGAAGTATCCGATGCAGCAGGCCAAGGAGGAACAGCATGTCCCCCACTGCGGATTTTCCGGCCGATGACCTCACGGAGCCCGACCAGCCACGTGCTTACGGCCCCACCGGCTCCCGATTCACCCCGTCCCGCCGAACCGTCCTCAAGGCTGGTGCGGGCGCCGTACTGGCAGCGGCCTTCACTCAAGCGGCTGCGCCGAGTGCCCGCGCCGGCAGCCCCGATCCGGGCGGCAACACCCGCGTCGACACCGGAACCGACTTCGCTGTCGCACCGTCTCCGGACGGGCGCATGCTCGCGTTCGACATGCTCGGTGTGCTGTGGGTGGTCTCCGCCTCGGGCGGCGCCGCGCGCCGCCTGACGTCCGACCTGTACGACATCGCCCAGCCGGACTGGTCGCCCGATGGGTCCACGATCGTGTTCCAGTCGTACCGGGATGGAGTGTTCAACCTGTGGGCGATCCGCCCCGACGGGTCAGGCATCACCCAACTGACGAAGGGCCCGTTCGACCACCGCGAACCGAGGTACAGCCCCGACGGGCGTCGCATCGCCTACTCGTCCGACCAGGGCGGCTCGTACGGCATCCAGGTGCTCGACCTCGCCACGGGCTCCAGCCGAGCATTGGCCGAGACCGCGGCCGAGGAGTACGAGCCGGCTTGGTCACCGGACGGGTCTCGCATCGCATTCGTCGTAGCGGACACCCGCATCGATGTCGTCGAGGTCGCCACCGGGGCCCGCACCACGGCGGTCACGGTGCCGGCCGGGCAGGTGATCCACCAGCCGTCGTTCCTGCCGAACGGAACCGACATCGCCTACCACCTGCTCGCTGCGGGCCGCAACGAGCTGGCCTCGACGGCAGGCACCTTGGTCACCGGTGAGGAGGTGTTCCCTTTCCAGGCCAGGTTCACGGCCGACGGCCGGTACCACTACAGCTCGGCCGGCAAGATCCGCACGCGTCGCCTCGGCTCGGCCACCGCCGGGACCGTCGGATTCACCGCAGCGCTGACAGCCACGGTCGCGAAGTACCGCAAGACCACCCGGATGTTCGACGCACCCGGCACCTTCCCTGTCATTGGCATCGGTTCCCCGGCGGTGTCCCCGGACGGGACCATGATCGCGTTCCGCGCCCTCAACGACATCTACCTGATGCGGGTCGGGGAGAAGCCGGTACCCCTGTTCGGGGACCGCTGGTGGAAGGCCGACCCGGACTTCTCGCCGGACGGCCAGCAGCTGGCCTATGTCAGCGACCGAACCGGCACCTTGAACATCTGGGTCCGGGACCTGAGCTCCGGGGTCGACCGGCAGCTGACCTACCTGACCGAGTCCGCGGCCCTGTCGGTGCGGTGGTCGCCAAGCGGTGAAGAGATCGCCTATCTCGACCAGGATGGCGGCCTGTGGGTATTGAACGTGTCCACCGGCGACGTGCAGCAGGTCTTCGGCGCGACGTTCGAGCCGGGCCGGCCCACGTGGTCCCCGGACGGGAAGATGATCGCCCTGGCGGCCGTCGTGCCCTACTCGCGCCGCTACCGGGAGGGTCTGTCGAAGATCCTCGTGGTCGACCGCGCCACGGGCGCCGGCAGGTACGTCGACCCCGCCCCGCACAGGTCGCTGCAGACCCGCGGTGACGACGGGCCCGTCTGGTCCCCGGACGGGACGATGCTCGCATTCGCGATGGAGTCGTTGATCTGGGTGCTCCCGGTCGACCAGAGCGGACACCCGACCGGGCCGGCACGCCAGGTCACGAGGGAACTGTCCGACGCACCCGTCTGGGCGGGCGGCTCTTCCACGCTCACGTACCTGTCCGGTGGTCAGCTGAAGACGGTCCGGGTCGACGGCGGGGCCGGCCGGACGATCCCGGTCCAGCTGCGCTGGCGCAACGACCCCGGCCCGGACCAGGTCGTGATCCACGCAGGCCGGATGTGGGACGGGTCGTCCGCGACAGTGGCCCGAGATGTCGACATCATCGTGCGCGGCCAGCGGATCGTTGCGGTCGAGCCGCACCGCGAGGGCCGCAGCGGCAGCCTCGTCGACGCCAGCGACCGGTTCGTCATGCCCGGACTGATCGACATCCACCACCACCGCGAGATGCAGGGCTACGCGTACGGGTCGCGGCAGGGGCCGCTGTGGCTCGCGCTCGGCATCACCACGACCCGCTCACCCGGCTCCCCGGCCTACCACATGGTCGAGGAACGCGAATCGGTCCAGTCCGGCGCCCGACTGGCGCCGCGCTATCTGGCCACCGGCGAGGCCGTGGACGGGCCTCGCATCTACTACAACTTCATGCGCCCGACATTCACCCACGCCCAGCTGGCGCTCGAGCTGGAACGGGCGGCCAAGCTCGACTACGACCTGATGAAGTGCTACGTGCGGCTACCGGTCGTGTGGCACAAGGAGGTCATCCAGTGGGCACACCGGCACGGCAAGCCGGTCACCTCGCACTACCACTACCCCGCGATCGCAATGGGCGGCGACGGAACCGAGCACGTCGGCGCCACGAACCGGTTCGGCTACTCCCGGACCGTCACGAACGTCGGATCGGCTTACTCCGACGTCATCGCCATGTTCAACGCGTCGAAGATGGCCCGCACGCCAACCCTGTTCGTGTCGTCGACCCTGTACCGGGAGGACATCTCCCTCGTCACCGACGAACGCGTCCGGCGACTCTACCCGAACTGGCGGATGGAGAAACTGCAGGCGTCGATCACCTCTGCGCAGACGACCGACCAGACCGTCACCCGGCAGAACCTTGCCAACCAGGTCGCGCAACTGGTCGCGATGGTCCGTGGTGGCGGCGTCGTCACCGCCGGGACCGACGCCCCGATCGATCACCTGGCCATCAGCCTGCACATGAACATGCGCGCGATGGTGAAGTACGGGCTCACACCGCTGGAGACCCTGACCAGCGCAACGTCGACGTCGGGGAATTTCCTCGGGCAGCCAATCGGTCGAATCGGCAAGGGCATGCTGGCGGACCTGGCCATCGTCGACGGCGACCCGCTGACTCGGATTGCGGACGCCGCGAACGTCACCGCGGTCGTCGTGGGTGGACGGCACCACACCGTCGCAGACCTGATCGCCCCCTACCCGACCGCCACGACGACCAATCAGCCGCCAGCGGCGGGATCAGCACCCAAGGGCAAGGTCAAGCAGCGCGTGCCCGCACACGCCAGCACGGCCGCGTACTGGTGGAACACCCCGGATGAGCTCGAACGGGCCCGGATCTCCTGCGGCCACGACCACTAGCGCCGAGCCCTCTCTGGAACCGCGCCCCGGACCGGTCCGGGGCGCGGTTCCGTCACACCAGCAGCCCGGAGCCGATCACCCGGCACGGGCGTACGTGTATCTGGCCTCGCCTCCGCCGGCTCCCCGGGCCGCCCACAAACCCCGCCTCCAGCCATCGCGCCCGCCGTCGCCCCATTCGCACCGAGATGACCCCCCACCCGGTGCGTGCGCCGCGGTGATCCGCCGAGCAGGTTGGGCCGGCGGATCACCGCTGCCACAAGCAGGCACCCGGCCAGGATCAGCCGAGGTCTCGCACCCGTATGTTGCGGAAGGCGATGACCGAGCCGCCGTCGTGGTTCTGCAGGCCGACGTAGCCCTGCGCGTACTGCCGTCCACTGGTGCCCGGGTCGGTCGGACGGCCCGGGAACGGCAGGCCGGGCACGTTGTCGAACTCGTTGATCACCACGCCGTTACGGATCACGGTGTAGTGCTGGCCGACGACCCGGATCTCGAGGTCGTTCCAGACCCCCTTGTCCGTCGAGCGGGCCTGGGCGAGGTTCAGGTCGGCGAACCCGTACACGGATCCGGTCTTCCGCGGGTCGTTGCTGCCCATCTCCGGCGAGTCGTTGATCTGGATCTCGTGGCCACAGTTCACCGCAACCCATGCCGGATCGCTCGTTTTGCACTGGGGGTTGGCGGCCGGGTCGACGCCGGGGAACCGCACGAAGATGCCGCTGTTCGATCGCGCGTTCGCGTCGCCGCCCCGCTCGTCGCGGAACTGCAGGCGCAGTGAGAAGTCGCCGAACTGGGCGGCCCGGTACCAGAGCATGCCGAGGCCGCCGCCGGTGGGCGAGTTGGTGGTCACCATCGACCCGTCGTCGCGCAGGGCGAACCCGCGGCCGCCGACGTAGCCCCAGTTCGCGTACGACTCGGTCGTCCCGTCGAACAGGCTGACGTAGCTTGTCGTCTTACCCACGTCGGAGTGCGCCGCGGCTTCGGTCAGCGTGGCGGCCTCCGCTGTGGTGATCACGTCGGTGCCGACGAGATCGCGTGCGATGTGGGTCACGTGCGCCACGAACCCGCCGTGGCTGGCCCAGGCACGCTCGTCGTCGATCAGGTCGTTGATCGAACAGCCGCCGTCGACGGTCCGGTTCGCCATGCCGCTGTCGTAGTCAAGAAAGCGGACGGTTGGCCGGCTGTCCGGCGCGACGCACGACGATAGCGATGCAGTGGCCGGCGCCGCCGCGAAACCGCCGCTCAGGACCGCCGCGGCGAGGAGCGCCGTGCCCGCGAGGAAACGTTTCCTGCTACCCACGCTGAACCTCCTTGTCTCGCCGATCGGGGCGGCGCTGCCGGTTTCGCTCGTCAGCGGTCCGTCTGCATCGGCCTCTCGTTCCCCGCGAGGTCTCGGGGCCTCCCGGGGGCGCTACATGACAAGTGCTCACCCGAACCTAGGTTCTTTCCATCGAGACATCAAGAAGTTTGGTTGCCGTATGCGCGTCTTTTGCTGCGACGACGGAAAGTCGAGCTTCGCGTCGACTTCGCCGATGGCGTGCCCGGCCATCCGGACTGGCGGTGAGCTCCCGGGTGTAGGTCGCGCCGCAATCTCCCCGGCTGGCTCGGGCGCGCCCGCCGCTGCGGCCAGGTGCGTGGAGACGTCCCGCGATTGATCATTGCTACTTGAAGAAGTACGACACAAGGCGTCAGGTTTCTGATCGAACATGGTTTCACCGGTCGGCGTCGTGGTGGACGTGAACCGGTCTTACGAATAGATAAGGACCTCGATGCGCGAAACGCCGGAAGATCTCAACGGGCTCCAGGACCTCCTGGACTCCTCCCTGTCCCGCTCCACCTCGCATCTCCGCTCGATCATCGCTGAGCGCACCCTGACCGCGGAGCAGCTCACCCAGGTGCTCACCGGCATGTGCACGCTTGCCCTGTCCACCGTGACGGCGAAGGGCGAGCCGCGGATCAGCGGCGTGGACGGGCATTTCCTACACGGCAAGTGGCATTTCGGGACGGCGCGCACCGCCGCCAAGGCCCGCCACCTCGCCGCCCGTCCGGCCGCCAGCGTCGCGCACATGCGTGGCGAGGACTTGGGCGTGTTCACGCACGGTACGGTGGAGATCCTCAACCCTCAGGACAGCGAGCCTGCCGCGGACTGGCCAGACCTGCTCACGTACCTGAAGGACTTCTACGGCGACGGCGCCTTCGACTGGGAAAACGACGTGGTCTTCTACCGGCTGCACGCGCACTGGATGACCGTCTACGCCCCAGACGTCGACAAGCTCACCGCCAAGTGACGACGAAACCTGAGCAGGCCTCCGGCCCCGGCCGGGAGAATCCACCCGGCGAGGCTTCGCCGGTGTCCCCAGCCGGGGGAAGGTTCAGCTCAATGGCCGCGTAGAGCGATGATGTGGGCGACTGGTCACCGACGGATATCCCGCACATACTGGTTATGGATAGAGCCGCCGCACGGGGTCCGGTGACACCGGGAGGCACCCATACCGGCAGGCGCAGCGCTGGCGATCGCCGCCGGAGCGGATGCACGTTCATCGTCGCCACCGGATGAGATCGGGACACCGCAGATCGGTCACCGTCGACTGATCGTCGGGTCCGCCAGGCGCGCCGGGATCGTGCTACGCGGAGGTGGTCATGTACCCACCGGCGAAGGTTCGCACCGTTCTGGCGGCCGGGGCGCTCGGCCTTGCCATGGTCGCCTGCCAGGCCTCACACGCCCCCACGCCCGGGCCGTCCGCCCCTGATACGACCCGCTCAATCTGGCCCGCGCCTGGTGGGTCGGGTGGCGGGTGGGTGGCATCGCCGTCCGCATCGACCGCGCTACTGCCCACGCAGGCCCCGGGCACGTCACCCGCGCCGGTACCGTCCGTGCCGGAACCGACCAGGTCGGCCGGCCTGACCAGGTGGCAACTGGCCGGGCAGCGAATCATCTACTCCTACCCCGGGTTGACCCCACCGGCGAGCCTGCTGAGGATCATCCGCGCCGGTGAGGCCGCCGGGGTGATCTTCTTCGGGGAGAACATCGCCAGCACCGCCCAGATCAGCTCGGTGACCGCCCAGCTGCGACGAGCCCAGGCGCAAAGCCCGGTCCACGTGCCCCTGCTGCTGATGGTCGACCAGGAGGGTGGCCTGATCCGGCGGCTGCCGGGGGCGCCTGCGCTGTCAGAGAAGCGGATCGGCCAGGCCGCCGATCCGGTGGCCGCGGCGGCCGCGGCGGGCACCGGAGCCGGCCGCACCCTCGCCGCAGTGGGCATGAACGTCAACCTCGCCCCGGTTCTCGACGTCTACTCCACTGCGGGCAACTTCATCGACCAGTATCAGCGCTCCTACAGCGCGAACCCCGGCACCGTCGCGGCTTTGGGGCGGGCGTTCATCACCGCCCAGCAGCGCACCGGCGTGGCCGCCACCGCCAAGCACTTCCCCGGACTGGGATGGGCGGCAACGGCCCAGAACACAGACACCCGGACGGTCACCCTGTCCCAGTCGCTGGCCACGTTGCGCGGCACCGACGAGTTCCCGTACTCCGCCGCCGTCGCCATCGGCGTCGACCTCGTCATGGTGTCCTGGGCCATCTACCCGGCGCTGGACCCGAACCGCCCAGCCGGCCTGTCGCCGACAGTGGTCAGGCAGGAACTGCGCGACCGCCTCGGGTTCACCGGGGTGACCGTCACCGACGCCCTGGAAGCCGGTGCGCTGGCCCCCTACGGCACCACCGGCCAGCGCGCGGTCGCCGCCGCAACCGCCGGCATGGACCTCATCCTGTGCTCCGCCCGTGACGTCAGCCAGGGCGAAGCCGCCACCGCCGCCCTGGTCAACGCCCAGACCGAGGGCCAGCTCGACGCCGCCGGCTTCATCGCCGCGGCGGATCGGATCGCCGACCTGCGGGCCCGTCTCCACTGACCGTCTGGTGAGGCGGCCGTCCGACGTGGCTCCGCTCGCCCGAACCGGCCCGGGAACGACCCGAGCACTCCCAAGTCAGGTTCGCGGGGCCGGCCCAAGTCAGCCGGCGGACCGCCGAGGACGCCGGGGTTGAGGATCCAGGACGGGTCGAGCGTGGGCGGCGGGCCACATGCGGGCTGGCTAAGAGCGACCGGCAATTGGTGTTACCTGAGCCTGCGGGTGGTGGGTCGGGTGTCCCAGCGGTAGAGCGTGCGGGCGCGTTGGATGAGTTGACGGATCGTGACGATCGCGGCAGCCAGGTACAGGTAGAAGTCGATGATTGTGGCGTTGCGGTCGGTGCAGCGGCGGATCTTGCCGAAGCCGTTCATCCATGCGTTGGTCCTCTCCACCACCCAGCGTTTGCCGATCTGGACGGGGGCTGGCACGCCCTTGCGGCCGATCTCGGCGTCAAAGCCGATCTCTTCGAGCAGGTCACGGGTTCGGTTGCTGTCGTAGCCGCGGTCCAGGTGTGCGGTGACCCGCTCGGGCCAGTGATGCCGCAACTGGATGCTGCACGCGGCGAAGGTGTCCCGCAGCAGTGGGGAGTCGTGCCGGTTGGCCGGGGCGCCGATGATCCCGAGCGGGATACCGTAGCCATCGACGCCGGTCGAGCGTTTCATGCCGCCTTTACCACGGTCGACCGGGGATCGGCCGGCCCGGTCACCACCGCACGGTGCTTTCGTGATCGCGCCGTCGGCGCTGACATCGGCCAGGTCCAGGCCGATCATCCGGTCATAGGCTTCCAGAGCCAGTTCGTGGACCTGCTCGCCAAGACCGGCCTCGGCCCACGACCGTAAACGGCGACGGATCGTACGGTCCGAGCAGGCATCCGACGCGACACGCTCGTAGCCGGAACCGTGCACCAAAGCGGCGATGACATGCTCAAACACCACCCGGTCAGGGATCCGGCGGCGGTGACAGCCCAGCGGATGCGCCGGATCGAACTCGGGTTGCTCAGCCCGCAGCGCGGCGAACTGGACCCAGACGGGCTCGAACAACGAAGATGGCAGCGCAGGCACGGGACTCCATCGGTCACGAAGCGTAGAGAACTCCGATGATCAATGGACCCGTGCCTGCTTGCTACCTCGGGGTCCCGTCCGCCAGACGCCCTACCAATTGCCGGTCGCTCTAACTTCGCTGAGCCGGCTTGGAAGTCAACAAACGCGGTCGAGTGGCCATTGCACCGCCCTAGGCTCACCGTTGAACCGGCGGTCAACAGCAGGAGGTCACGGCGGTGGGCATCGAGCAGCAGAACATGGAACTGATGCAGACCCTCGACGACGCGTGGAACGCCCAGGACATCGACACGTTCAACAGTCGGCATCATGAGGACGTCGTGGTGCGGTGGCCCGGCAAACCGGAGACGCATGGTCAGCACAACCACGAGGCCGAGGCGAGGGACTTCTTCAAGGCGTTTCCGGATCAGCGGCTAGGCAACCGGCCATACAAGGTCCTGTTCGCCTCGGGTGACTGGACGTGCTCGATCGCGCGCTTCACCGGCACCATGACCGGCCCCATGACCGGCCCGGACGGTAACGAGATCCCGCCCACCGGCAAATCGTTCGACGTCGACTTCTGCACCGTGGCCCGATGGGTCGACGGAAAGATCGCCGGAGAGAACCTCTTCTACGACCTCACCACCTTCATGAAGCAGATTGGGCTGGCGTAGTCCGATTCACCGGAACTGCTATCGCCCCGCGGAAGGAGCAGCGGCGATCGTCAAGAGTTCCGCTGCGAGGGCGGTCGGGGTACGGCCCAGCCACAGCGCGTGCAGCGGACGGGTCAGCGGGAGGCCCTCGACCCGAAGCTCGACCAGTTCTCCCGCCGCGACGGCGGGCGCGGCTGCGCGTGCGCTGATCACACCGATGCCACCACCGGCGCGGACCGTGGAAAGGATCGTGGTGGTCGAGCCGAGGCTGATGGCGTGCGGCAGCGACGGCGCGAAGCCGAGGGCGTGCTCGACCGCGTTCAGGAACGTGTCGCGGGTGCCGGAGCCCGGTTCACGCAGCAGCAGTGGCTGATCGGCGAGGTCGGTCGGCCGCAGTGCGCGCCAGGCGTGCGCGGCGAGCGGATAGCTGGCGGCGACGACCAGGGCGAGCCGGTCGTCGCCGACGATGCGGGCACTCAGGTCTGCGGGGATGTCGGGTGACTCGACGAACCCAAGGTCTACCGCGCCCGAGCGGACGGCCTCGACGACGCCGTGACTGTTCGCGACGTCGGCCGAAATGTCCAGCTCGGGATGGGTGCGGCGCAGGCTCAGCAGCCAGGCCGGCAGCAGGTACTCGGCCACGGTGAGGCTCGCCGAGATCCGCAGCCGCGCCTGCCGGTCGGCGCGCAGCGTCAGAACTCCGTCGGCGAGGTTCTGCGCGGCGTCGATGACGTTGCGCGACCAGGCGACGACCGCCTCGCCGGCGGGCGTGAGAAGGCTCCCGCGTCGCGAACGCACCAGCAGCGGTACGCCGAGCCGGCGTTCCAGCTTCGCAAGCCGCGCGCTGGCGCTGGGCTGGGTGATCCCGTGCGCCTGCGCCGCGCGCCCGACGCTCCCCGTCTCGGCGACGGACAGCAGCAGGTCGAGCGCCGGCAGGTCGCTTATCCAGGGCGGTAGTGGCATCCCGCGCAGTCTGTCACAGGTGGTTGGGTGTTCGGCCCGTCCCGGGCCTCGTCATCGGGCCAGCAGGTATTGCAGGCCCAGGCTGGTCGAGCTGACCGCGGCCCAGAGGATCAGGCCGAGCAGCAGCGGCCGGGCGCCGGCGCGGCGGAGGGCGGCCACGTCGGTGGAGAGGCCGACGGCGGCGAGGGCGATCGCGATGAACAGCAGCGCCACCTGGTGCAGAGCGGCCTGGGCAGCGGTGGGGATGAGTCCACCGGTGTTAAGCGCGGCCACGGCGAGGAATGCGACCAGGAACCAGGGCACCAGAGAGGCCGCGAGCCGGGCCTTCGACATCTCCGGCAGGTCGGCGCGGCGGCGGGTCAGGGTGGTGAGGACGAGGACGATCGGAATGATCATCAGGGTACGGGCGAGCTTGACGACGACTGCGTATCCGGCGGCGTCCTGGCCGTAGGCGCCCGCGGCGGCCACCACCGAACTGGTGTCGTTGATGGCGGTGCCCGCGAAGAGCCCGAACGCGTGCGCGTCCAACCCCAGCGCGTGCCCGAGCGGGGGAAAGACCAGCACGGCGGCCACGTTGAAGAGGAAGATCGTCGAGATCGCGTACGCCACGTCGTTACTCTTCGCCCGGATCGCCGGTGTCGCGGCCGCGATGGCGGAGGCGCCGCAGATACCGGTGCCGACGCCGATCAGCGTGCGCAGATCGCGGGGAACACCGAGCCGCCGGCCCACCGACCAGGCCAGCAGCAGGCACACCCCGAGCGTGCCCAGCATGACCGGCAATGACGCCGCGCTCACCGACAGTACCTCGTCGAGCGACAGTTGAGCGCCGAGAAACACGACTGACAACTGGAGCACCAGGCCCTTGGCGAAGCTCAGCCCCGGCGCCATCGCCTCGGACCGGCGCCGTGCCAACGGGCTCAGCAAGACCCCGACGACAACGGCGAAGACGGGCGCACCGACCACGGGGACCAGCGTGCCGGCCACCGTCGCGGCGAGTCCCAGCAACACCGCCGCGCCGAGCCCGGCGGCCTGGACGGGTGCGCGGCGACGGGTGCGCATCTCAGCAAGAACGATCACCGTTCCAGGCTTCGCCCGCGCGGCGCTCCCCGGTAGAGATCATTCCCAGACCACTGTCATAGGCAGCGCCTATGACCGAACCGGTCGCTGTTGAGGCGTCTCACCATCCCCAGCGGCTGGACGCGGTTCCGCTCGCGGGTATCGTGGGCACGTCGTCCGTACTCTCGGCGAAGTCGAGCGGCGGCAGCGGGCCCACGTACTCGATGGTGTAGCGCTCACCGAGGTCGTCGCGCAGTTCCTCGACGGCTGCGTCGAACTGTTCGAGGTCGTCAGCACGGACCAGGTAGTAATGAGTGAGAAGCGTGACGTCGTCTGCGGTGCGCGAGCCGTGGTCAACGATGAGCGGCTTCAGCCGGCCGGCTACCTGAGCGTCGAGTGCCGCACGCCGCTCGGCCAGTCCCTGGTTCACCTGCTCACCGACGCTGATCTGCGCATTGAGATCCGGCGCGCCGGCCCGGGACTGCCCGACCAGCTGGCGCAACGTCGGCGACGAGGCGAGCAGGTTGCGCAGCTCGGCGTCCTCATCGGCTTTGATCTTCAGTTGCATCTCGACGAGGCCGTCCAGTTGATCAAGCCGCGAGGCGCCTCGCTCGCCGAGCGGCGCCAGGATTTCCGATCGCACCGCGTCGTCGTCTGGGGCGAGCGTCCCGAACCGAACCGGCAGAACCGGCCCACCCTCGATCAGGGTCCGTAGGACGTCGAGGTAGGCGACCGCGTCGGCGTCGCGCAGGGCCTGGTCACCGATCTCGCTCACCGCCGCGGCGACCTGTTCGGTACCCACCAGCCGGACCTGGCCGGCCGGCGTCCCGATACCGGTGACACTCTCGGGCAACGGATGCGCAGGGCGGACCAATCCGTACACGACCAGCACGATCAGCTCTCCCTGTCACTGCCAGTCTGGCGTCCGATCGGGAGCTTGCGCCGCCGGCGCCCCGAGCCCTCGTCTCCCTCACCTTCCTGGTCGTCCCGGTCGCCGTGTACGGAGTCCTTGATCTCGCCCAGGGTGTCCTTGAGACCGCCAAGCGCGCCGCGGGTCTTGGATCGGGCGCCTCCCTCGGTCATCCCTTGGATCATCCCGGGCAGGCCGGTGACCTGTCCCTCGGGTTGAAGGTCGAGGCGGTTGACCGCCTCGGCGAAGCGTAGGTAGGTGTCCACGCTGGCGATCACGATCCTGGCGTCGATGGTCAGTAATTCGATCCCTACCAGCGAGACGCGTACGTACGCGTCGATCACGATGCCCTTGTCCAGGACCAGGTCCAGTACGTCGGCCAGACTGCTTGGGCGGGGAGCGCGGTTCGCTCCGGTGGTCATCATGGTCATCGTTGTCGCTTCTCCTCAATCGCTGGTCGTCCAGGGTGAATTTCGGTCCCGTCGCGGTGTTGCCCTCACCGTTACGGCGTGGCGTATTCGCTGCCGGTCAGCTCGTCCGGTCGGTTCTCGCGAAGGCCACCAACCGGTCGAGGTCCGTCCGGTCGTCTCGTCGTTCCGACTGGCGATCCGCCTGGGCCGTGCGGTCTTCCGGGTCGGCGGTTCCGAATTCACCGCTGGTCGGCGAGTCCTGGAAGATCTCCCGCAACTCGGCGAAACGCCGGTCCAAGGCCAGCAACGCCTGCCCCAACCGCTCCGCCTGCTCCGGGGTCAGACCACCCTCGTCCACCCGGCGCAACGCCTGGCGCTCGAGCAACTGCCGGACCACGTCCAGCAGCACAACGACGAGGCGGCCGAGGCCCGCGCCGGCCTGCTCCGGGTCGATGTTCACCCGGAGCGGCGAATCATTCCGCGACGACGTCATAACGCGAACCTCCTTCCTGGTTGTCCATTCAGGCATTGCCCGGTTCGCGGCCACTTACTCCCCACTGTTCGGGGTCGCCGAGTCCAGCTTGGAAGTCGTCGAGCCGCTGAGCCGAGATGAGCAGCAGGTTGAGGTCCAACCTGATGAGATCGATTCCGGCCAGTGCGATCACCACATCACCGCTGACCACAGCGCCGCGATCAACGATCCGGTCGAGCAGCTCGACCAGGTCGTTCGTGCCGGTGAGCCGGGTGCTCAGCTCACGCCGCTCAGCCACGGTCAGCCGCCTTGAGGTTGGTCACCGAGAATGAGTACGGCGGCCACGGCCCATTGACGCTGAGGGTGTAACCCTCCGTGGCCAGCCGGTCGCCGCATTGGTCGACAGCCTCGATGAACTTCGACCACCGGTCGCGGCGCACCAGGTAGGTCCGGTCCAGGATGTTTCCGCCCCGACCGGTGACGGCGTCAACGGCATGCTCACGCAGTGCCGCGTCCACGTGGGCAGCCAGCACGGCCGAGGCCTCCCTGCGTCGCTGCACGCTTTGCAGCGCCTCGCGTCGCTGCTGAAGGTAGGCCAGGCCAGCCCCGATGCTCGCGGACCGCTCCTCAGCGTCGGCGGCGCTCCCGGCGGGGCTTCCCTCGGGGGTCGGAGTACCCGCTTCGCTGTCAACGGAGTCGTGGCTGCCTGCCGCGGTACTGGTACCGCCGGTAACGCGCACGCCGAACTCGTCACAGCCAGCGACCTTTGCCAACAACCGGCGCAAGTGTTCGCCGCGGACAATCAGCAGATCAAGTAGCGCCCGCCGCTCGGTCACCACCGTGCCCAGCCGCAGCGGTAGCGCGGCACCGGCGGCGTCCGCGGCGGCCCGTACCACCGCGTCATGCCGCCGAGCGAGTTCGCCGAGCAGTGCCGCATCGCCGGACTCGTCGTTGATCGCCGCGAAGCTCTCGGCGGACACCTCGCTGGTCAGCACGCCCAGACCCGATCCGGCGAGGAGCTGGGTCGGTTCGTCGCAGATGCCCGCCATGGTGGGCAGTGCGGCCTCCGCGGGCACGACGGCATACAGGTAGATGCCCTGGTTCGCGGTCACTCCGAACTCCCGGTCCGCATGCGCCGCTCGATCTCGCTCAACCGCTCGCGGAGTGCCTCGTTCTCCGCCCGCAACTGGTCGATGAGCCCGTCTCCACCGGCGCGTTCGCTGCCCAACGCCGCTGCGGATGCCGGCTGCGCGCCACCCCCCTCTCCCGCCCCCTGGGGGGTGGCTTCGACCTCGTCCCGTTGACCTGCTCTCGCCATTGCCTTCTTGTCGGCCTCGACCTGGGCGGCCCGCGAGTTGAGGAAAGGATCATGCAGCCACCAGTCGATGCCCATCTGCCGTGCCGTATCAGCCGACGCGACGAGTAGCCGCACCTTCAACGTCAGCAGCTCGATGTCGAGCACACCCACCACGATGTCGCCGACGATGACCACGCCACGGTCCAAGACCCGCTCCAGGACATCCGCCAGCGAGTCCGAAGCGGGCTGCGCGTATCGCGACCGAGGCGCCGCCAGATTCCCGGTCATGTCTGATCCGTGGCGCTGCGATGGAACCGCCGCAGCCTCTCGTACTGGATGACGTGGCCCTCCTGGTCGACATCCACCCGGTAGGTCGCCATAACGCTGCTGCTCGGGGGAATCCGATCCAGTTCGGTGACGTCGAGGAGGAAGGACCAGCCGTCCTGCTCCGGTCGTGCCCCGCTCAATCTCTCCGGCGTCAGCCCGGTCAACTCCACGAACTCACCCACGGCAGCCCGCGCGACGTCCACCAGGCCGCGGCGGCCGGAGCCGGAATCCTGCCGGTCACCGTCATCACCACGGGACCGCTGTCGCGTGCCATCCGTTTCGGACCGGCCCTCACGATGATCACGCCCGGACTCGTGATCGCGACCGGGACGTCCGTGGGCACCGTCGCCATCAGACTGACCACGGGCACGGTCCTCTTGAACCTGTGCATCTGCCGTCATGAACTAGCCCCTACCCAGCGGGAGGGCCGACGAAAACCGGGGGTGTCCACGTTGGTGCCGGACCGGCAACCGGTCGATCGTTCCCGCCGCCTGGCGCGTACCGGCCCCTTTTCCGGGTACCCAGTACCTACCGATGCGGCGGGCGACAACATTCGAAGTCCGCTGAACGACCCCGGACACGCAGGTGAGGAAGGCAATCATGACCCAGGGTCAGGGCGATACGACGGTGGCCCCCAGGCAAGACCGACCGAAGGAAGAGCAGGACCACAACGATCGGCAGTGGCAGTGGCTGCAGAACCTCCTGTCCGACATGCGGCAGGGCCAACACGACTTCTACGGAGAGCTCATCGACAAGGTCGATAACGACCGATACCCCAGTCCGGCGATGCTCGACACCATCGAACGCGGCCTCCCACCCGAGCTGTACTCCCACTACATCGCAGTACTGATGGACAAGGTGGCCGACTCGAAATACCCAAGCCCGACGCTGCTCGCGCGTCTCCAACGTCTGACGATCCTGCCCGCTCGGTAAGCCCGGGCTATCAGCAGGAGCTGCGGCATCTCGTGGTCGGGCAGCGTCAGCTGCCTTCCGTGCTCGGCGTGGCGGGCAGGTACGCCGTGGCCGCGTGTGGTGCGGTCCGCGCGCCGACCTGGGTGACGGCGTGCGAGCCGGCGGCCACGCCTGCGGCGACCGCGTCAGGGAGGGCGGCGCCGGCGGCGAGAGCGACCGCGAGTGCGCCGACGAAGGCATCCCCCGCCCCCACCGTGTCGACGGCGTCGACGATCGGCGCGGGGCAGTGGCCGGACCGGCCGTCCGAGTCGGCGTAAACCGCGCCCTCGGCGCCGAGAGTCACCACGACGGCGCAGCCGGCTCGGCAGGCAGCCGCAGCGGCGCCGGTCGGCGTGGGGACGACCGCGCCGAGCACCACCTGCGCCTCGGTCTCGTTGACCACGAGTACGTCGAGCGCGGCGAGCACCTCGGCGTCGAGCGTGGCGGCGGGGGCCGCGTTGCACACCAGTCGCGCCCCGGCTGCGCGGGTTGCGGTCGCCAACGCCCGAACCGCCGGTAGCGGTACTTCTAGCTGGCAGACGACAACGTCGCCGGCGCGCAGATCGGCTGCGGCGCGGGCCACGTCGTTGTCGTCGACCGCGCCGTTGGCGCCGGGCGACACGGCGATCATGTTCTCGCCGGCGGCATCGACCAGGATCAGCGCGGTTCCGCTGGGCTCGGTCGGGTCCACCAGCACGCCAGCGACGTCGACTCCTGCCGCGGTGAGGTCGGCCCGCAGGTGACGGCCGTACTCGTCGTCGCCCACCCGGCCGACCATTCGCACCCGGCCCGCACCGGCCAGCCGGGCAGCGGCGGCAGTACGCGGTGCGGGGCGGTCCGGGCGGTGCCACGCAGCACTCTGCCGCCGGGGTCCCGGCGGCAGAGTGCTGGCGGGATGAGTGACTACCTACCTGCGCTGGCTACCAGACGACCTCCCCCGCCTGGGCCAGATCTTCAGACGAGGCCCAGTAGTAGCCCGGTGCAACGATCCGGTGAATCGCGAAGCCGGCCGTGCCGCTGGCCGCCGTCTGCGGAGCGGACACACCGCTGACCCGGCCGCTGGCGTCGGCGGACATCCACAGATACTGGCTGGCCGACTTGGTGAAGCGGCCCTCCACCTTCGCCGGCACGCCGGCACCGGTACGCGCGTCGACGACCTGGGCCGTGATCCGGATCGTTCCGTCCGCCAGGGTGGTCGCGGCTTCCCGGACCACCATCGGACGCAGATTGCTCCGCTCGGTACGGGCCGAGGTGACGGCGGACGGCGGTCCTTCGTTGCCCTTCATGTCCACCGCGGTGACTCGGTAGTAGTACCGCTTGTTGGCCAGCAGGCCAGTGTCGGTGTACCCCAGGCCGTGGGTGCGTCCGACCAGATTTCCGGGCACCACCGCGACGTCGTGGCTCTCCGAGCGGTAGACGTTGTAGTGGTGCACCTCGCCGTTGTCGTGGGCGCGCCCGTACCGCAGGTCAACGCGGCTGAAATCCACGGTGCTCGCGATCGGTGCGCTGCTGACCGCGGTCGGTGCCTGTGCGTCGACCGGCATCGGGGGCAGCAGCCCACCGGGGGCCCAGGTGGACGGCAGATCCAGGAGAGAGTCGTAGTGGTGCATGGCGACGCCGCCGAATCCGGGGCTGCCGGCGAACTGGTCGTAAACCTTGGCCACTTCGGTCTCCAGGCCGGCCCGGCCCTCCTCGCTGAACGTCACCCATTCCGGGTCACCGCCCACCGCGACCAGGTCGATGGTCTCCACCCCGACCAGCACCGAGCCCGGCTTGCCGATCTGCTGGGCGTACGCCACCTCGGTGGCCGCGTCCCGCACAATCGCCTCAGCGGTGTCCCGGTAGTCCATCAGCGACACATAGTCGGAGATGTCCTGGAAGTGCTGGGCCATCGTCTTGGTGACGCCGTGCCAGGTAACCGTCTCGCTGTCCAGCCAGACCGGCATCGCCGGGCCGAACAGAATGCCGGTACCGGAGGCGTCGCGCCGGTCGATCAGAGTCTGCAACGTGTCCAGCCACTGCAACTGAACGAATGGTCGGTCGTCGATGTAGCTGGGCCCGATGATGTACGGCTCGATGTCCACGTTCACGCCGTCGAAGCGCTCCGCCGGGGCTGAGGACAGGTTGAAGTTGAGCACCTTCTCCATCTCGCGCACCGCATGGTCCCGGTAGCGCCACAGCCCACCGAGGAACGGCGGCCGGGTGCCGCCGGCGATCAGGGCGTGCACCTTGTACCCGCGGTCGTGCGCCCAACGGAGCAGGTCGCGCACCTGCGGCCGCATGTCCTCCAGCATGTTGTTGTCCCAGCCGCGGTCCACGCCGAAGTAGATGGTCTTGATCGGACGTGAGTTGAACGTGGCGGTGTCCGTGGTCAGCGCTTCCAGCACCGAGCGCGCGCCTGGGTTGTTGACCAGGTTGTACGACGACTCCTCCCACATCCACATCGCCCGGTCCTGGGCATGCGGAACAACGGGGGCGGGGGCGCCGCCGTTGAGCGACACGTACTGCGGGTGGGAGGTGCCGACGTTCCCGCGGCTGTCGGTGGCCCGGGCCTCGATGCTGGCCATGGTGTCACCGAACGGGCGCGGGTCCAGCGGGTAGCGGTATTCGCCGCCGACCAGCTCCGCCGGCTGCCACGCGTTGCCGTTGACGCGGATCTCCACGCGCCGGATGTCGTTGCGGCCGGTGGCGCTCACGGTGACCGTGGTGGGTTCGGTCACGCTGCTACCCTCAGCCGGCGAGGTCACCGTCACGGTCGGCTTGTTGGCCGCCGGGTTGTCGACGTGCATCAGCACCCAGCTCGACCAGACACCGTAGCGGGTGACGTCGCTGATACCCAGTACGGCGATCTCCAGGTCGCCGTCGTACGGCCTGGTGTCCAGGTCGTAGCTCCAGTTGCCGGAATCGTCGTTCTCCGGGTCGGTCATGCGGACCCGGTCCATCCGTTCGCCGTTGACGACGATGTTCAGGTCATAGAGACCGTGGTAGCTGCCGCTCACTCGAACGATGCCGACCGGCAGCTGGTCGTCCGTGTGGTGCGAGTCGATGCTGACCGCGCCCTCGTCCGCGGCGGCGGCCGGCGCGGACGGACCGACGGCCATCGCGGCGAGTGCGACGACGAGGGACGCCACCGCTGCCTGGGCACGGCGGGCACGGCGACGGATCAGGCCGCTGCGACGGCGTCGCCGAGTGGGTGCGGTTGGAAGCGTCTGGTCGGGTGGGCGGATGGCGGAGGGGTTCATTGGGCTGCCCTTTCTCGCGTGCGGTACATCGGACAGGTGATGGGTCAGGGGTCCGCTGCGGCATCGTGTCGAGGTGAGAGACTCCGGCGGCCCGGTGGGCCTCGACCTGGGCGACGGCTCTGCACAGTCCTTGGCAGAAGGACTTTGCCGGGTCGTGGATCAGACGTCGCCGGCTTGGTAGAGGCGGTCGGCCACCTCCACCAGGTCCAAGCCGGCCGTCTCGGGCAGACAGCATCCGATGAGCCGCCGGCATGCCTGCCCCCAGGCGGCAGGCAGCGCGTCGTACCCGGCCAGCGCGCCGCACAGCGCGCCGGCCAGCGCAGGAGCCGAATCGGCGGTGCGGGCCACGCAGGCCGCCGCGGGTACGGCCTCGGCCAGCCGGCCCCGCGCGGCGGCGACAGTCGCGAATGCCACCGCGAGGGTGTCCGCAGCAGCCACTCCGTAGGCGTAGACGTGGTCGAGTACCTGCTGGTCGAGGGCGGGCACGAGGGCGAACGCGCCGTCGGCCGGGTCGGCCAGGGCGAGTGCCGCCCGTACGTCCCGGCCCACGGCAGTGTCCGCGGGCAGTTCGGCTGAGGCGGCCGCCAGCGTCCGCTCCAGGTCCCCGTCCGTGGCGATGGCGACCGCTACCGCCGCAGCCACCGCTCGGGCCGCGTGGACGCCGTCGCCGGATTGGGTCACCGCCGCGTCGGCCTCGGCGAGCGTCGCGGCAACTGCCGGGGCGCCGGGGTAGCGGGCGCCGATGGCCACTGCCCGGATCGCCGCCGCGTCGTCGAAGTGGTGCGGGTTGTCGTGTCCGCTGGCCGGTGGGTCGATGCCGCGGCGCAGGTTCTCCAGCGCGGTGCGTACCGAGATCCGTCCCCACAGGGACGGCTCCTCGGCCCGCAGCGCCAGTTTCCGCCAGGCCGCCATCAGCGCCTCCCGGTCGCCGACTACCGGATCGGCGGTCGAGTCCTGACCGGCGCCGCCTAGCAGGGCGGTCGCGGTGAAGGCGGCCCATTCGGCATCGTCGCCGGGCCCGAGCAGCAGCGGTCCGACCGGCTGGTTGAGGGCGAACGGAACCGGGAGCGTGGTGAGGCCCCGTTCGTCGGCGTACCGGTCGAGCGTCGGCCGGCTCCGTCGGATCCAGTCGACCATCAGGTGCGAACGGTGCCAGCCCGCGGGCCAACCCGCGGCGTCGCCGATCGCCAGGCCAACGAGGGCACCGCGTACCCGGTCGCGCACCTGCCTGGTCATGCCGTCCACATCCCGTCGCGAAGGGCGGCTGCGGCAACGAGGTCGGCGGCGTCCGTCGGGTGCCGGCCGACGACGTCGTCGACGCAGGCCCCGGTCAGTGGCCCGATCTGGTCGGCCCAGCGGGTGGGGACAGCGTCCCGGCCGCGCCCGGCGCCGGCCAGCGCTCCGGCGATCGCGCCGATGGTGTCGGCGTCCCGGCCGAGGTTAACCGCGTTCACCACGGACTCCTCCACGTCGCCGTCTGCGGCGAGATAGGCCCCGACGGCGAGTGCGACCGCTTCGGGGGCAAGGTCGGAAAACGGGTAGAAGCGGGGTACCACCGCGTCGTGCAGTGCTTCGGTCAACGCGTCCCCGCGGGCACCGCCGGCCGCCACCTCCGTCGCCCGGGCCAGGGTGCGGGCGAGCCAACTGTCGGCCGGTACCGCCGCGCGGGCCGCCTCGGCCACGCGAGCGGGCGCGGCCCCGGTCATCGCGACCGCGACGGCGGCCGCGACGGCACAGCCGCCGTGGATGCCCTCACCGTCCATCGACACCGTCCCGTCGACCATGGCCAGCCGGGCGGCCATGTCCGGCTGGCCGGCGGCGTAGACCCCGTACGGTGCCGCGCGCATGGCCAGCCCGTCGCTCCACGAGTGCCGATGCCGTCCGGTGTGCGGCGGGTCCCAGCCGCGCGCCAGGTTCAGCACCGCAGCCAGTTCGCTGAAGCCGGCCGCGCCGAGCGTCTCGCGGGGCACCAGCGCCGCACGCCACGCGTCGGCCACGTGCGCCGGGCTCAGGTCACGGCCGTGCCGGTCGAGCAGGATCGCGACGAAGACGGCGTACTCGGTGTCGTCGGTGCCACTGACCTGGCCGTCGGCGTCCGGCAGCAGTTCGGTCAGCCGCCCGAACTCGGCGCGGATCTGCGCCGGTTCCAGAGTCTCCACGGGGCGGCCGAGCGCGTCGCCGACGGCGAGCCCGAGCAGGCAGCCGCGGGCTCGGTCGGCGAGCACGTCGTGTGAAAGGCTGCTCATCGGATCGCTCCGGCGGTCAGCCCGACTTGGATGTGGCGCTGGAAGACCACGTAGACCACCAGCACCGGCAGCATCGCGATGACCACACCGGCGAACATGGCGCTCCAATCACTGCGGTATCCCTGGTTCACCGCGAGTGCGGCGAGACCCTGTGCCAGCACCTGCCGATCCGGGTTCGGGTTGAGCACGACCGGCAGCAGGTACTGGTTCCACAGACCCAGGAAGTTGAAGATGGCGACGCTGATCAGCCCGGGTTTGGCCATCGGCAGCATCACGCGGAAGAAGGCCACCTCGTGGGAGGCGCCGTCGATGAAGGCGGCTTCGGCGATCTCGTTGGGCAGGGAGCGGAAGAAGCCGGTCAGGAAGAACACCGTGAACGGCAGTGCGTACGCCGTGTAGACCAGGATCAGCCCCTGGTATGTACCGATCATGCCGAGTTGGTCCACGACGAAGAAGAGCGGCACCAGGGCGAGGAAGACCGGGAAGGTCATGCCACCCACGAAGAGGTAGTAGACGACCCGGTTTCCGGGGAAGTCGTAGCGGGCGAGGGCGTAGGCCAGCATTGATCCGAGCAGCATGGTGAGCACCAGCGCGCAGCCGACCACGATGACGCTGTTGAGGAAGAACTGCCCGAGATCGGCCTGGTTCCAGGCGCGGGCCCAGTTCTCCCACCGTGGCGTCGCGGGCAGCCGCCACGGGCTGTCGAAGATCTCCGCGTCGGTCTTGAACGAGCTGACCACCGCCCACAGCAGCGGGAGGACGACCAGCGCCGCCCAGACCACCAGGAAGGCGTGCGAGAAGGCGTTGAGGAGGCCCGGTATGCGCCGGCGCGGGAGCTGGGGCGGACTGGTCGCTCCCGGTGCGCTGGCCCGGGCGACGGGCTGTTGGGTCAGGGTCATGACTGATCCGTCTCAGTACTCGATGCGTTCGCGCCGGGTGAACCGCAGGGTGAGGGCGGCCAGCGCGAGGGTGAGGAAGAACATCGCAACCCCCATGGCCGAGGCGTAGCCGAAGCGGCCGTAGACGAAGGCGTTGCGCCACAGGTTCAGCCCGAGCACTTCGGTGGCGTTGTCGGGGCCACCGCCGTTGAGCCCCACCGTCAGGATCTGTACGAGGGCGAAGCCGTCCATCGCCAGGATGCCCAGGTAGACGTAGGCGACCTGCACGGTGTCCCACAGCAGCGGCAGCGTGATCCGGCGGAACGTGACGAACCGGCTGGCGCCGTCCATCGCCGCCGCCTCCAGGATGTCCCGGGGAATCGACTGCATGGCGGCGGAGAAGAGCACCACGTAGAAGCCGACCGATCCCCACACCATCACGGTCATCACGGCGGGCAGGGCGAGGGACGGTACGGCCAGCCAGGGCCGCGTGAGCGAGCCCAGCCCCACCGCGTCGAGGGCTCCGTTGAGCAGGCCCGAGTTGGGGGTGTAGACGAACTGCCAGAGCACCGCGACGATGGAGACCGCCAGCAGCTGCGGGAAGAAATAGACGATCTTGTAGAACTTCGCGCCCGGTACCCCCTGGATCGCCGCCCGGCCACCACGGCCGGCGAGGTTGAGCATGGAGGCCAGGAAGAGCGCGATGCCGATGGTGGCCAGTGGCACGACGAGTAGCATCAACGCGTTGTGGCGCAGCGCCGTCCAGAACAGCGAATCACCGGCGAGCCGCGCGAAGTTGTCCAAGCCGACGAACTTCTGTCGGGCGGAGACGCCGCGCCAGTCGGTCAACGCCAGATAGAACGCCTGGACGTACGGCGAGATCACAAACACCGCGTAGAGTGCCAGGCCGGGTAGGACGGACCAGGCCAGGAACCGGTACTTGCCCTGCCGCATGGCTGCCTACCGCTTGTGCTTCGTGATGGTGCTGTCCTTGGCCACGTCGTCGGCCGCCTTCTGCATCCGGTTGATCCAGTCGCCCGGCTTGATGCGCTTGGTGAGCAACTCGCCCGTCGCGTTCGACACGGCGGTGCCCATGGTCGGGTACCACTCGCCGAAGTTGAGCGAGACGACGTCCGATCCCGCCGCCGCCACCATGGCCGCGACGGAGGCCAGGCCGGAGGTCATCTGAACCCCCTCCGTGCCCCCGGCGGTGCTGGGCAGGGTGGCCGCCAGCTCCGCGAACTTCTTCGCCGCCGGCCTGGACACCAGAGTGCGCAGGAACTCCATGGCGCCGTACGGGTTCTTGGCCTTCGTCGGCACGATGAACGACTCGCTCGCGGCGCCCTGGATCGCGGTGCCCGGCAGCTTGTCCGAGCTGGACAGGGCGGGCATCGGGGCGACCACCATGTCGAAGCCGGCCGGGGTCACCGCCTTCTGCTCACTCTCCAGCCACGAGCCGCACGGGATGAACGCGGCCTTCCCCTGGCACCACGCGTTCTGCGCCTCGGTGTGCGACAACGCCTCGGATCCGGGCAGGAAGAAACCGCGGTCGACGAGTTGGTAGATCGCCTCGACGGCGGCGACCATCGCCGGGTCGCGCCAGGCGTTCGGCTCGAGGTTGTCGAGCTTCGCCATGAGGTCCGTCCCGCCGGCCTTCATGGCCATCGAGAACAGCGGGTCGTTCATGTACTCGGGATACTTGCCCTGGTAGGTCCACGGCGAGATACCGGACTTCTTGATCTCCGCGCAGAGCGTGAGCATCTCGTCCCAGGACTTCGGGTACGTCCACCCGTTCTTCTCGAACAGAGGCTTGGAGTACCACAGGCCGTACACGGTGTAGGCGATGTTGAGCTGGTAGCAGGTGCCGTCGGTGCTGCCCTTCGCCACCACGCCGGGCAGCAGGGTGTCGCGTACGGTCTTGCTCTTGTCGTCGATCGACGGCGAGTCCAGCACCTCCTTGAGATCGCGCAACTGGCCGTCGGCGATCAGCGACGCGATGTCGAGCCGACCGGCACCGGTGTTGTCGATGACGTCCGGCGGGTCGCCCGCGACGAACCGTGGGCGCAGCACGTCGCCGACCTTCTGGATCCCCTGGTGGTTGATCTTCACCTTGGGGAACCGCTGCCGGAACAGTTCCTCGTCGAACTTCGCGTACTCGTCGCTGTAGCCACCCTTGAAGATGACGATTTCCAGCGGCTTGTCGGGCGGGGCTCCCAGCGGATTGGCGTCGCTGGTCGAGCCCCGGTCGGCGGTCGTCGTCTTGTCGTCGCCGGCACCGATGGCGCAGGCCGCGAGCGATCCGGTCACGGGTGCGGCGAGCAGCGCCGCGGCGATCGCCCGACACAGGGTGCGGCGGGACTGCACCACGTGGGGCAGCAGGTGGGATGTGGTCATGACAACCTCGCTTCGTAGTCAGGCGTTGCGGCGAATCCGGCCGGCATAACGCGCCTCTAGTTCGTGGTTGTGCTCGTCCCCGCCGGGGATGTTGGCGGAGAGGTAGATCGGCGGTCGCTCGCCGGCGGCGAGCAGGCGTTGGACGACCTCGACGACGACCATCTGCGCGAGCGTCGCCGCGGTGACCGAGGAGACAGCGCCGATCGCCCCGCCGCCGGGTAGCGGCAGGATGGCGTCGCCGTACGGCGCACCGTTGTCCAGCACCACGTCGGCGAGGTCCGCCAGACGTTGACCGGAGGGATGACGCGGGGAAACCCGCATGGTGTGCTCCAGGGAGGTGATCGCGATGAGACCGTGACCCCGCTGCTTGACCAGGTGAGCGAGCTCGACAACGACCCCGTTGACGCCGGAGTTGGAGGCGATCACGAAGACGTCTCCCGGCGCGACCGGCGCGAGGGCCATGATTCGTTCGGCCACGGTCGGATCGCGCTCCAGCGTCGGGTCTGCGAGCACGCTGGTCGGCTCGCCGCCGAACAGGACGATGTCGCGCAACGCCAACCGGTTGGTGGGGACGAGCCCGCCGGCCCGCCCGGCGATCTCCATGGCCAACGCCTCCGAGTGGCCGGCACCGAATGCGTGCACCACCTTGCCGCCCTGGATCGCCGCGCTGATCAGATCGGCCGCTTTCTCGATCTCGGCCGACTGGGCGCTGGCCACCCGTGCAAGGCGATCGCTGACCGCGGTGAAATAGGCCTGGCTGGTGAGGGTCATGCTTCCTCCGGCTTCGGTGCGGGCCGCGTGCGGCCGCTGGTATCCCTGCGTCTGCCCCGCCGACCGGCCGAGCGACGCGAGTCGTCAGCCTCCTCGGGGAGTCGATGGCCGGCGACCGCCTCAGCGGTCACTTCGAAGGCCACGCTGCTGCGCTCGAAGGTGCGTTGGGCCAGCACCACGTAGATCAGATCGAGCACCAGCAGTTGCGAGTGGACGGCGGCGAGCGCCTCGGCCCGGAACGTCGTCTCGTGTGCGGCCGTGGTGAGGACCACGTCGGCCACCTCGGCCAACGGCGAGCGCGGAAAGCTCGTCACCGCCACCGTCGTCGCGCCGTGGCTGCCGGCCTCGGCGAGCATCTCGATGATCTCGTGGGTACGTCCCCCGTGGGACAGCCCGATCGCGACGTCGCCGGGACGCAACAGCGCGGCGTTCGTCAGCGCCGTGTGCACCTCCGAGCGTGCCCAGCAGACCACACCGATGCGCTGGAGCCGGAAGGCCATCTCGGCCGCGACGGTGCCGCTGCTGCCGATGCCGAACAGCTCCACCCGCTGGGCCCCGGCGAGCGCGGCGACGACCCGCTCGAGGGACTCGCGGTCGAGCCGGGCGACGGTTTCCTGGATGGCCCGAGTGTCCGCGCTGGCTACGATCTCCAGCACCCGGTCCAGCGGGTCCTGCGGGACGATCTCCCGGCCGATGTCCAGCTCCCAGCGGGCCTGCGCCGCCCGACCGGTCTCGGTCGCGATCGCCACTCGCAGCGCCGCATACCCGGAGAAGCCGAAGACTCGGCAGAACCGGGTGATCGTCGCGGTCGAGGTGCCGCTGCGCTCGGCCAGGTCCACGATGGTGGCCAGCGCGGCCTCGGCCGGATCGGCGAGCAGTTGTTCCGCGACCCGCTGCAGCGCGTCGGGCAGCGTGGGCAGCTCGGTGCGGATCCGCCCGAGTACACCGCCCGTGGGCTCCGTGGCAGCCACCATCAGAGAATTCCTTTCACTACCGTCGGTTGGCAGTGAAAATTACGATCAGGGGGGCCGAATGTCAAGGATCGAGAACATTTTTTTCATGCACCTTGCCTCCATCGGTTAGCGGCCCGCACGATGTCCGCGCTACCGACCACCCGCATCTGGAGGTGCCCCATCGCCGGCAGTCGACCTCTCGTCCTCGGGCTCGACGTGGGCGGCTCGTCCTCGCGCGCCTTGATCACCACCGCCACCGGCGTACCGGTCGGGTACGGACGCGCGGGCGGCGCCAATCCCGTCTCAACGCCGCCGACGAACGCCGCCGCCACGGTGGCGGAGGCTGTACGCGCGGCCCTGGCCGGTGTCGACCCGGGCGCGGTCCGGGCCGCCGTGCTCGGCATCGCCGGTTCCGGCGCGTTCGCCGAGCCGGCCACGGCCGCCGCTTTCCAGCGCGCGTGGGCGGGCCTGGGGCTGCACTGCCCGGTCCAGGTCGTCGGCGACGTGGTCGTCGCCTTCGCGGCCGGTACCCGGCAGCCGTCCGGCACCGTGCTGATCGCGGGCACCGGGGCCATCGCCGCCCAGCTCCACGAACGCACGTTGGTGCGCAGCGTCGACGGCCTGGGCTGGCTGCTCGGCGACGAGGGCTCGGGGTTCTGGCTGGGCCGGGCGGCAGCGCAGGCCGTCGCCAGCGCGCTCTACGCCGGCGGTCCGCCCGGCCCGCTCGCCGTACTGGTGACGCGGCACCTGCTCGGAACAGAGCCCGGAACGGCCACCCGTGAGTGCGCCGACGCGCTGGTACGCACCGTGTACGACCGGCCGCCGACCCGACTCGCCCAGCTCGCACCGCTGGTGGCCCGCGCTGCCGACGCCGGTGACCCGGACGCCAAGGCGATCGTCCGATCGGCCGCCGATCGGCTGGTAGCCTCCGTCACCGCGGTCCGCGAGCGCGCCGACACCACGCCGATCGTGCTCGCTGGCAGTGTCCTCACCGCCGGGCGGATCTTCCAGGACGCGGTCCGCCGACGGCTCACCCGCCGATGGTCGGCGCCGGTGCTCGTCGCGGCGCCGGGCGAGGTCGGGGCCGCCTGGCTCGCCGCGCGGACCCTACCCACCGTTGACGACAATGCCGCCGCGGCGCTGCACGATGCGCTTCGCATGCCCGACCTGACCCCCGCGCCTGCCCCGTGACCGCCGGCCAGGGCGGGCTGCTCAGCCGGCGCGGCGACGCTGGTTGTTGTCCGCTGACGCCTTGTGAAGCCTGCCGATCTGCGCGGCCGGCGGTCGTCTACAGAGCAGCGGAGGCGACTCGTCGCACCGCGTCCACAACCAACTGTGGCTGGCCGTAATGGACGTAGTGGTCGGTCGTGTCGGCGATGACGTGTTGGCCTCGGCTGGACAGGGCGGCCAGGTGGGCGTGATGCTCGAGCGCCTCGCGCGGCTGCCCGGCTGCGGAGATCACGACCACCGGCCGGTCCTGCCAAGCTCCAGGACGCACTGTTGACTGCACCAGGCGGGCGCTGTCCACAGACGCCTCGGCTTCGCTGGCGGCGGCTGCCATGCTGGTGCTCCGATACACGACCGCCGCATGCTCACGTACCGCCTGCGGCGCGCCCGCGGTCGCGGCGATCCCGGGGGCCAGGCGCACCACACCGATCCGCGCGGCGAACCGGAAGGCTGCCATCTGCGCGCGAATGATCGGGGCGCTCGCCTTCAACGTCCCGGTCTCGCGCTCGTCGGTGACGTCCACGAGCACCAGACCCGCGGTCTCGCCAGGCCAACGGTCAGCGAACAGACGCACCACGAACCCACCCAGCGAATGACCGACCAGGACGTACGGCCCATGCTCGCCCGCCTTGTCCAGGAGAGTATGTAACTCTTCGGCCAGCCGCCCGGCGTCGCGCCGACCCGGCCCGGGATCGCTCCACGCATAGCCGCCGCGGTCATAGCTGCACGCCCGGACCCGGACGGTCGCCGAGGCGTCAGTCAGCATCTGTTGCACTGTCGCCCACGTCGTGGACGACTCGCCGAGCCCTGCTTCGAACACCACGGTCGGCGCACTGCCGGTCGACCCGGTGCAGTTCAGGTGCAGCCGGCGCCCCCCGATATCGATCAACCGGCCCGGCGCCGGATGCCGCTGACCGTCACCCCGCCTCGACAGCGTCTCGTAGGTCCAACCAGAGCCGCTGACCACCACGAACACCACTACCAGACCAGCGGCGATCCGCAGCAACACGCGCCGCCAACCCGACCGGACACGCCGGCGAGGCACCGCCATGCCATCAAGACGTTCTTCCACATCCAGGACGGTAGGCAACCGTCATCCCTGCGGCATCGTCCTGCGGTCGCGCGGGCCGTACGACTGGCGTCGCCACCGCCCCACGCCTCGCTCCACCTCCTGGCGGACCCGCTGCTTCCCGACCGCTAGGGGATCACCCCTACGGCCTAGCCGACGCGATGAGGAACTCGTCGAAGGTGCGCGGTGGCTGGCCGGTCAGGTCGCGCACCGTCGACGTCACGGCGGCGAGTGATCCTTCGGCGACTTCGCTCCACAGGCCGACGACGTCGGCGGCGAAGTGGCCGGGCAGCCCGAGGCTGGTCAGCCGGGCGGTCATCTCGGCGGGGGTCAATTCGAGAAGCCCGACGGACAGTTTCGCCGCGATCTGTGCGTGGGTGAGCGCTTCTGGTCCGGTGAGGATGTAGGTGCCGTTGGGCCGGGCCGGTCCGGTGAGCAGTGCGGCGGCGCACGCGGCGATGTCGTGGCAGTCGATGTAGGAGACTCGCCAGTCGCCGGCCAGGCCGATCAGGTCGCCGTTGTCGGTGAACGCTCCGGCGCCGGTGCGGAAGTTCTGCATGAAGCCGCTGGGTTGCAGCAGGAACCAGCCGATCGGGGCTGTTGTGAGGTGCTGCTCGATCTCCCAGTGCGCGCCTTCGGCGAGCTTGCCCCCGGGTTTGGCACCCCAGACGGAGACCTTCACGATCGACTGCACTCCGGCCTCGACGGCGGCGTCGATCGCGGCGATCTGCTGGCGCACCATCGGCTGCGGGCCGTCGACCGGGATCGCGCCGCCACCATTGAGGAAGAGCCGGTCCACGCCGTGCAGGGCGGCGGCGACCGAGTCGGGGTCGTCGTAGTCGGCCACAACGACGTCACATCCGAGGTCTTCGGCGCGGGCGGCGTCACGGACCATTGCGCGGAAAGGCGCTTGCTGCTGCCGCAGAAGGCGTACGAGGTGGCGGCCGATCGAGCCGGTCGCGCCGGTCACCAGGATCATGGACGCTCCCATCGGAGGAAAGTAAACTGAGGGGCCCTCGAAATATAACCCGAGGCACCCTCGACATAGCAAGGCGGATGTCATGACCACCAACCCGGAGCGCAAGCGGCGGCCACGCGCCGACTCGCTGCGCAACTACGAGCGGCTGTTGGCAGCGGCGGAGACCGCGTTCCGGGTGCGGGGCGTCAACGCATCGCTGGAGGGTGTCGCTCGCGACGCGGGAGTCGCCATCGGCACGCTCTACGGGCACTTCCCGAACCGGCGGGCGCTGCTCGGGGCGCTGTTGCGGGAACGCAACGAGGCTTTGTTCGCGCTGGGCGAGGAGCTCATCGCCGAGTCCGCCCGCAGCGCCGACCGCGCCCTGGAACGCTGGATCCGCGCCGTCGTCGAACACGCCGCGGCCTACCAAGGGCTGGCCGCCGAGTTCGTCGGCGGCGCCGACGACGAGGCGTCAGAGCTGCACGCCAGCTGCGTACGCATGGTGGAGATCGGGGAGCGGCTGGTCGGGCAGGCACGGGCGGCGGGCGCGATCAGGGCCGAGGTGCGCGGGCAGGACGTCTTCGCGCTGATGAACGCCGCCGCCTGGTTGCGGGAGAGCGGCTCGGCGCAGGAGGCTGACCGGCTTGTGGCCTTCACGATAGCGGGCATGCGCCGAAGAACCCCGTGACGACGGCGGGCGCTGCCCCGCGGGAGTAATGCCGAACAGGTGGCGGGCGGCGGCCGGCCGACGCCGTGCTGGTCAGCTGCGCGGGTTCGAGACGAAGCAGTTAGCCGAACCGGCCGCGGCCGAAGACGTCGGCCCGCCGCCAGCGCCCGGGTATGCGGCGCAGTTCGATCCGGCCGACCTTACTGGGCACCGCCGGCCTGGTCAGCAGGTGATCTCCGCGCGGTTCCATGCCGAGCATGGTCCGCAGCAACAACAGAGGGGCGCCCGTTGACCAAGCCTGCGGGCTGCACGCGGTGGGGTATTGGACGGGGTAGCGGGTGAGGTGTCGGGGGTATCCGGCGAAGGCTTCGGGTAGTCGGCCGTCGAAGTAGTCGGCGGCGTCG
>NZ_JBIAFE010000035.1:0-57531 GCF_042869115.1 Micromonospora sp. NPDC007230 | reverse complement strand
AGCCGACCCCCAACAACGGAGCCGGCCCTTCGGCGTCTTCCGATGCCGGCCGGCCGAACCGGTGGCGGCGGCGCGTGGCGGTCAGGCAGGTGCGTCGGCCTCGGCGAGTACGGCGAGGATCTGCTCGCCGTACTTCGCGAGCTTGTTCTCGCCGACGCCGTTGATCCGCGACAGCTCGGCCAGCGAGGCCGGCGCCTCGGTGGCGATCTGGCGCAGGGTCGCGTCGTGGAAGATGACGTACGCGGGCACGCCCTGCTCCTTGGCGGTGGCCGCCCGCCAGGCCCGCAGCCGCTCGAACACCGGGGCCGCGGCGGGGGTGAGGTCGGCGACGACGGTGGCCGCACCCCGCGGTTTCGCCGACCGGGCGGACACCGGCTTCTCCGGCTCCCGCCGCATGGTGACCGTACGCCGGCGGCCCAGCACCTCGGCGCTCGCCTCGGTCAGGGCGAGGGTGCCGTAGTCGCCCTCGACGGCGAGCAGGCCCTCGGCGAGCAGTTGCCGCACCACGCCCCGCCACTCCGCCTCGCGCAGCTCGCTGCCGATGCCGAAGGTGGTCAACGAGTCGTGGCCGTACTGGTCGATCTTGTCGGTGCGCTTGCCGAGCAGGATGTCCACGCAGTGCCCGGCGCCGAACCGCTGGTTGCGTTCCCGGTCCAGCCGGTAGACGGTGGAGAGCAGCTTCTGCGCGGCGACGGTGCCGTCCCAGGACTCCGGTGGTGCGAGGCAGGTGTCGCAGTTGCCGCAGCCGCCCGCGCCGGTCTCGCCGAAATACTCGAGGAGCTGCGCCCGGCGGCAGCGGACCGTCTCGCAGAGGGCCAGCATCGCGTCCAGGTGGGCGGCGAGGTTGCGCCGGTGCGCCAGGTCGCCCTCGGAGGTCTCGATCATCTTGCGCTGCTGGACCACGTCCTGGAGCCCGTACGCCAACCAGGCCGTCGACGGCAGGCCGTCCCGCCCGGCCCGACCCGTCTCCTGGTAGTAGCCCTCGACCGACTTCGGCAGGTCGAGGTGGGCGACGAAGCGTACGTCCGGCTTGTCGATGCCCATCCCGAAGGCGATGGTGGCGACCATGACCAGCCCGTCCTCGCGCAGGAAGCGCTGCTGGTTGGCGGCCCGGGTCCGGGCGTCCAGCCCGGCGTGGTACGGCAGGGCCGCGATCCCGTTCGCCACGAGGAACTCGGCCGTCTTCTCCACCGACGCGCGGGACAGGCAGTAGACGATGCCCGCGTCGCCCGGGTGCTCGTCGCGCAGCAGGCTCAGCAGTTGCTTGCGCGGCTCCCGCTTGGGCACGATCCGGTACTGGATGTTGGGCCGGTCGAAGCTGGCCACGAAGTGTCGGGCGTCGGTGAGCTGGAGCCGGGTGGCGATCTCCGTACGGGTGGCCTTGGTCGCGGTGGCGGTGAGCGCGATCCGCGGCACCCCTGGCCAGCGCTCGTGCAGCATCGAGAGGTTGAGGTAGTCGGGGCGGAAGTCGTGCCCCCACTGGGAGACGCAGTGCGCCTCGTCGATGGCGAACAGCCCGATCCGGCCCCGCTCCAGCAGGCCGACCGTGGCGCGGCCGGCCAGGGCCTCCGGGGCGAGGTAGAGCAGGTCCAGCTCGCCGGCGAGGAAGGCCGTCTCCACCCGCCGCCGCTCCGCCGGCTCCTGCGTCGAGTTGAGGAACCCGGCCCGGACGCCGACGGCGGTGAGCGCGTCGACCTGGTCCTGCATGAGGGCGATCAGCGGCGAGACGACCACCGCGACCCCGTCCCGGACCAGCGCGGGGATCTGGTAGCAGAGCGACTTGCCGCCCCCGGTCGGCATCAGCACCAGCGCGTCTCCACCGGCCACCACGTGCTCGACCACCTCCTGCTGGAAGCCCCGGAAGGCGTCGTAGCCGAACACCCGGCGGAGCACCCGCAGCGCGTCCTCGGTCCGCTGATCGGTGGGGGAGACCATCCGCGCAGTCTACGAGCGCCCCCCGACAGCGCCCCGCCCCGGCGAGCGCGTCGCGGGGCTCGGCCGGCCCGGGCCACGTCGGGCGGCCGGGGTGGGCACATCCACCGGTGGCGCGGGAGCGGTCACCGACCGTCAGCAGTCGCTGACGGTGTCGGAAGTGCGACCGTCTCCGGCGGAACCCGGGGAAACCGGTACCGAGACGACGACAAACCGGACAAGCAGGTGTTCCGGTCGTCACCCCGTGGAATCCCGGGCCGGGGCGCAGCCGTTAGAGTCGCTGACTGACCACGCGCGGCCGAGCGGCCGCGGCGCCACGGCTTGGGGGTAACGGGTGAGCGAGGCGCGGACGCCGGGAGACCTGGTGCCGACAGGTACGGAGACAGCCCTCGGACGGCCGGCGCCGGCCGAGGTGGACACCACCCTGGTGGTGGTGACCGGCCTGTCCGGCGGTGGCCGCAGCACGGTGGCCCGGGCGCTGGAGAACGTGGGCTACTACGTGGTCGACAACCTGCCCCAGGCGCTCATGCTGGACATGGCCGAGCTGGCCTTCAAGGCCGGCGGCGCGGCCCGGCGTACGGCCATGGTGCTGGACGTCCGCTCCCGCGCCTTCTCCACCGACCTGGCCGGCGCGATCCGGGAGCTGCGGGAGCGCGGCTTCCAGCCCCGGGTGGTCTTCGTCGACGCCGACGACGAGGTGCTGATCCGCCGGTTCGAGAGCGTCCGGCGCTCGCACCCGCTGCAGGGTGACGGGCGGCTGGCCGACGGCATCGCCGTCGAGCGCGCGCTGCTGGAGGAGGCCCGGGACCAGGCCGACGTGATCATCGACACCAGCCACCTGAACGTCAACCAGCTCCGGCGCCGGGTCGAGGAGTTGTTCGGCGGGGAGGACTCCCGTCGACTGCGGATCACCGTGCTCTCCTTCGGGTTCAAGTACGGCCTTCCCCCGGATGCCGACTTCGTGATGGACGCCCGGTTCCTGCCCAACCCGTACTGGGTGTCGGAGCTGCGCGAGCACACCGGGCGCGAGGAGGCGGTCAGCGCGTACGTGCTGGGCCAGGAAGGCGCGGAAGCCTTCGTGACCGGCTACGCCGATCTGGTCAACGCCACCACCGCCGGCTTCGAGCGGGAGGGCAAGCGCTACCTGACCGTGGCGGTCGGCTGCACCGGCGGCAAGCACCGCAGCGTCGCCATCGCCGAGGAGCTGGCCGCCCGGCTGCGCCAGTCCGGCATCGCCGCCCACGCGCAGCACCGGGACCTGGGGCGGGAATGATCCCGACCAGGGTGGTCGCCTTCGGCGGCGGGCACGGGCTCTCGGCGTCCCTGCGGGCGCTGCGGCACTGCGTACCCGAGCTGGACCTGGACATCACCGCGGTGGTCACCGTCGGCGACGACGGCGGCTCGAGCGGCCGGCTGCGGGCCGAGCGCGGCGGGCTGCCGCCGGGCGACCTGCGGCAGGCGCTGGTCGCGCTGGCCGGCGATCACCCGGCCACCCGGCGCAGCGCGGCGCTCTTCCAGCACCGCTTCGCCGCCGGCGACGGCGCGGGAGCGGGCGATTCGCTGGCCGGGCACGCGGTCGGCAACCTGCTGCTCAACGGGTTGACGGAGCTGCTCGGCGATCCGGTGGCCGCGCTCGACCACGCCGGCGCGATGCTCGGCGCGGTCGGCCGGGTGCTGCCGATGTCCTGCCAGCCGGTCGACATCGAGGCCCGGGTGCGCGGCGCCAACCCGGGCCACCCCGACGAGGTACGCACGGTGCGCGGCCAGCATCAGGTGGCGGTCACCTCCGGCCGGGTCGAGTCGCTGCGGCTCACCCCGGCCGCGCCGGCGGCCTGCCCGGAGGCGGTCGCCGCGGTACGCGCGGCCGACTGGCTGATCTTCGGGCCGGGCAGCTGGTACACCAGCGTGCTGCCCCACCTGCTGGTGCCGCAGCTGGCCGACGCGATCGTCTCCAGTCCGGCGCGGCGGCTGGTCACGCTCAACCTGGTGGCGGAGAAGGAGACCCACGGGCTCTCCCTGGCCGACCATCTGGACACCCTGCGGCGCTATCTGCCCGAGCTGAAGGTGGACATGGTGCTGGCGGACTCCACGGCGGTGGGTGACCCCGAGGCGGTTGCGGGTGCGGCAGAATCGCTGGGTGCCCGGCTGGTCCTCGCCCCCGTCGCCGTCCTCGACGGCGCGCCCCGCCATGATCCAGCCGCCCTGGGCGCCGCGCTGGTGCCTGTCCTGGGTGCCGATCGTTAGACACGTACGTAATCAACGGCGACACGCCGGAACCGGTCCGTGAGGGGGCGCACTATGGCGATGACGGCGGCGGTCAAGGACGAGCTGAGTCGGGTCGACGTGCCCAAGCCCTGCTGCCGGCGGGCGGAGATGGCGGCCCTGCTGCGCTTCGCGGGCGGCCTGCACATCGTGTCGGGTCGCGTGGTGGTCGAGGCGGAGCTGGATACCGGCGCGGTCGCCCGGCGGCTGCGGCGGGAGATCGCCGAGGTCTACGGCTACCCGAGCGAGATCCACGTGCTCGCCTCCGGCGGGCTGCGCAAGGGCAGTCACTTCATCGTGCGGGTGGTCAAGGACGGCGAGGCGCTGGCGCGCCAGACCGGTCTGCTGGACGTCCGGGGCCGCCCGGTGCGCGGCCTGCCGCCGCACGTGGTCGCGGCCAATGTCTGCTGCGCGGTCTCCGCGTGGCGGGGCGCGTTCATGGCCCACGGCTCGCTCACCGAGCCGGGCCGCTCCAGCGCGCTGGAGATCACCTGCCCCGGCCCCGAGTCGGCCCTCGCCCTGGTCGGCGCGGCCCGACGGATCGGGATCACCGCCAAGAACCGCGAGGTCCGTGGGGTGGACCGGGTGGTGGTCAAGGACGGGGACTCGATCGCCGCCCTGCTCACCCGCATCGGCGCCCACGCCAGCGTGCTGGCCTGGGAGGAGCGCCGGGTGCGCCGGGAGGTCCGGGCGACCGCCAACCGGCTGGCGAACTTCGACGACGCCAACCTGCGCCGCTCGGCCCGCGCCGCGGTGGCCGCCGCCGCCCGGGTCACCCGGGCCCTGGAGATCCTCGCCGACGACGCCCCGCACCACCTCACCTCCGCCGGAAGGCTGCGCCTGGAGCACCGGCAGGCGTCGCTGGAGGAGCTGGGCGCCCTCGCCGATCCGCCGCTGACCAAGGACGCCATCGCCGGCCGGATCCGCCGGCTCCTCGCGCTGGCCGACAAGCGGGCCCGGGACCTGGGCATCCCGGATACGGAAGCGGCCGTCACGCCGGACATGCTCGTGGTCTGATAGGACGGTGAGGCGTTGCCTGCTGGCGGGTTCACCACCCGCCGCAGCGCGATGCGGCACGCTCGGATAAGGTCGCTGCGTACGGCAAGGGGGCCGGCACAGGCACCCCTCGCCGTGCTCACCGCCTCGGGCGGTCAGGTCCTCAGGACCGCGGCGGGGTGGCCGAGATGAACCGTCAACGGCCGGCTCCAACGGTCGGCGCACACACCTCCGCCGGCCCTGTTCTGACGCCGGCGGACCAGAACGCGAGGAGATGGGACCTGTGACCATCCGGGTTGGCATCAACGGCTTCGGCCGGATCGGCCGCAACTTCTTCCGGGCAGTGCTGGCGTCCGGCGCTGACGTCGAGGTCGTGGCGGTCAACGACCTGACCGACAACGCGACGCTCGCCCACCTTGTCAAGTACGACAGCATCCTGGGTCGCCTCCCGCACGAGGTGAAGGCCACCGACGACGAGATCAGCGTGGGCGGTCACACCATCAAGGCGTACGCCGAGAAGGACCCGGCCAAGCTGCCGTGGGGCGAGGCCGGCGTCGACGTCGTCATCGAGTCCACCGGTTTCTTCACCGACGCCACCAAGGCGAAGGCGCACATCGACGGCGGCGCCAAGAAGGTCATCATCTCCGCTCCGGCGAAGAACGAGGACGTCACGGTCGTCATGGGCGTCAACCAGGACCAGTACGACCCGGCCAAGCACACCATCATCTCGAACGCCTCGTGCACCACCAACTGCCTCGCCCCGATGGCGAAGGTGCTGCAGGACACGTTCGGCATCCAGCAGGGCCTGATGACCACCATCCACGCGTACACGCAGGACCAGAACCTGCAGGACGCGCCGCACAAGGACCTGCGCCGGGCCCGGGCCGCCGCGCTCAACATCGTGCCGACCTCGACCGGCGCCGCGAAGGCGATCGGCCTGGTGCTGCCGGAGCTCAAGGGCAAGCTGGACGGCTACGCGCTGCGCGTGCCGATCCCGACCGGCTCGACCACCGACCTGACCGTCACGGTCGGCCGGGAGACCACCGTGGACGAGGTCAACGCCGCGATGAAGGCCGCCGCGAACGGCCCGCTCAAGGGCATCCTGGTCTACAACGAGGACCCGATCGTCTCCGCCGACATCGTCACCGACCCGGCGTCCTGCATCTTCGACGCGCCGCTGACCAAGGTGATCGGCAACCAGGTCAAGGTCGTCGGCTGGTACGACAACGAGTGGGGCTACTCGAACCGCCTGGTCGACCTGGTCAAGCTGGTGGGTAGCTCCCTGTGAGTGCGAGGAGTGAGCTTGCGAGCCCCGCAGTCACGAACGGAGGGCTAGCTCTGTGAGCATCCGCAACCTCGACGACCTGCTCGCCGAGGGGGTGTCGGGTCGGCGCGTGCTGGTGCGCGCCGACCTGAACGTCCCACTCGACAAGCAGACCGGTGAGATCACCGACGACGGCCGGATCCGGGCCGTCCTGCCGACGCTGAGCGCGCTGGTCCAGGCCGGCGCGAAGGTGGCCGTCTGCTCGCACCTGGGCCGCCCGAAGGGCGCGCCGGACCCGCAGTTCAGCCTCCGCCCGGTGGCCGGCCGGCTGGGCGAGCTGCTCGGTGCCCCGGTCCAGTTCGCCGAGGACACCGTCGGCGACTCGGCCCGCGCATGCGTGGAGGGCCTCGCCGACGGTCAGGTCGCCGTGCTCGAGAACCTCCGCTTCAACAAGGGTGAGACGAGCAAGGACGACGCCGAGCGGGGCGCCTTCGCCGACCAGCTCGCCGCCCTCGGCGAGGCGTACGTCGACGACGCCTTCGGCGCGGTGCACCGCAAGCACGCCAGCGTCTACGACGTGCCGGCCCGGCTGCCGCACTTCGCCGGCCGGCTGGTGCTGCGCGAGGTGGAGGTGCTCAGCAAGCTGACCGGCGACCCGGAGCGGCCGTACGTGGTGGTGCTGGGCGGCTCCAAGGTCTCCGACAAGCTGGCCGTGATCGAGGCGCTGCTGCCGAAGGTCGACCGGCTGCTCATCGGCGGCGGGATGTGCTTCACCTTCCTCAAGGCCCAGGGCCTGGAGGTGGGCAGCTCGCTGCTGGAGGAGGAGATGGTCGAGACCTGCCGCAACCTGTTGGAACGCGAGCCGGGCAAGATCATGCTCCCGGTCGACGTGGTGGCCGCGGTCGCCTTCGCGCCGGACGCCGAGCACCACACGGTCCGGGTGGACGGCATCCCGAACAAGCGGGTCGGGCTCGACATCGGCCCGGAGACCGTGGCCGGGTTCGCCGCCGCCCTGAAGCAGGCGCGGACGGTGTTCTGGAACGGCCCGATGGGCGTGTTCGAGATGGCCGCGTTCGCGAACGGGACCCGCGGGGTCGCCGAGGCGATCGCGAAGTCCGGTGCGTTCAGCGTCGTGGGCGGCGGCGACTCGGCGGCGGCGGTGCGGACGCTCGGGCTCGACGAGTCGGCGTTCGATCACATCTCCACCGGCGGTGGCGCCTCCCTGGAGTACCTGGAGGGCAAGACCCTCCCCGGCATCGCGGCCCTGGAGAAGTGATGGCGAGCCCCACCCGCCGGCCCCTGATGGCCGGCAACTGGAAGATGAACCTGAACCACCTCGAGGCCAACCTGCTGGTGCAGAAGCTGGCCGCGAGCCTCACCGAGAAGCAGCTCACCGAGGTCGAGACGGTGGTCCTGCCGCCCTTCACCGACCTGCGGACCGTGCAGACGGCGGTGGACGGCGACAAGCTGCTGATCGGCTACGGCGCGCAGGACCTGTCGCCGTACCAGTCGGGCGCGTACACCGGGGACATCGCCGGGTCGATGCTCGCCAAGCTGGGCTGCACCTACGTGGTGGTCGGCCACTCGGAGCGGCGGCAGTACCACAACGAGGACGACGCTCTGGTCAACGACAAGGTGAACGCCGCGTTGGCCAACGGGCTCACCCCGATCCTCTGCATCGGCGAGGGGCTGGAGGTCCGGGAGCAGCTCCGGCACGTGCCGCACTGCTGCGACCAGCTCGACGGCGCGCTCCGCGGGCTCACCGCGGAGCAGGTCACCAAGGTCGTCGTGGCGTACGAGCCGGTCTGGGCGATCGGCACCGGCAAGACGGCGACCCCGGAGGACGCCCAGGAGGTCTGCGGCGAGGTGCGCAAGCGGCTCGGCGACACCTTCGACGAGGCCACCGCCCAGCAGGTCCGGATCCTCTACGGCGGCTCGGTCAAGGCGTCGAACATCGCCGCGATCATGGCCCAGCCGGACGTGGACGGGGCCCTGATCGGCGGTGCCAGCCTGGACGCCGAGGAATTCGCGCAGATCTGCCGGTTCCCGGAGCACATCGCTCGCTGATAGCTCGCTATCCTTGACGCTGCCCGTCCGCCGGTCGGTGCCGCCGTGCCCGACAGGACGGGCAGTGATCGCAACGAGAGGACAAACCCCCGCCATGCCGATCTGGTTCGCCTACACGATGATCGTGTTGCTGGTCATCACGAGCGTCCTGCTCACGCTGCTGATCCTCCTGCACCGCGGCAAGGGCGGCGGGCTGTCGAGCATGTTCGGCGGCGGCGTCAGCTCCAGCCTGGCCGGCTCCTCGGTCGCCGAGAAGAACCTCGACCGCTACACCGTTCTGGTCGGGATCATCTGGTTTGCGTGCATCGTCGGGATCGGGCTCTGGCTCCGGCTCCAGCTGAGCAGCGGCGCCTGAGTCAGCGCGTCGAGCGTACAATCTGCGCGCGGTCCGTCACGGACCGCGCGCAGTTTGTTTTTCCGCTGCACCGCGTCGCCCGCCGTCCACCCCGCGCGGCGGTTCCCTCCGACGACAGGAGCAAGCAGCAATGCCCGGTGACAACGTCGTCCGCGGCACCCGGATCGGGTCCGCCCCCGAGCGCTTCGACCAGCGCTACGAGCCGGCCCCGCGCCGGCCGGTCACCTACTGGTGCGGCAACGCGCACGAGGTCCAGTTCCTCATCGCCGCCGACGCGGAGGCGCCGGAGGCGTGGGACTGCCCCCGGTGCGGCCAGCCGGCCGGCCCGGACCCGGGAAACCCGCCGGGCCGGCCGCGTTCGGAGCCCTACAAGAGCCACCTGGCGTACGTGCAGGAGCGGCGTACCCCGGAACAGGGGGAGGCCCTCCTCGCCGAGGCCCTGGCCGCGCTACGCCGCCGCCGGGGCGCCTGACCGCGCCGGGTCGCCCTCCGCCCGCTGAGGGACCTGATTCAGAACCGAGTGGCTCTCCGCCGCGGAACAGCCCCTCGTTCCGGAAGCTGCGCGCAGCGGGCGGCGAGGAGTGCGGCGACGGAGGTTCAGCGGAGGCTGCGCAGCCGGGGCGGCACGTCGGCCGCTGCCGCCCGGTCGAGCAGCCAGAGGGTACGGGACACCCCGTGCACCCCGGCCGCGGGAAGCTGCACCGGCCCGGCCCCGGCGAGGGCCATGCCCACCGCCCGGGCCTTGTCCGCGCCGGCGGCCACCAGCCAGACCTCCTCGGCGGTGTTGATCGCCGGCAGGGTCAGCGTGACCCGCACCGGCGGGGGCTTCGGGCTGCCGCGTACCGCGCTGACCGGCCGGCTGTCGTGGTGCACCGGGTGCTCCGGAAAGACCGACGCCACGTGCCCGTCCTCGCCGACGCCGAGCATCAGCACGTCGAAGTGGGGGAGCGCGGCGGTGCCGGGCCGCGCCGCCCGGGCCAGCTCCTGCGCGTACCCGGCGGCGGCCGCCTCCGGGTCGTTGCCGGCCGGCCCGTCCGAGGCCGGCATCGGATGGATCCGCGCCGGGTTCAGCGGCACCGCCTCCAGCAGCGCCGACCGGGCCTGCGTCTCGTTGCGTTCCGGGTCGCCGGCCGGCAGGAACCGCTCGTCGCCCCACCAGACGTCGACCCGGGACCAGTCGACAGCATCCCGGGCGGGTAGCTCCGTCACCGCCCGGTACACCGCCGCGGCGATCCGCCCGCCGGTCAGCACCACCGACGCCTGGCCCCGGTCCGCCTGCGCGTCGAGCAGCTTCACCACCAAGCGGGCCGCCACCGCCTGCGCCAGCAGGTCGGGGTCGGCGTGTACGGCGACACTCGCCTCAGTCATCCATCGTGCCTTCGTGCTCCGACCGCGCCACGGCGGTCACCGGTGCTTGTCCGGCCGCCGGGCGGCCCGTGCCGCCCGGCGGTCCGTTCACTGGTTGGCGGTCGCGCCGGCGTGCGCGCTGATCCCGGCCTCGGCCCGCTGGGCGGTCGCCGGGTCCTTCCACACGTGCACCCGCTGGGTGGGGCGTTCCTCCAGCCCGGAGATGCCGGCGGTCGCGCCGAGCGCCTCCGCGTACACCTGGTCGGCGTCGAGGCGGCGCAGCTCCTCGGCCAACTCGTCGCCGAGCGGGCGGCGGACCAGCGGCAGTGTCCGGTCCTGCTGGCCGGTACGCCGGAAGGTCGCCACGTTGTCGTCCCGGGTCAGGGTCAGCTGGTCGCCGTTGGCGCAGCGCAGCTGCACCTCGCGCATCCGCGGGAACTCGTCGGTGCGTACCCAGGCCGGGTCGATGTCGAGCCGCGACGCGAGCCAGCCGCGCATCAGCGCCGCCGTGGGATCGGACCCGGGCCCCACCACGGTCGCCTCGGTGACCTTGGCCTGGGCGGTGTCGAACGCCCCGGCCACCAGGGTGCGCCACGGGGTGATCCGGGTCCAGGCCAGGTCGGTGTCGCCCGGGGCGTAGTCCGCGGCCCGCTGCCGCAGCGCCGCGACCGGGTCGGCGGCCTGCGCCGAGTCGGTGATCCGCCGGTCGGCCACCACGCCGAGGAAGTCGGTCGCGATCTCCTCCGGCGGCTCGCCGTGCCACCAGGTCACCACCGGCACGTCCGGCACCAGCAGCGGCAGCACCACCGACTCGGCGTGCAGGGCGAGCCGGCCGTACATCCGCGTGACCACCGCCTCGCAAGGGCCGAGCCGGCCGCCGACGACGATCTCCGCGTCCAGGCGGTTGCGGTCCCGCTCGACGTCGGAGCGGACCACCACGAGCAGCCGGCACGGGTGGGCGGCGGCCGCTATGGTCGCCGCGGCCTCCGCCTCCCGGACCCGCTTCTCGTCCACCACCACGATCAGGCTGAGCGCCATGCCGCTGGCCACCCCGCCCGCGCTGCGCCGCTCGGCGGCGAGCGCCTTGACCACCTCGTTACCGGTGGTGTCCCACAGGCCGATCAACGGAACCTCCCGGTGTGCTCGGTCATGCCCGCCGCCAGGAGCGGTCGTCGCGGGCCAGCATCTCGTCCGCCGCCCGGGGCCCCCACTCGCCGGCCCGGTACGACTCCGGCTTGGTGCCCGCCCAGGCGTGCTCCAACGGGTCGATCACCTGCCAGCTCTGCTCCACCTCGGCGGCGTCCGGGAACAGCGTCCGGTCACCGATCAGCACGTCCAGCACCAGCCGCTCGTACGCCTCGGGGCTGGACTCGGTGAACGCCTCGCCGTACTGGAAGTCCATCGCGATGTCCCGGACCTCCATGGCGGTGCCCGGCACCTTGGAGCCGAACTTCAGCACCACACCCTCGTCCGGTTGCACCCGGATGACGAGCTGGTTGTTGCCGAGCGACTCCACGTCGGCCGGGTTGAACGGCAGGTGCGGCGCCTCCTTGAAGATGATCGCCACCTCGGTGACCCGCCGGGGCAGCCGCTTGCCGGCCCGGATGTAGAACGGCACCCCGGCCCAGCGCCGGTTCTGGATGCCCAGCTTCACCGCCACGTACGTCTCCGTGGTGGAGTCCGGCGGGACGCCCTTCTCCTCCAGGTAGCCGACCGCGCGTTCGCCGCCGACCCAGCCGGGCAGGTACTGGCCCCGGACGGTGTCCCGGGCCGCGTCCTTCGGCACCGTGATGGCCTTGAGCACCTTCAGCTTCTCGGTCCGGATCTCGTCGGCGTCGAAGCTGGTCGGCTCCTCCATGGCCACCAGGGCGAGGAGCTGGAGCAGGTGGTTCTGCAGCACGTCCCGGGCCGCCCCGGCCGAGTCGTAGAACCCGGCCCGGGTGCCGATGCCGACGTCCTCGGCCATGGTGATCTGCACCGAGTCGACGTACTTGCCGTTCCACAGCGGCTCGAAGAGGTTGTTGGCGAACCGCAGGGCGAGGATGTTCTGGACGGTCTCCTTGCCCAGGTAGTGGTCGATCCGGAAGACGTCCTGGCGGGTGAAGACGTCGTCGACCAGGTCGTTGAGCGCCTTCGCCGAGGGCAGGTCGTTGCCGAACGGCTTCTCCACCACCACCCGGCGCCAGCCACCCGACTTGGCGTTGTCCGCCATGCCGGTACGGGCGAGCTGCTTGAGCACGACGGGGAAGGCTGCCGGGGGGATGGAGAAGTAGAAGGCGGCGTTGCCGTCGATGCCGTGCGAGTCGCGCAGTTCGTCCAGGGTGGTGGCGAGCTGGTCGAACGCGGCGTCGTCGTCGAACGAGCCGCCGACGAACTTGATGTTGCCGGCCAGCCGCGCCCACACCTCCTCCCGCCACGGGGTGCGAGCGCCCTTCTTCGCCGCCTCGTAGGCCAGCGACTCGAAGTCGCCGTCGCCCCAGTCACGCCGGGCGAAGCCCAGGACCACGAAGCCGGGCGGCAGCAGCCCCCGGTTGGCCAGGTCGTAGACCGCCGGCAACAGCTTCTTGCGGGCCAGGTCACCGGTGACCCCGAAGATCACCAGAGCGCACGGCTCGGGGATCCGCGGCAGCCGCCGGTCCTGCGGGTCGCGCAGCGGGTTCATGCCGCCTCCTCGCTCCGCTGATGTCACGTCAATCATCGTCACGTCCCTGTCCGTCCGGCCGCATCCAGTAGCTGGGCGACGCCCGCCGCCCGCTCGGTCAGGTGCAGTCGCAGCACCGGCCGCCCCCGGCCGGTCAGGGCCTGCCGGTCACCGGCGGCCTGGGCCGCCTGCAGCGTCCCGAAGGTGTACGGGCGGCCGGGCACCGGCAGATCATCGTTGACCGCGCCGGTCACCTGAAGGTAGCTCCCGACCGGCCGGCCGCCCTTGTGGTACTGGCCGGTGGAGTGCAGGTAGCGCGGCCCCCACCCGAAGGTCACCGGGCGGCGGGTCGCCCGCGCCAGCACGGGTCGCAGCCCGGCCACCGCCGCGTCCCCACGGCGGTCCAGGTATGCCGTCACCGCCAGGAACCCGTCGTCGCCCAACCCGTCGAGGAGCCGGCGCAGCACCCCGGACAGGTCGGCCGGCGCGCCGGGCGGGGCGTACACCTCGATGGCGCCGTCGGTGAACGACGGCGCCTCCGCCGGCGGCCCGGCGGCGAGGATGCGTTCGGTGTTCTGCTTGCTCTCGGCGACGTCGGGCTGGTCGAACGGGTCGACCCCGAGCACCGCCCCGGCGATCGCGGTGGCGTACTCCCAGGTCAGGAAGTGGGCGCCGAGGGGTCCGTTGACCGCCACGTCCGCGCTGCCGGCACCGGGTGCCACCCCGGGGCCGAGCGCGCCGCCGTAGCTGACGGTGAGCACGTCCGGGCCGGCGGCGCCGGGAGCGTCCGGGGATTCCACCACCACCGGCAGCAGGCCCACGCCGGCCTTGCCGGTCGACTCGGCGAGCAGCTGCTCGGCCCAGTCGCCCAGCCCTTCGACGCCGGTGCCGTCGGAGGTCAGGGCGACCACGTCCCGGCCGGTGGTGGCCGCCGCGCCGAGGGCCGCGCCGAGCGCCAGGCCGGGGTTGTCCCGGTCCCGGCCCAGCGACTCGGCGAGCGCGTCGGCGTCGTCGAGCAGGTCGGTCACCGGTACCCCGGCCAGCGCCGCGGGGACCAGCCCGAACGCGGTGAGCGCCGAGTACCGGCCGCCCACCTCGGGGTCGGCGGGGATGGTGACCAGCCCCGCCTCCGCGGCGGTCGCCGCCAGCGGCGAGCCCGGGTCGGTGACCACCACGAAGTGCCGGGCCGCCTCCGCCTCGGTCATCCCGGCGTCCAGGAACGCCTGCCAGTACGCCCGCCGGTGGCTGTCGGTCTCCACGGTCGTGCCGGACTTGCTGGAGATCACCACCACGGTCCGCTCCAGCCGGTCGGCCAGGGCCGCCCGGACCTGCCCGGGGTCGGTGGTGTCCAGCACGGTCAGCGGGCGGCCGAGGGTGCGGGCGATCACCTCGGGCGCGAGCGACGAGCCGCCCATCCCGGCGAGCACCACGTGGTCGAGGTCGGCCAGTTCGTCCGTCAACTCGGCGAGCTGGGGGAGGAGCTCCCGGCTGCGGTGGTGGGTGTCCACCCAGCCGAGCCGTACCCGCGCCGTCGCCTCCGCGTCGGAGCCCCACAGGGTCGGATCCTTGGCGGCGAGCCGGGCCGGGACGTCCCGGGCGACCAGGTCCGCGCGCACCGACGCCGGCGCGGACCGGTCGACCGTGTCCGCACCGTGCACGGCAAGCCCGGCGGCGATGTCCGCCGGGCCGGCCAGCAGGTCGCTCACGGGGCCACCTCTGTTCGCGACGGAGTCACCCCACCCTGCGGGGGGACGACGGCGTGGCGTGTCCCGGGGCGGCGCCCCGGGACACGTCGCACGCCGTTCGTCACGCGTTGCCCCCGGCCCGCTCGGCGGCCGTCGCGCTGCCCTTGGCCGCCTTGCCCGGCCGCCCGCTGCCCTTGGCCGCCTCGGCGAGCGACTTCTTCACCCCGTCGAGCAGTTCCAGCCAGCTCGCCTCGAACTTCTCCACGCCCTCGCGCTCGAGGACGGCGACCACGTCGGCCAGGTCCACCCCGACCGCCTGCAGGTCGCTGAAGACCTTGCGGGCGTCGTCGTAGCAGCCGGTGACGGTGTCGCCCCGGACCTCGCCGTGGTCGGCGACGGCGTGGATGGTCGCCTCCGGCATGGTGTTCACCGTGCCGGGGGCGATCAGCTCCTCGACGTACATGACGTCCCGGTAGTCCGGGTTCTTCGTCGAGGTGGAGGCCCAGAGCGGGCGCTGCGGGTGCGCCCCGGCGTCGGCGAGGGCCTGCCACCGGTCGGAGGAGAACACCTCGCCGTACCGCTCGTAGGCGAGCCGGGCGTTGGCGATGGCGGCCTTGCCGCGCAGCGCCTTGGCCTGGTCGGAGCCGATCTTCTCCAGCCGCTTGTCCACCTCGCTGTCGACCCGGGAGACGAAGAACGACGCGACCGAGCCGATCTTGGACAGGTCGTGCCCGTTCGCCTTCGCCTGCTCCAGGCCGGCCAGGAAGGCCTCCATCACCTGCGAGTACCGGTCCAGGCTGAAGATCAGCGTGACGTTGACGCTGATCCCCTGGGCCAGGGTGGCGGTGATCGCCGGCAGGCCCGCCTCGGTGGCCGGGATCTTGATGAAGAGGTTGGGCCGGTCGATCAGCCACCACAGCGCCCCGGCCTCGGCGACGGTCCGCTCCGTCTCGTGGGCCAGCCGCGGGTCCACCTCGATCGAGACCCGGCCGTCGACCCCCGCGCTGGCGTCGTACGCGGGGCGCATCACGTCGCAGGCCCACCGCACGTCGTACGTGGTGAGCATGCGGACCGCCTCTTCGACGTCCACCCCACGGATGGCGAGGTCCTTAAGCTGCCAGTTGTACTCGTCCGCGTCGCTCAGCGCCTTCGCGAAGATGGTCGGGTTCGACGTCACCCCGACCAGGTGCTTCTCCCGACGGAGCTGGTCCAGCCCGCCGGAGCTCAGTCGTACCCGGGAAAGGTCGTCGAGCCAGATCGCCACACCCATGGCGCTCAGCTCGCCCAGCCGGTCCGTCATGCCGTCCACGCTCCCCTCAGTTGCCGGTTGGGTTACCGGTGATGTCGCCCACCCGGGTCAGTGCCGCGTGCGCGGCGGCCACGATCCGGTCGGGGGTGAACCCGAACTGCTCGAAGAGCACCGTGTGCGGGGCACTCGCCCCGTAGTGCTCCAGGCTCACGCTCTCGCCGCAGTCGCCGACGATCCCGCGCCAGGACATGGCGATACCCGCCTCCACGCTCACCCGTGCCTTTACCCCGCGTGGCAGGACCGACTCCCGGTAGGCCTCGTCCTGCGCGAAGAACCACTCCTGGCAGGGCATGGAGACGACCCGGGTGGGGGTGCCGTCCGCTTCCAGCCGCTCCCGGGCGGTCAGGCAGAGCTGCACCTCGGAGCCGGTGCCGACGAGGATCACCTGCGGCTTGCCGGTCGAGGCGTCGGCCAGCACGTAGCCGCCCTTGGTCACGCCCTCGGCGCCGGCCACGTCGGTGCGGTCCAGGGTCGGCAGCGGCTGGCGGCTGAGCGCCAGCGCGGTCGGCCGGTCGCCGTGCTCCAACGCCTGCCGCCACGCCCACGCGGTCTCGTTGGCGTCCGCCGGGCGGACCACGTCCAGGCCGGGGATGGCGCGCAGCGCGGTCAGGTGCTCCACCGGCTGGTGGGTCGGGCCGTCCTCGCCGAGGCCGATCGAGTCGTGCGTCCAGACGTAGACCACCGGCAGCTTCATCAGCGCGGCGAGCCGCACCGAGGGGCGCATGTAGTCGCTGAACACCAGGAACGTGCCGCCGTACGGGCGGGTGCCGCCGTGCAGGGCGATGCCGTTGAGGATCGCGCCCATGGCGTGCTCGCGGATGCCGAAGTGCAGGGTGCGCCCGTACTCGTGGCCCGGGAAGTCCTTCGTCGCGTGCACCGCGGGGATGAAGGACGGCTCGCCCTTCATGGTGGTGTTGTTGCTCTCCGCCAGGTCGGCCGAGCCGCCCCAGAGCTCGGGCAGCACCGGGGCGAGGGCCTCCAGGACCTTGCCGGAGGCGGCCCGGGTGGCGATGCCCTTGGCGTCCGCCGGGAAGGTCGGCAGCGCGTCGGCCCAGCCCTCGGGGAGTTTGCGGGCGGCCAGCCGGTCCCAGAGCGCCCTGCGCTCCGGGTTGGCCTTCGCCCACCCGTCGAACGCGGTGGTCCACGCGGCCTGGGCCGCGGCGCCCCGCGCCATCACCTGGCGGGCGTGGTCCAGCACCTCCTCGTCGACCTGGAAGGTCCGCTGCGGGTCGAAGCCGAGGATCTCCTTGGTGGCCTTCACCTCGTCGGCGCCGAGCGCCGAACCGTGGATCTTGCCGGTGTTCTTCTTGTTGGGCGCGGGCCAGCCGATGATGGTGCGCAGCGCGATGAAGGAGGGGCGGGCGGTCTCCGCCTTCGCGGCCAGCAGCGCCCGGTGCAGCGCCTCGACGTCCTCGTGGTAGTCGCCCTGGTCGGCGTCGCCGCGGCGCCAGTCCACCGTCTGCACGTGCCAGCCGTACGCCGCGTAGCGGGCCGCGACGTCCTCGCTCTTGGCGATGCGGGTGTCGTCCTCGATCGAGATCTCGTTGTCGTCGTAGATCACGCAGAGGTTGCCGAGCTGCTGGTGGCCGGCGAGGGCGCTGGCCTCGTGGCTGATGCCCTCCTCGATGTCACCGTCCGAGGCGATGCACCAGATGTCGTGGTCGAAGGGGGAGTCGCCGGCCTCCGACTCCGGGTCGAACAGGCCGCGCTCCCGGCGCGCCGCCATGGCCATGCCGACGGCGTTGCCGAGGCCCTGGCCGAGCGGGCCGGTGGTGGTCTCCACGCCGGGGGTGTGCCCGTGCTCGGGGTGACCCGGGGTGAGCGAGCCCCACTGGCGCAGCGCCTTGAGGTCGTCCAGGGACAGCGGGTAGCCGGAGAGGAAGAGCTGGATGTAGAGGGTCAGGCTGGAGTGCCCGGCGGAGAGGACGAACCGGTCCCGGCCGGGCCAGTTCGGGTCGGCCGGGTTGTGCCGCATGACCCGGTTGAAGAGCAGGTACGCAGCCGGGGCGAGGCTCATCGCCGTGCCCGGGTGGCCGTTGCCGGATTTCTCCACGGCGTCCATGGCCAGCACGCGGACCGTGTCGACGGCCCTGCGGTCAAGGTCGGACCAGTTGAGAGCGGGAAGCTCGGGTCGGTTGGCAGCCACGTTGGTTGTGCTCCTCGGCAGATGGGCGGAACCCTCACTGATGACCCTATCGAGCGGTCCTAAACGTACGCCCGGGGATCTCCGCATGCTCGTCTGTACTCCTCCGACCGGATCGGTCGTGCACCGCGGACTGTGACGGCCCGCACCGTTGTCGGGTCTCCGGGGCAGCCAAAACGACGACGCGTAGTCTGTGGGTCGGTGTGTGGACCCCGACGGGTCCGACCCGACCCCGACCTCCCCCGCCAAGCCGGAAGGTGGCAATCCGTGAGCATGATCACCGAGCGCCCCGTCAGCAAATCTGCCGGGCAGCCGCCGGTGGGCGCGGTGGCGGAGGCCTCGGCGGGCGCTCGGCGGGACGTGCGGGCCGTGGTGGCCGCGTACGTGGCCCTGACCAAGCCGCGGATCGTCGAGCTGCTGCTGGTCACCACCGTGCCGGCGATGATGCTCGCCGACGGGGGCCTGCCCTCGCTCTGGCTGATGGCCGTGGTCCTGGTCGGCGGCTCGCTCGCCGCCGGCGCGGCCAGCGTGCTCAACTGCTACATCGACCGGGACATCGACCAGTTGATGCGGCGCACCAAGCGCCGGCCGCTGCCCGCGCACACCGTGTCGCCGCGCAGCGCGTTGATCTTCGGTCTGGTGCTCGCCGTGATCTCGGTCGCGCTGATGGCCGTGTTCACCAACTGGCTGGCGGCCGGGCTCACCCTGGCCGCGATCGCCTACTACGACCTGGTCTACACGCTCTGGCTCAAGCGGACCACGGCGACCAACACCTTCTGGGGTGGTGCCTGCGGCGCCGCGCCGGTGCTGATCGGCTGGGCCGCGGTCACCGGGTCGTTGGCTCCCGCCGCGTGGGGCCTGTTCGCGGTGGTCTTCTTCTGGCAGATGCCGCACTTCTACGCGCTGGCGATCAAGTACAAGGCCGACTACGCGCGGGCCGGCATCCCGATGCTGCCCGTGGTGGCCTCGGTCCGTCGGGTGAACGCCGAGATCCTGATCTTCTCCTGGCTGACCCTGCTCTCCTCACTGGCCGTCTGGCCGCTCGGGATGAGCCCGATCTACGGGGTGACGGCACTGGTCGTGGGCGGTGTCTTCGTGGTCGAGGCGCACAAGCTCTGCCGCCGGGCGGCGCGGGGCGAGGCGGTCAAGCCGATGCGGCTGTTCCACTGGTCCACCACCTACCTGACCATCCTCTTCGTGGCCGTCGCGCTCGACGCCCTGCTCTGATCCGGCCGTCCCGGCGGGGACGCGGATCCCCCGGGTCGAGGATCTTTTCCAGAATTTTTTTCGGGGTTCGCCGGGTGGGTTCAACCGGGACAGACCCGGCCGATTCGGCCCGCCCGCTTCGCCCCTCCTTATCCGACATATCCGGGCGAAAAACCTGTGGTCTTCCTTAAACCCGTAGGTAATTGGCATCACAATTGGTTCATCGTTCTCGCACATGTGGGTGGAAGTCTGCTTAGGCTTCGCGTCATGGCAGATGGTTCCGATACGACGCTGACGGCTGAACAGACCGCCGAGCAGGCCCCAAACGGCCTGGTCGCCGGCATCAAGTCGTTCGCCGCCGGGCACGGCGGGGCGAAGGCGGTCATCGAGTACGTCGGCAAGCGCGGCGCGCGGATCGTCCTCGTGGGTGAGGACGGTGTGTGGGCCGACCAGTTCGCCGACGACACCGACGTCGCGCGGCAGGCCTGCGCCAAGGCCGGGGTCGCCGTCGAGAACGCCTGGGAGCGTGAACTGATGGACCAGATGCGTCCGAGCAACGACCTCTGGCGGTCGATGGCCCGGCGCACGATGGCTCGTTGATCGACAGATGACCCACCACTACCAGTCGACCCGGGGGGAACCCCGGGTCGCTCTCGTCACCTGCACCACACTGACCGACCTCGACCCGGACGACCGGCTCGTGCTCGCCCCGCTGGCCGCCCGTGGCATCACCGCCGAGGTGGTGGTCTGGGACGACCCGGCCGCCGACTGGTCGGCGTACGACCTGGTCGTGCTCCGCTCGCCGTGGGACTACGCGCTGCGCCGCGACGAGTTCGTCGCCTGGGCGCAGACCGTCCCGCGCCTGGTCAACCCGGCCGACGTGGTCGCCTGGAACACCGACAAGCGCTACCTGGCCGAGCTGTCCGCCGCCGGCGTGCCGACCGTCCCGACCACCTGGGTGGAGCCGGGGCGGGACTGGACGCCGCCCGCCGACACCGGCGAGTACGTGATCAAGCCGGCGGTCAGCGCCGGCAGCCAGGACACCGGCCGGTACGACCTGGCCGACCCGGAGCACCGGGAACTGGCCGTGGCGCACGTGCGGCGGCTCTCCGAGGCCGGCCGGGTCGCCATGGTCCAGCCGTACCTGGACGCGGTGGACACCGCCGGGGAGACTGCGCTGCTCTTCCTGGCCGGGCCCGGCGGCCTGGCGTTCAGCCACGCGATCCGCAAGGGTCCCATGCTGGTCGGCCCGGACCTGGGCGTCGCGGAGCTCTACAAGCGCGAGGAGATCGCTGCCCGGACGGCCACGCCCGAGCAACTCGCCGTGGCGGAGAAGACCCTGGCCGTGCTGCCCGGCGGCCCGGGGCGGCTGCTCTACGCCCGGGTGGACCTCATCCCGGGCCCGGACGGGTCGCCCGTCCTGGTCGAGTTGGAGCTCACCGAGCCCAGCCTGTTCATCGGGTACGCCGACGGTGCCCCCGACCGCCTCGCCGAGGCGATCGCCACCCACCTGAGCTGACCGTCTTCGGGTGCGTTTGTCGTCCCCACGGCGACGACAAACGCACCCGTTCCTTTTGTCGCCCCGCCCGCTGACGGGCCCCGCCGCCCCGCCCCGCTCGGCGCGGCCGAGATCCGCACAACTCCAGCGAAGTAGTGGCCACCACGCGCGCAGAGGCCACTACATCAGGGGAATTGCGCGGAACTTGAGCGCGGCGGCCAGGAAGGTGGGGCGGGTCAGGCGGCGGCGGTGGCGGGCTCGGGGGCCCGGGTGGGCTGCGGTGCCGGGGCGACCGGGCGGCGCTCCCGCGTCGACCAGAGCACGGCCAGGGTGGCCAGCAGCACCAGGCAGGAACCGAGCATGTGCGCGGCGACCAGCATCGCCGGCAGGTGGGTGAAGTACTGCACGAAGCCGATCAGGCCCTGACCCAGTTCGACGGCGACCAGCACCACGGCGGCCCGGGTGGCCCGCGCGGCCCCCACCGCGCGGAACGCGAAGACCAGCGCGACCGAGAGGCCGATCAGCAGGAAGACCCCGTCGGCGTGCACCTGCGAGATCGACTCCGGGTCGAGCCCGTTGCGCGCCGCGCCCTGGTCGCCGGCGTGCGGGCCGCTGCCGGTCACCCAGGTGCCGATCACCAGCACCGCCGCGCTCACCAGCGTGGTGAGCGCGGCCAGGGTGCGCAGCGGCGCCGGCACAGTGGGGGTCGCCGGGACGTCCGGCTCGCCGGTACGCCGCCAGAGGGCGTACGCGGCGGCGATCACCACCATCGAGGCGAGGAAGTGCAGCCCGACCACCCACGGGTTGAGGTTGGTCAGCACGGTGAACCCGCCGATCACCGCCTGGGCGGGGATGCCGAACAGCACGCCGACCGCGAGCGGCAGCAGCCCGCGCCGGCGGGGCCGCTGGGCCAGCACCGCGAGCACCACGGCGAGCGCGATGACGCCCACCGCGAAGGTGAGCAGCCGGTTGCCGAACTCGATCACCCCGTGCACGCCCATCTCCGGCGTGGTGGTGTAAGACTCGTCGGTGCACCGGGGCCAGGTGGGGCAGCCGAGACCGGAGGCGGTGAGCCGGACCGCCCCGCCGGTGACCACGATCGCCACGTTCGCGATGATCGAGGCGTACGCGAGGCGGCGCAGCAGCGCGGGGGAGACCGGGAACCGGACGGATGGCTTCACGGAGCGAATCCTACGCACCGTAGTGGTCCCCGATCGGGTGACTCCGGTACCCCGGTGTCGGGAATCACCGGGGTACCGGTTTGCAGGCCCCCCGCGAATTACGTAACGTTGCTGTTGTGAAAAACGCGGCGGCGCTCTCCGGGCAACCGCCGGCGACCGGGCAGGTCGCCGGCGACGGCCCCAGGTCGCGGCGCGGCGTCAGGCGCGCCGAGCTGGAGTCGTCGCAGGCCGCGTCCACCGATCTTTCCACCCGCGACCGGGTCACCCAGCTGCTGCTGGAGCAGGGCGCGACCACCGCCGCCCAGCTCGGCTCGGCGCTCGGGTTGAGCCCGGCGGCGATCCGCCGACACCTGGACGCGATGCTCGCCGACGGCGACGTGGTCGCCCGGGAGCAGGTCGTCCGGGGCAGCCGGGGGCGGGGTCGCCCGGCCAAGGTCTTCGCGCTGACCGAGTCGGCCCGGGTGCGTTGCGGCACCCACCACTACGACAACATGGCCACCGCCGCCCTGCGGTGGATCGCCCGCACCGGCGGCCCGGAGGCGGTCGAGGCGTTCGCCGCCGAGCAGGTCTCCGCGCTGGAGGCCCGCTGCCGGGCCGCCATGGAGGACGCCGGCGACGGCCCGCTCGCGCGGGCGGAGGCGCTCGCGGGGGCGCTCACCGCCGAGGGCTACGCTGCCAACGCGTCCACGATCGCCTCCGGCGGCCAGCTCTGCCAGCATCACTGCCCGGTGGCGCACGTGGCCGCCGAGTTTCCGCAGCTGTGCGAGGCCGAGACGGCGGTGATCTCCCGTCTGGTCGGCACCCACGTGCAGCGCCTGGCCACCATCGCACATGGCGACGGGGTGTGCACCACGCACATCCCGGCCCAGCCGCGTAAGTCCGGTAACACCGTCACCACTGTGAGGACAGATAGATGACCGAGCAGATCGTCCAGCCCCTGACCCAGGAGGAGCAGCTCGCCGCCCTCGGTCGCTACGAGTACGGCTGGGCCGACCCCGACGTCGCCGGGGCGTCCGCCCAGCGTGGCCTCAACGAGGCGGTGGTGCGGGACATCTCGGCCAAGAAGAACGAGCCGGCCTGGATGCTCGACCTGCGCCTGAAGGGCCTGCGGCTGTTCGAGCGCAAGCCGATGCCGGCCTGGGGCGCCGACCTCACCGGGATCGACTTCGACAACATCAAGTACTTCGTCCGGTCCACCGAGAAGCAGGCCGCCTCCTGGGAGGACCTGCCCGAGGACATCAAGAACACCTACGACAAGCTGGGCATCCCCGAGGCGGAGAAGCAGCGGCTGATCGCCGGTGTCGCGGCGCAGTACGAGTCCGAGGTCGTCTACCACAAGATCCGTGAGGACCTCGAGGAGCAGGGTGTCCTCTTCCTCGACACCGACACCGCACTGCGCGAGCACGAGGACCTGTTCAAGGAGTACTTCGGCACGGTCATCCCGGTCGGCGACAACAAGTTCGCCGCGCTGAACACCTCCGTCTGGTCCGGTGGCTCGTTCATCTACGTGCCGAAGGGCGTGCACGTGGAGATCCCGCTGCAGGCCTACTTCCGGATCAACACGGAGAACATGGGCCAGTTCGAGCGGACGCTGATCATCGTCGACGAGGGCGCGTACGTGCACTACGTCGAGGGCTGCACCGCGCCCATCTACTCCTCGGACTCGCTGCACAGCGCCGTGGTCGAGATCATCGTCAAGAAGAACGCGCGCTGCCGCTACACGACCATCCAGAACTGGTCGAACAACGTCTACAACCTGGTCACCAAGCGCGCCGTCTGCCACGAGGGCGCGACCATGGAGTGGATCGACGGCAACATCGGCTCCAAGGTCACCATGAAGTACCCGGCGGTCTACATGACCGGCGAGCACGCCAAGGGCGAGGTGCTCTCGGTGGCCATGGCCGGCGAGGGCCAGCACCAGGACGCCGGCGCCAAGATGGTGCACGCCGCGCCGCACACCTCCTCGACCATCGTGTCGAAGTCGATCGCCCGGGGCGGCGGCCGCACCTCGTACCGCGGCCTGGTGCAGGTGCTGGAGGGTTCGCACAGCAGCCGCAGCACGGTCAAGTGCGACGCGCTGCTGGTCGACACCATCTCCCGCTCGGACACCTACCCGTACGTCGACATCCGTGAGGACGACGTGTCGATGGGTCACGAGGCGACCGTCTCCAAGGTCAGCGAGGACCAGCTCTTCTACCTGATGAGCCGGGGCCTGAGCGAGGACGAGGCGATGGCGATGATCGTGCGCGGCTTCATCGAGCCGATCGCCAAGGAGCTGCCGATGGAGTACGCCCTGGAGCTCAACCGCCTGATCGAGCTCCAGATGGAGGGCGCGGTCGGCTGACCCCGGCCACCCCGACGAGTGCTCCGGGTCGCGGCGCGGCGGAAGACGCGCCGAGCCGGAGTGGTCGCCCGGCGGGCCGGTGACACCGGCCCGCCGGACCCAGCACGAAACACCGCCGTCGCAGAACAGCAAGGAAGAGATGACTACCCAGGCTTCCGCGCCGCCCGCCACCAAGTCGCAGGCGCTCCGCTCGTACGACGTCGCAGACTTCCCGGCCCTCACCGGCCTGGAGGAGGAGTGGCGTTTCACCCCGCTCAAGCGCCTGCGCGGCCTGGTTGAGGCGCAGGCCGCGACCGGCACGGTCCGCCACGAGTACGCCGACCTGCCGGAGGGCGTCACCGTCAGCCGGATCGGCAAGGACGACCCGCGGGTGGGCAGTGTGCTCACCCCGTTCGACCGGGTCAGCGCGCTGGCGTACGGCGGGGCCGAGCAGGCGCTGCTGGTGCAGGTCGCCCGGGACGCGGTGGTGACCGCGCCGGCGCGCCTGCGGGTGGTCGGCGAGGGCGCCGACAAGCTGGCTTTCGGCCACACCTTCGTCGAGGTGGGCCGGTTCGCCGAGGTGACCCTGGTGCTGGAGCACGCCGGCTCCGCCACCCTTGCCGACAACGTCGAGGTGGCGGTGGCCGACGGCGCGAAGCTGACCCTGGTCACCGTCGCCGACTGGGCCGACGACGCCGTCCAGGCGCAGCACCTCAAGGTGCGGCTGGGTCGCGACGCCAAGGTGATCCACGTGCAGGTGAGCCTCGGCGGCGACCTGGTCCGGCAGTACACCTCGGTGGAGTACGGCGACCGGGGCGGCGAGGCCGAGCTGTACGGCGTCTACTTCGCCGACTCCGGCCAGCACCTGGAGCACCGGCAGCTGGTCGACCACACGGTGCCGGACTGCCGCAGCTACGTCGGCTACCGGGGCGCCCTGCAGGGCGACAGCGCGCACACGGTCTGGGTCGGTGACGTGCTGATCCGGGCCGAGGCGACCGGCACCGACACCTACGAGATCAACCGGAACCTGCTGCTCACCGACGGCGCCCGGGCGGACTCCGTACCCAACCTCGAGATCGAGACCGGCGAGATCGCCGGCGCCGGCCACGCCAGCGCGACCGGCCGCTTCGACGACGAGCAGCTCTTCTACCTGATGGCCCGCGGCATCCCGGAGGAGGAGGCCCGCCGCCTGGTGGTCCGCGGCTTCTTCGCCGAGCTGATCAACAAGATCCCGGTCGAGGAGCTGCGCGAGCGGCTCGGCGACGCGATCGAGGCCCGCCTGACCAAGGCCGGCGCCTGATGATCAGGATCTGCGCGACCGAGGACGTGCCGAAGGGCACCGCGATCAGCGCCGACGTCGACGGCACCCAGATCGCGATCGTGCACGGCGAGGACGAAAACTTCTACGCCGTGTACGACGAGTGCTCGCACGCCGCGGTGGCCCTCTCCGAGGGCGAGATCGAGGGGTGCACGCTGGAATGCTGGCTGCACGGATCCCGTTTCGACCTGCGTACCGGTGAGCCGACCGGGCTGCCCGCGACCGAACCCGTTCCCGTCTATCCCGTCGAAGTCCGCGACGGCGACATCTACGTCAGCCTGACGCCGAGCAATGGAGTGACCCGATAATGAGCACCCTGGAGATCCGCGACCTGAAGGTGTCGGTCAAGCTGCCCGAGGGTGAGCTCAAGCCGATCCTGCACGGGGTCGACCTGACGGTGAGGTCGGGCGAGACCCACGCGATCATGGGCCCGAACGGCTCCGGCAAGTCGACCCTGGCGTACTCGATCGCCGGCCACCCCAAGTACGAGATCACCGGCGGTTCGGTGACCCTCGACGGCGAGGACGTGCTGGCCATGTCCGTCGACGAGCGGGCCCGCGTCGGCCTCTTCCTGGCCATGCAGTACCCGGTCGAGGTCCCCGGCGTCTCCGTCGCCAACTTCCTGCGTACCGCCAAGACCGCGATCGACGGCGAGGCGCCGAAGCTGCGCACCTGGGCCGGCGAGCTGCGCGGCGCCATGGAGAAGCTGCAGATGGACCCGGCGTTCGCCCAGCGCAACGTCAACGAGGGCTTCTCCGGCGGCGAGAAGAAGCGGCACGAGATCGTGCAGCTGGAGCTGCTCAAGCCGAAGATGGCGATCCTCGACGAGACCGACTCCGGCCTCGACGTGGACGCGCTGCGCGTGGTCAGCGAGGGCGTGAACCGGGTCCGCGACACCGGCGACACCGGCCTGCTGCTGATCACCCACTACACCCGGATCCTGCGCTACATCAAGCCCGACTTCGTGCACGTCTTCGTGGCCGGCCGGATCGTCGAGCAGGGCGGCCCGGAGCTGGCCGACAAGCTCGAGGAAGAGGGCTACGAGCGGTACGTCGCCGGGGCCGGTTCGGCGCGGGCCTGAGAGCCGGAAGGACCGCGGATATGACCACCATCGCCATCCCGCCGGGAATGCCGCAGTACGACGACGTGCCACGTTACGACGTGGACGCGGTGCGCGCCGACTTCCCGATCCTGGACCGGGAGATCAACGGGCACCGGCTGGTCTATCTCGACAGCGCCAACACCTCGCACAAGCCGCGGCAGGTGCTCGACGTGCTCGCCGAGCACTACGCGCGGCACAACGCCAACGTGTCGCGCTCGGTGCACACCCTGGGCACCGAGGCGACTGAGGCGTACGAGGGGGCCCGCGCGAAGATCGCCGCGTTCATCAACGCGCCGAGCGTGGACGAGGTGGTGTTCACCAAGAACTCCACCGAGGCGATCAACATCGTGGCGTACGCGTTCTCCAACGCCTCGGTGCGCGCCGACGCCGACCCACGCTTCCGGCTCGGCCCGGGCGACGAGATCGTGATCTCCGAGATGGAGCACCACTCGAACATCGTCCCGTGGCAGCTCCTGGCGGAGCGGACCGGCGCCACCCTGCGCTGGTTCCCGGTCACCGACCACGGCCGGCTCGACGAGTCCGGGCTGGCGGACCTGGTCACCGAGCGGACGAAGATCGTCTCGCTGGTGCACACCTCCAACATCCTGGGCACGGTCAACGCCACCGCGCGGATCACCCAGCGGGTTCGCGAGGTGGGCGCCCTGCTGCTGCTCGACTGCTCGCAGTCGGTGCCGCACATGCCGGTGGACGTGGTCGACTTCGACGCGGACTTCATCGTCTTCACCGGGCACAAGATGTGCGGCCCGACCGGCATCGGTGTGCTCTGGGGCCGGTCGGAGCTGCTCGCCGCGATGCCGCCGGTGCTCGGCGGCGGCTCGATGATCGAGACGGTGACGATGGCCCGGTCGACGTTCGCCGCGCCGCCGGCCCGGTTCGAGGCGGGCACCCCGCCGATCGCCGAGGCCGTCGCGCTCGGCGCGGCCGTGGACTACCTCAGCGGGATCGGCATGCGTGCCGTCCAGTGGCACGAGAAGGAGCTGACGGCGTACGCGCTGGACGCCCTCGCCACCGTGCCGGGGCTGCGCATCTTCGGCCCGAACGTGCCGGTCGGCCGGGGTGGGACGATCTCGTTCGCGCTCGGCGACGTGCACCCGCACGACGTCGGGCAGGTGCTCGACTCGCTCGGCGTGCAGGTCCGGGTGGGGCACCACTGCGCGAAGCCGGTGTGCACCCGGTTCGGGGTGCCGGCCATGACGCGCGCGTCGTTCTACCTGTACACCACGACGGAGGAGATCGACGCGCTGGTGGCCGGTCTCGAGCAGGTGCGGAAGGTGTTCGACTGATGCAGCTCGACCAGCTCTACCAGGAGATCATCCTGGACCACTACAAGCACCCGCACGGCCGTGGCCTGCGGGAGTCGGCGGACCCGGACGCCCGGGTCGGCGAGGCGCACCACGTCAACCCGACCTGCGGCGACGAGATCACCGTGCGGGTGACCACCGATGGCAAGGTGTTCACCGACATCTCGTACGACGGGATGGGCTGCTCGATCAGCCAGGCGTCGGCGAGCGTGCTGCACGAGCTGCTGCGTGGCCGGGCCGCGGACGACGCGGTCGTGGTGCACGAGGCGTTCGTGGCGTTGATGTCCGGGCGTGGCCAGGTCACGCCGGACGAGGAAGTGCTCGGTGACGGGGTGGCGTTCGCGGGTGTCGCGCGCTACCCGGCGCGGGTGAAGTGCGCGTTGCTGTCGTGGATGGCGTTCAAGGACGCCGCGGCACGCGCCGGGGTGGGCGTGAGCCCGACGGAGGTGAAGGCATGAGCAGCGACGAGACCACCACGCCGGAGGCCGGCGCCGTGGCGACCGACGGCGCGGCGACGCCGGCCACCGGCGGGGCCGCCCCGGCCGGCAAGGCCGCGATCGGCGACATCGAGGAGGCGATGAAGGACGTCGTCGACCCGGAGCTGGGCATCAACGTGGTCGACCTGGGCCTGGTGTACGGCGTCCACGTCGACGACGAGAACGTCGCCACCCTGGACATGACGCTGACCTCGGCGGCCTGCCCGCTCACCGACGTGATCGAGGACCAGGCCCGGCAGGCGCTGACCACCGGCCCGGGCGGCGGACTGGTCAACGACATCCGGATCAACTGGGTGTGGCTGCCGCCGTGGGGCCCTGACAAGATCACCGACGAGGGCCGGGACCAGCTCCGCTCCCTCGGCTTCAACGTCTGACCCGACCGATCACCGCTGTCGAGCGCGGCGCCCTCCGGGCGTCGCGCTCGACGCGTTTTCGCCGCCTGTCCGCCCGGCCCGCCAAGGTCACGCTCGATCCTGGATGTGGTGGCCTCGGGGCGATGACCAGGCCACTACATCCAGGAACTAGCGCGATCTCGAGTGCCGGGGGTGCGGGACGCGATGGAGTGCGGGGGCGGAAATCGGGTGGCGGAGCCGGCGGGGTGGACGCAGGATGGCGGGGTGATCGAGGCGTACCCGAAGCAGGTTCCTGTCCGCGCGGCGACCGTCGCGCGTCGACAGCGCACCGCGCCCGGGTCCGCCTCGACCCGCCTCCGACCGTCGTGAGCGGGGCGTTCCTCGCCGGCCTGGTCGCCGGCTACGGCGTCGCCATACCGGTCGGCGCGATCGCGATCCTCATCCTCGGGCTGAGCGCGCGTACCAGGTTCCGGGTCGGCGCGGCGGCCGCGCTCGGGGTGGCCACCGCCGACGGCCTCTACGCCGCGGTGGCGGCCCTCGGTGGCGCGGCGGTGGCCGGCTGGCTCGCGCCGTTCGGCGGGCCGCTGCGGTGGGTCGCCGCCGGGGTGCTGCTCGCCCTCGCCGGCCACGGGGCCTGGCGAGCGTTGCGCCCCGCTGTCCCGGCCCGGGCGGCCGTCGGGCGCGGTGGCCTGGACACCCCGGCGCGGGCGTTCACCGCGATCCTCGCGCTGACCCTGCTCAACCCGGCCACCGTGGTCTACTTCGCGGCCTTGATCCTCGGTCGCGGCGATGTGGGCGGTTCGGACCCGCGTGCCGCACTGCTCTTCGTCCTCGGGGCGTTCCTCGCCTCGGCCAGCTGGCAGTTGGTGATCGCCGGGGGTGGCACGCTGATCGGCCGGGCGCTCACCGGTGCGCGTGGGCGCCGGGTGACCGCGTTGCTGTCCAGCGCCATCATCGCGGCGCTCGCCGTCGCCACGCTCCCCGTCGCGTGATTACGGCCGACGATTGCCGACGGTGTGAAGGCTTCGAATCGGCAGACGGCTTGTCCGACAAACCGTTTGGAGGCATCCGAATCGCCTATCTCGCGGGCGGCGTTGCCGTTGGACGTCCCGTTAGGTTCGGGGGGTTTCGTTGGCGACCCGTTTCAGTGATGTTATCGATCATGGCGACGCAGACCCCCTGACGTCGATGTCGAGGTGGGGCAGGTTGAAGGTCTACCGCAGGTCGTGGGTGGATCACTCCGTCGACCCTGGTATCCGTGCCGGCATTGGCACGGCACCAGACGTCAAGCGTGGTGGGATTAGAGCCAAGTGACGCCAGCCAGATCGAGGGAGAGGCTGAATCTTCACAGTTGCCAGTGGATGGGCTCGACCCATGCATGCCGGCAAATTTTCGGTTTGTGAATTTGATTTGCATCAGACAAGGCCGGCAGACATTGCGTTATTAATCCGGTTAAATGGGGTCGGGGGTCCCGAATTGCCTGGCATTCGGCCGGGCGAATCCCAATAAACACCCGATATATGCGCTAAAGCGGGCACTCAACTGCAGGGGTATCAGCGCCCATAAGCCTCGTTTTTGGACTTTTTCCGGGGTCTTTGCGATCCATTCGCCGTCTTGCCTGCTGGGTTCAAGATCAGTACAGTCACTGCTGCTGCGAGTGGCGCTGCCAAGAGCTGTCGCCACTCGCAGCGTTGTGTCTAGTTGAAGCCCCTACCGGAGGTAACGTGACGAAATTCGGCGGAAGCCGCCAGAATTGGGATAGCGGCGGGAAGGTGTGGGATCGTGCGGCGGCGGCAGTGATTGGTGCGGTTGCTGTCGCGGTTGCCACGGCCTTGCCTGCTGCGCCGGCCTCAGCCAAGGTTTCTGCTGAGGAGCCGGTGACGGAGGTCATCGAGTTTGGCGCGGAGGAGGTGGATACTGTCGCCAGGCCCGGCCCGGATGGGAAATGGCGGGGCCGGGATCGGATGGATTCCTATCTAGACGACCAGGCTCGGGATGGACGCTTGGTGGATGACGCCATCGTTCGCTATGGATCGCTTCCCGACCCCTTCCGCGAAGACGAGAAAGTCGACATTGTCTGGGAGGGCGAGAACTCCCCAGAAAAGATTACCTACGGCGAGCGCTCGCAGGATGGCGAGAAGGTCACCGGGCTCGGAGTCGAGTTCCAGCCCGATGAGACCGCCGATGCGGCTGAAGTTGCCCCGAGCTCGGGCTATAACACAGCCTTCAACTACTCGAACATGGCGCGGCGGAGCAACGGTTGCACCACGAGTTGGTTCAAGCCTGGCTACTGGTCGTCGTGGGATCACAAGATTGTGTCCTGCTACGAAAAGTTCCAGCAGACGAACGGCGGGAGCACCGGTCAGAAGCATTGGATCTACAACAGGTGGGCGTTGTGGACGCCGGCTCCGGTTTCATACGCCGATGAGCGTCGGTACACGACTGACATGTATGTTGCTTCTCGACCGTGGAAGACGACCGCATCTCGGGTGGCTTCTCTGAACAAATGGATTCCGCCGGCGATGACGGAAAGCTGTTCTACGTTGGTCAACCTCGAGATCGGCGGGACCTACGGCGGAGCTACCGGTAAGATCACGATTCCTATCAACAAATGTAAGGAATTCCTTCAGAGGCCGAACACCACATCACGCACCATTGCTATGGACCTCTATGTTGATGGGCAAGGCAAGCGGACCGGGGACGCCCAGCTTCGGATGGATCATGCCGGCGACTTTACGTCGAGTGGTTCTACGGTGACGCCGTCGTGGGCCGACTACAACTACGTTGAAGTACAGTGGTGCACGTTCTTCGGAGCAGCGTGCGACCCGCCTACTGCATTCGCGGCGAAGGACAGCGGCTGGTGATGTTTGCAGGCCGGAATGCACGGCCTCGGTCTCGGGCGCTGCGGATTCACCGCAGCGCCCGAGGCGCCGGTCGAGCTATTGTCGCATTCTCAATTGTGGTTGCTACGGGTACGTTCGTCGCGGCGCTCTGGCCTCGGGGAAATGAACGGGTAACGGCAGGGATTGCGGCAACCGACGTTAAGATTACATGTGAGACGCAACGAACCCGTGAACCGTGCCGTGACATCGAGATCGGCGGACGGATCTGGCGATACGCGCTGTTGCCGGCAGAGCGTGCGACAGACAAAACGGTGATCGTTGATATTGGAGGACCCGGGAATGCGGTCCTTTCTGGTGGATCAAATCTCGGCGGTTATCGGAACGAATTTCCTGAACTTGGTCAGGACCACAATCTTCTCTTTCTAGAAGAGCCCTGGGTTACCGAGCGCTTGCCGCAGGAATGCAGCTCCGCACTTACAGAGTTTTATGTAGCGCTTCGTGGTGACCCGGCGGAGGCGCCTCGTAAGGGCGCAAGCCTGCGTGACGAATGCCAGTTGAGTTCGACCGCGCCATCCTGGGGATTCGACCCGAATTCGTATTCGAAACTAGTGGGCGCTATTCTTTCTCGCGAACAACTTCGCGTGACGGGGTTCATCGGACATTCCTGGGGTTCGGTGCGGTTGACGTATCTAAAACCTGAGGTGGTGGGTCCGTCACTCGACTTGGCATGGGCGGTCTTGGTTCGCCCGTTCCCGGTTGGTGTCAACGCAGCCCAACTCGTGAATTCACAGTCGTCGGTCATTGCCGGTCGAACGAAAGATGTATCGGCGAATGGCGCGAGCGAAGTTGAGGGCAGAAGCTTGCCGGTGACCTACTTCGACTATTTGTCGGCCGAGATTAGTCGAGGCTACCTTGATGACAACTCATTTGCCGACAGTGTGGCCGATATGGAGAAGTATCCCGACCAGTCCAGTCTCAAAACCATTGGGCGCCTCTCGGATGCGTATTGGAAGCGCTATGGTCGTACATCTATCTCGCCCGGCTACCTGGCATTGGTTCAAGAGACTTGTGCTGTCCTGGGGGGATGGACTGAGCCTTTCGGCGAGATCGCAAGTCCGCGTGATGTGCTTGCCGCTAGCTTCCTGCCTTGCGCCGAGCGTCAACCCATTACGGGCTCGGTGCGCCCGGGGAACGTCCAGACCTGCCTTGTCTCGTCGCCGCTAGACTCGGTAGTGCCTGAAAAGCTGATCAAGAGAGCGTATGGCGGTACAGCCTCAACCAACCTGGCTTGGCGAACTTCAACTCAACGGTCGCACTGGTCTGTCGATCAGTTGAAAGAGTGCCTGGCGGAAGTTCTAGAGGAGACGTAATGAACACCGAGACCGTTGTATATCTGGGGCTAGTCTTTGTCCTTCTGGCGGTGATCATCCGCGGTCTGGTCCTAGCCGTCCGCTCGGGCAGGCGTTCTGGCGCGCATGCGAGATTTGCCCTGTACGCCTGCCTTGCCTTCCTATCGGCATGGTCGGCGCTCGCTATGTGGCCGGTTTGGCACTTCGTCGAGCGAGTGATCACCGGCTCGACCATGGCGGTGGAGCATCCCGAGGTCCGCTTTGTGGCGGTTTCGCTTTTCCTGCTCCTTAACGCCGTCGGGTGTTTCCTGATGACTTCCGCAGCTCTGGAAAATCGAACTACTACTGCTCGCTGATGACTGCGCTGGGCTCGTAGGTCGAATCAGCCGTGGCGAATGCCCGGCGAGGGGCAGAAGTCGGAACCGGCGGCTGGGCTGACGCAGGGGGGCGGCGGCGATCGAGATGCGTCCGAAGCAGGTCCCTGTTTGTGTGGGGACCGCCGTGCGTCAACAGGGCGCCTCGCCGCGCTCTTGACCGACGTGAGTTCAACGCCGGTGCGGTCAGCTACTCGCAACAGCCCGCCCACCGCCCGGCGTTGGCCACCAACATTGAGCCCATCGTGATCATGCCGCTCACGACGGGTGCGAGGGCCCGGAGATCGATGAGGGAGAGGCTCCAGGTAGGACAGAACCGGGAGCCTCGCCGTGCTTTCTTGCCCCGCCATTATCCCGCTGTCCAGTCGAACCCTGAACCACCTCGCCGAGGGTGCTGCTCGCTGCAGCCGCCGACGACCTGGCTACTGCGATGGAGCATCCGCAAGCTGGCGTACGCGATCCTCGACGGCACGCCTGATCCCGACCGACCGTGTCGCCGACCAGAGGCCCCATTTAACACAAGCGGCACGGTGTGAACGTGCAGGTCATCGCCGATCCGGCAGTTCGTCGGATCTGGGCGTCGGCCGCGCTGCCCGGCGCCACCCATGACCTGAGCGCCGCCCGCGTTCACGGCATCACAGACGCCGTGACCGGGCCCCACCTGATGACGTTCGGGGACGCGGGCTACCAAGGAGCGGGCGGGAGCGTGCGCACGCCGTTCAAACGTCACCGGTACCGGTCGAGGCTGCCCTGCCGCCAGGAGGCCGTCAACCCTGCACCGCGTCGAGACCAGCCGCTACCCAGGATGAAAAGGGCTCACTACATCGCCACATCGCGACTCAAAACCGCAGCCTGAAACCTAACCCGCGTTCAGATTCTCGAACCCAAGAATCTAGAGAATTCTCGGCGCTGTGGTAAACCTTCTGGCCGGGTCCTCCGTCAAGGAAGTCATGGAGATCGGATCAGGTTCGGACGTCGACGAGTCCTTCGCGGCCTTCGTCGCCACGCGCTCCGGCCGGTTGGTGGCACACGCGTACCTGCTGTGCGGCGACGTCGAGCACGCCCGAGACATCGTTCAAGGCGTCCTCGTCCGGGCGTATCGACGTTGGAGCCGGATCGAACGCGACGACCCGTACGCGTACGTCGCCGCCGCAGTCGCCAACGCCGTGACGGATTGGTGGCGGATAGCCCACCGCCGCTACGAAGCGCCCACCGCCGCCCTGCCTGAACAAGTCGGCGAGGCCCCATTCGGCACGGTCGACGACCGGCAGGCGTTGCTCGCCGCGTTGCGGCAGCTGACCCGGCGGGAAAGGGCCGTCGTCGTCCTGCGCTATCTGGATGACCGCACCGAGGCCGACGTGGCCCACATGCTCCAGATGCGCGTCGGCACGGTCAAGGCCACCTGCCACAAAGCACTGCGCAAGCTGCGCCGGGAACTTCAGGACAAGCCGTTCGACGGTCTGCAGACCGCAGCGCGGGAAGGAAGCCAGAACCGATGAAGACCGATCGGGACCTGCACGAAGCGATGGACGCTATCGCCGCCACCGCCCCATCACTTGACGCTTCCACCATCCTGGCCCGAGGCAAGCAACACCGCAGCCGGCGACGGGCCCTGCTGGCGGCGGGTGCCACCGCCACGGTCATCCTCGGCTTCGGTGCCGCTCTGTCAAACCTTCCGCTGGCGTCACGTCAGCCGCACCCGGCAGCTGGCCCCACGGCCGCGGCGACGCCGTCTACCCCGGCATCGTCCTCCGCCGCGAGCCCGACTCCGACCACCGCGAGCCTGACTCCAGGCCTGGAGCCGGCGAAGCGTTTCACCAAACGCCGCGAGAAGCCATCCAACGGGGCATATGAGTCGGACATCGTCGACAAGTCGCTCCCGTCCGACTACCCGGGCAGTTCGTTACTGCGCCTCGTCCGGGACCCCCACATCGCGGCGCTGCCGGATCACGGCGTGGACGACGTCGCGCCGGAGCGCTTGCGCATCAACGGCGTCGAGGTTCGCATGTACCTCAGGGGCGGCAGCGAGGACATTCAGCAGGCGGAATGGGTCTACAACCGCACCTTTTACGTCCTGCTGTGGCGGCCGCAGCCAATTCCGTACGAGATTTCCGAATCGGACATCCGATGGATGATCGCCGCCTCCATTGATGGACGTTTCTGACCCATTTGGGGCTGTTTGGAACGGGCTGCTCCCTGAAGATCGCCTCGTCGCCGGAAATGGTGTAGCGTGATCTATGTCGCGGAACGGCGGAACCACCACGTTTGGGGGGTTCCGCCGTTTCGCGCCATTCTGTGCCCGCTTGGGGCTCGAGAAAGGGAGCGTCTTGTCGCAAGGTAAAGGTCTGCTCGAAAGAGTGTCGAACGCGCTATTGGTTTTGGGCGTGGCCGCAGTGATGATTATCACTACTGGGTCGACGCCCGCAATGGCCTACACGGACGAGAGATGGGGTACGGGCAACTCTTCTCCATGGTTTACGTTCGACAAGAACCCGACAAGTCCATTGAATAGCCAGCTCGTCGCGTATGTCAGCGTGGGCGGCATTCGGTACCGAATCAGTCAACGCGCTGGCAGTGGCAACGGAAGTAAGAATGACTGCCTGAGTAATCAAGGGTGGTTGCCCAACGGCTATTACTGGCCTGACGGGAGGGACAGCACTCGCTTCGAGCACATCTACAAGACCTGGGGCAGCGAGGTTGTCCGAGGGTGGGTCTGGAATCTCGGCTCGAAGAGGTGTGCGGCGGGTTCCGTTACGCGGACGGAACTGTACATTCACTCGCAAGGATACTCTGGATGGACAAGCTCGAATTATGCATCTAACGGGTGCATAAAGATCAACCAGACCGACCGCAGCCACCTGCACGACAGGTTCCAAGCTGCATACGGCCGGTCCAACGCTTTCCTCCAAGTAGTCGACTGACGCGATCGGATCGCCATTATGGAACTCTCGAACCGCCGTAATCGTTCACTTCTTTTGGTGGCTGCGCTCATCGCAGCGACAATAGGTGCCTCAGTTCTTTTCCAGCCATCCGCACATGGTGAGGAGCCGAGCGAGGTACGCGATCAGGTGCTCCGGCATCAGCAACTGGTGGCCGAATGTATGGAGAGTCGCGGCTTTGAGTATGTTGCTACCGTTCCCGGGGACCTCATCATTGAGGAGGCGCGTGCTGCGGCGGAGGCTACGGGCAGCGACGTCAAGGCCGCTGTAGAAGAAGCATCGCAGAATCTACCCCCCGATCCGAATGAACTGCACGTGGCAACGCTGGAGCCGGGGCAGCAGCAAGCTTGGGGTGACGCGCTGTGGGGCACCGACTCCTTGGAAGGCTGTTACGACAGCACGCTCGAGACAGCCTCCAGGGTCGACTTGGAGGCCGAACTTGATCGCGCGCAGTCCATCCTCGACCAAGTCGAGTCCGATCCCTCAGTGCAGGGGGCCGAGGCGGAGTACCTCACTTGTATGGCTGCGCACGGATACTCCCTCAACTCAGTCGATTCAATTCACGAGTATGTGGGGCTTCGAGCTGAAGAGCTCGACGCCGAGGCCGGCCAAGAACTAGCGGACCAGGCATACGCTCACCACGACGACTGCGTGCGGCAATACAACGCGACATTCAATACTGTCCACCTCAGCCTTCTTGGCGGCAACTGATCCCTCTAAGATAGAGTCACTTAGCCTAAGTTGATCATGGCTGCGCCCTGCTCTTCTCGTCCGACTGGGCGGGGAACGGGACCGCCGAGGTCAACCTGACGAGTGGCAACCTCACCGTCCACTGACCGACCGGTAGCGCGGGAGGACGCCGACCTCGGTGTCCTCCCGCGTTCCATTTCCCGTCGTGCCGGGACGATGTCCGATGCCGTACCGTCGTCGCATGAGCAGTCGACCCGCGGCCGGGGGCGGCCGGTGGGTCGAGCTGGACCCGACCCGCGTCGCCCGCTGGGTCGAGGGCTTCGCCGACCGGCACGGCCCACCCACCACCACCGTCCAGGGGTACGGCCTGCTGCTCGCCGCCCCGGACGGCGCGACCGCCGAGCTGCACACCCCGCCCGGCGCCCCGCCGGGCGCCGACGTACCCGGGTTCGTGGCCGCCGCCGGCGCGCCTCGCCGGCTCGGCCTGCTGCTGGCCCGCAAAGGCGCCGTGGCGGTCGGCGTCGCCGAAGGGACCGAGCTGGTCGTCTCCAAGGTGGACACCCGCTACGTGCAGGGCCGCACCGCCGCGGGTGGCTGGTCGCAGCAGCGCTTCGCCCGGCGGCGGGACAACCAGGCCAAGGCGGCCCTGGGCGATGCGGTGGAGCTGACGGTACGTCTGCTGCTGCCGGAGGCGGCGACCCTGGCCGCCCTGGTCGGCGGTGGTGACCGCCGGGCGGTGGACACGGTGCTGGCCGACCGCCGGCTGGCCCCGCTCGCGGCGCTGCGCGCCGACCGGCTGCTCGACGTGCCGGAACCCCGGCACGCGGTGCTGGTCAACGCGATCGCTGCGGCCCGCGCGGTGCACGTCCTGGTCCGCGACCGCGACCGCGACTGACCTGACCTGCCCTGGCCCCGCGCCCGGTGCCCGCTCGCTCGGGCTGAAGACGTCCTGGCCACCTTGGCGGTGCCCGTCGGCGTCCCGACCTGTCCAAGATCGCAACGGAACGTGGCGGGATAGCGGTTCGGGCTGGAGACACGAAGAGTGACCGAGCTTGCGTTGCCACCCGGCGGCAAGCTGCCCGGCCCGAGCTGGTTGACCAGGTGGTTTCTCTGTCGGCCCGGACAGGCGGAACAGTCCTCCCCCCTCGCTTTGCTCTGCAGCCATATCCGCAACGCTCACGCACCGTGGCCGCTGCGTATGTGGCTGCAGAGCAAAGGAGGCGCGTGGGGTCCCAGCGTCCACTGCGGAATGTGACGCTAAGTGAGGAAGCGGGCTGGAGTGGCGCTTCGAATTCCCGCCCCACAGCGGGCTGGGATCATGGAGTGGCCAGCGCCTGGCTGCCGGGCCCGGTTGCTGGCGGCCGGGGGATCAGGGGACCCGCGCGCTCGGCGGGAGGGATGGTGGGGCGCCGTCAGAGGGTGCCGCCGAAGGTGTCGCAGGCCTTCGGGTCGCCGGTGGAGTAGCCCTTGGTGAACCACTGCTGGCGCTGCGCGGACGTGCCGTGGGTGAACTCGTCCGGGTTCACCGGCCGCCCGGCCCGCTGCTGGATCGCGTCGTCGCCGATCTTCTCGGCGGTGTCGATCGCCTGCTGGATGTCCTGGTCGGTGATGCTCTTGAAGATCTTCTGGCCCTGCGCGTCCGAGGTGCCGGTGGCGTTCTTCGCCCAGGCGCCCGCGTAGCAGTCCGCCTGCAGCTCCAGCTTCACCGAGAGCGCGTTGGCGTTGTTCGGGTCGCGCTGCTGCTGGCGGCGCATCTGCGCCTCGGTGCCGAGCAGGTCCTGCACGTGGTGCCCGTACTCGTGGGCCAGCACGTACGGCTGGGCGAACTCGCCCTCCGCGCCGAGTTGGTCGGCCAGTAGGCGGTAGAAGGTGAGGTCGATGTAGACCAGGTCGTCGGCCGGGCAGTAGAACGGTCCGACGCCGGAGTCGGCCCTGCCGCAGCCGGTGCTCACCGCCTGGCTGAAGAAGACGGTCCTGGAGGGCTGGTACTGCTCGCCGAAGACCTCCGGCATGGCCGTGCGCCAGTACGCCTGGATCGAGTTGACGTAGAGGGTGTTGCGGCAGTCGAGCTGCTTGAGCGCGTCCTGCGCCGAGCATCTCTGCTCCAGCGCGGTGTTGTCGCCCTGGTCCGAGCCGCCGCCGCTGGTCGCCGCGTTGAGGCCGAAGCCGCCGCCGACCAGGGCCACGAGGACGGCGATGATGATGCCCACGATCCCGCCCCGGCCGCCGCCGATCGGGATCGTGGGCATCATCCCGCCGCCTCCGCCGGACCCTCGCCGATCCTCCACCTGGCTGGTGTCGATCCGCGCGTTCTCGTTCAGCTCCATGTTGACCCCGATCACCGATCGTCCGTGTGTGGTGGTTGCGGTACCGGAATGGGTCCGGACGGCGTTTCCGGTACCCGATGATCTTGCCCGGTAATCCGGCGGGACGGCAGCGCCACGCCCGGTACACTTGCCCCGTGCTGCGCTGCGAAGGCTGAACGGCCCCGCGCCGACGGGAACTGGTGACCCGCCGGCGCTTTCGCGTGCCCTGAGTCAGCCCTTCCGGACCCCGAGAGCGAGTACCTCGAAATGATCACTGCCACCGGCCTGGAACTGCGCGCCGGTTCCCGGATCCTGCTGTCCGACACCACGCTGCGGGTGCAGCCGGGTGACCGGATCGGCCTGGTCGGCCGCAACGGCGCCGGCAAGACGACCACGCTCAAGGTGCTGGCCGGGGAGGGGCAGCCGTATTCCGGGCAGATCGACCGGCGCAGCGCGATCGGCTACCTGCCGCAGGACCCGCGTACCGGCGACCTGGACGTCACCGGGCGGGACCGGGTGCTCTCCGCCCGCGGCCTGGACGTGCTGATGGCGCAGATGAAGGAGCTGGAGACGAAGCTCGCCGAGGGCGCCGACGACGAGCGCCTGGTCCGCCGCTACGGCGCGCTGGAGGACCAGTTCGCCTCGCTCGGCGGCTACGCGGCCGAGGCCGAGGCGGCCCGGATCTGCGCCAACCTCGGGCTGCCCGACCGGGCCCTGGCGCAGACCATCGGCACCCTCTCCGGCGGCCAGCGGCGCCGCATCGAGCTGGCCCGGATCCTGTTCCGGGACGCGGGCGAGAACGGCGGCGGCATCCTGCTGCTCGACGAGCCCACCAACCACCTGGACGCCGACTCGATCACCTGGCTGCGCGGCTTCCTGGCCAACCACAAGGGCGGCCTGATCGTGATCTCTCACGACGCCTCGCTGCTCGAGGCGGTGGTCAACAAGGTCTGGTTCCTGGACGCCACCCGCTCCGTGGTCGACGTCTACAACCTGGGCTGGAAGGCGTACCTGGAGGCGCGGGAGACCGACGAGCGGCGCCGCCGCCGGGAGCGGGCCAACGCCGAGAAGAAGGCCGGCGCGCTGATGGCGCAGGCCGACAAGATGCGGGCCAAGGCGACCAAGACGGTGGCCGCGCAGAACATGGCCCGCCGAGCCGAGAAGCTGCTGAGCGGCCTGGAGGAGGTACGCGTCGCGGACAAGGTGGCGAAGGTGCGGTTCCCCACCCCGGCGCCGTGCGGCAAGACCCCGCTCACCGCGACCGGCCTGTCCAAGTCGTACGGGTCGTTGGAGATCTTCACCGACGTCAACGTCGCGGTGGACCGCGGCTCCCGGGTGGCCATCCTTGGCCTCAACGGCGCCGGCAAGACCACCCTGCTGCGGATGCTCGGCGGCCTGCTGGAGCCGGACACCGGCGCGGTGCGCCCCGGCCACGGCCTGCGGCTCGGCTACTACGCCCAGGAGCACGAGACCCTGGACGTGGAGCGGACGATCCTGGCGCACATGCGTAGCGCCGCCCCGGAGCAGAGCGACACCGACCTGCGCAAGATCCTCGGTGCGTTCCTGTTCTCCGGCGAGGACGTCGACAAGCCGGCCGGGGTGCTCTCCGGCGGCGAGAAGACCCGGCTGGCCCTGGCCACCCTGGTCTGCTCCGGCGCCAACGTGCTGCTGCTTGACGAGCCGACCAACAACCTCGATCCGGTCAGCCGGGAGCAGGTGCTCGACGCGATCGCCCGCTATCCCGGCGCGATCGTGCTGGTCACCCACGACCCCGGCGCGGTGACGGCGCTGAAGCCCGACCGCGCCATCCTGCTGCCCGACGGCGACGAGGACGCCTGGAGCGACGACCTTCTCGAACTCGTCGAACTGGCCTGATCCGAGCTCGGGGCAGCCGAGCAGATCGGTCACCCGAGGGAGCGGACGGATCGGCCGGCCGGACGGCTCACCATGATCCAGCCGGGCGGAGCCGCCTGACCGGTCAGTAGCATCACTCTATCGGGAAGCTGACATTGCATAGCGTGTCGGTTGGCGATTAGTTGATATCTGGCGCATGATCGTTCGAGGCGGTCTAATAGGTGGGACCGTATCCGAACCGCACAGTCTGGGACGTGAGGGATCAGCATGGCAGCCACCGGCACAGCCACCAGCACTGAGAAAGGTCGCCGGATCGTCGGAGCCGAGCGCCAGACGCTCGCCAAGGACCTGGTAAAGCGGTACACCTCGGGTGAGAGCATCCGTGCGCTCGCGGCCTCGACCGGCCGTTCCTACGGGTTCATTCACCGGGTGCTGACCGAGTCCGGGGTGCAGCTGCGGCAGCGTGGCGGTGCCCGGCGTCGCAAGAAGGCGTGACCCGCTCACCAGCGTCGTCCATCAGCGTTGTACTCCGGATGGTCCCGTGACCTCCGCAACGACCGGAGTGCGACTCGACTGCGACGGGCCGGTTGCGACGGTGACGTTGTGCCGGCCCGACGTGCTCAACGCGCAGACCCCGGCGATGTGGCGCGCGATGAGCGACTTCTCCCGCGACCTGCCCGGCGACGTCCGGGTCGTGGTCGTACGCGGCGAGGGGCGGGCCTTCTCCGCCGGTCTCGACCTGTCGGTGGCGGGTGCCTCCGGCCCGGGCTCCTTCGCCGAGCTCGCCACGCTGCCGGAGCAGGAGTGCGCGGACCGGATCGCCGATTTCCAGGCCGGCTTCACCTGGCTGCACCGCCCGGACGTGATCTCCGTCGCGGCCGTGCAGGGGTACGCGATCGGCGCCGGGTTCCAGCTCGCCCTCGCCTGTGACCTGCGGGTGCTCGCCGAGGATGCCGTGCTCTCGATGGCCGAGGTGACCCTCGGCCTGGTGCCCGACCTGGCCGGCACCAAGCGCCTCCTCGACCTGGTCGGCTACTCCCGGGCCCTGGAGATCTGCGCCACCGGTCGCCGGATGGACGCCGTCGAGGCGGACCGGATCGGGCTGGCCACCCTCGTGGTGCCCACCGCCGAGTTGGACGCCACCGTGCGGGACCTGGCCGCCGGCCTGCTGGCCAACAACCGGGACGCGATCGTGGAGATCAAGGCGCTGCTCGCCGGCGCCGTCGGGCGCAGCCACGCGGAGCAGCAGCGGGCCGAGCGGGAGGCGCAGACCCGCCGACTGCGCGACCTGGCCGGGCGGGGAGAATAGGTAAGGACCGTACGGGAAGATCCGGGTTACTCGCGAGGTTGTCGTAGTCGTCGGGAGAATTGACCCGACGGTCCAGGGCTGCTCGACGACCCGGAGGTGACGAGTGTCCAACCCGATGGCCGGTGGCGGCATGGGCGGCTGGAGCATGCTCCGGTCGATGCGTGACCGCGATCAGGTTTCCACCCACCAGCTCAAGCACGGCACCGCCAAGCGGATCGTCGCGTTCGCTCAGCCGTACCGGCGCGACATCGTCGTCTTCCTGCTCACCGTGGTGATCGCCGCGGTGGTCGGGGTGGCCACCCCGCTGCTCGCCGGTGACGTCATCGACGCGATCGCCAAGGGCGGCTCCGACGCGCGCTCGACGGTGGTCCGGCTCGCCCTGATCATCGCCGCGCTGGCCGTCGCCGACGCGCTCTTCTCTCTGGCCCAGCGCTGGTATTCGGCCCGGATCGGCGAGGGCATCATCCTCGACCTGCGGACCCGGGTCTACGACCACGTCCAGCGGATGCCGCTGCAGTTCTTCACCCGCACCCAGACCGGTGCGCTGGTCAGCCGGCTCAACAACGACGTGCTCGGCGCCCAGCGGGCGTTCACCTCCACCCTGTCCGGGGTGGTCAGCAACGTCATCCAGCTGGTGCTCACCGCCGGCGCGATGCTCATCCTCTCCTGGCAGATCACCCTGCTGGCGCTGGTGCTGCTGCCGATCTTCATCATCCCGGCCCGCCGGGTCGGCCGGCGGCTCGCCGAGATCACCCGCGAGTCGTACAACCTCGACGCGAAGATGAACGCGACGATGACCGAGCGGTTCGGGGTGGCCGGCGCTCTGCTGGTCAAGCTCTTCGGCTCGCCCGAGGTGGAGGCACGCCGGTTCGCCGGCCGCGCGGAGCGGGTCCGGGACATCGGCATCCAGTCCGCCATGTACTCGCGCACCTTCTTCGTGGCGATGCTGCTGGTCGCCTCCCTCGCGCAGGCCCTCACGTACGGCCTGGGCGGGTGGCTCGCCGTCACCGGCGCGGTCAGCGCCGGCACCGTGGTCAAGCTCGCGCTGCTGCTCACCCGGCTCTACGGGCCGCTCACCGCGCTCTCCAACGTCCGGGTCGACGTGATGAGCGCGCTGGTCTCCTTCGACCGGGTCTTCGAGGTGCTCGACCTGCGGCCCGGCATCGAGGAGAAGTCCGCCGCGGTGCCGGTGCCCCGGGGCAGCGGCCGGGTCGAGTTCCGGGACGTGCGGTTCCGCTACTCGAGCGCCGCCGAGGTGTCGCTGGCCTCGCTGGAGGAGGTCGCCACGCTGGACCGGACGGTCAACGAGCCGGTGCTCAAGGGTGTCTCGTTCAGCGTCGAGCCCGGGCAGATGGTGGCCCTGGTCGGTCCCTCCGGCGCCGGCAAGTCGACGCTGTCCATGCTGATCTCCCGGATCTACGACGTCTCCGACGGGCAGGTGCTGGTTGGCGGCGTCGACGTCCGGGACGCCACCCTCGCCTCGCTGCGCGACGAGATCGGCGTGGTCACCCAGGACTCCCACCTGTTCCACGAGACCATCCGGGAGAACCTGCGGTACGCCAAGCCGGACGCCACCGACGACGAGATCTGGGCGGCCCTGGCCGGCGCGCAGGTGGCCGACCTGGTCCGCTCCCTGCCCGACGGGCTCGACACCACGGTCGGCGAGCGCGGCTACCGCTTCTCCGGCGGCGAGAAGCAGCGCATCGCCATCGCCCGGCTGCTGCTCAAGGCCCCGTCGATCGTCATCCTCGACGAGGCCACCGCCCACCTCGACTCGGAGAGCGAGGCGGCGGTGCAGCGGGCGCTGTCCGTGGCGCTGACCGGGCGTACCGCCCTGGTGATCGCGCACCGGCTCTCCACCGTCCGGGACGCCGACCAGATCCTCGTCCTCGACGAGGGGCGGATCGTCGAGCGCGGCCGGCACGAGGAACTGGTCGCCGTGGGCGGCCTCTACGCCGAGCTCTACCGCACCCAGTTCGCGGTGGCCGACTCGCCGGCCCCGTACGCCGAGCCGGACCAGCCGGAGCCGGTGGTCACCACCGTGCCGCTCGGCACGTACGTGGCGCAGGAGGCGCTGCCGCCGGCCGTGGCCAACTAGCCGGAGACTCGGCGCCGACCGGAGCGGCTGGTCAGGCGTTCGTCGCCGCGTGCAGCTCGCCGAAGGCGGCGCCGAGCGTCTCCGGGGTGAAGTGCGCGTTCAACCCGCTGGGGTTGGGCAGCACCCACAGCCGGGCGCCGCCGAGTGGCTCCGGCTGCGGGCCGAAGTCGGCCTTCGGCCGCGCGAACCCCACCCGGTACGCGGTCACCCCGACCACCGCCACCCAGCGCGGCCGGTGCCGCTCGACCTTGCCGGTCAGCACCTCCGCGCCGCGTACCAGCTCCTCGGCGGTCAGCTCGTCGGCGCGGGCGGTGGCCCGGGCCACCATGTTGGTGATGCCCAGGCCGAGGGCCGGCAGCGCCTCCTGCTCGCTGGGGTGCAGCTGGCGCGGGGTGAAGCCGCCCCGGTGCAGCGCCGGCCAGAACCGGTTGCCCGGCCGGGCGAAGTGCCAGCCGGTGGCCGCCGACCAGAGCCCGGGGTTGATCCCGACGAAGAGCACGTCCAGGCCGGGCGCGATCAGGTCCGGCAGCAGTTTGCCGGCGGCCGCCGCGAGCTGCTCCTTCGTCGGGCGGGGATACCGCGGTGCGGCCGGCGGCTCGGCTGTCCGGCCGGGGCCGTCCCCGCCGGCGTGGGACGCCCTCGCCCGGCTCGCATCGGCCGTGCCGAACCGGGTCGCTGCCGTCCGGGCCCCGTCCGGCGGGCCCGCCCCGGACCGGCGTCGCCCTGCCGTCACAGCCCGCGCAGCGCGCCGCCGTCGACCGGCACGGTCACCCCGGTCACGTAGCTGGCGGCGGGGGAGAGCAGGAACGCCGCGACCCGGCCGAACTCGGCCGGATCGCCGAGCCGGCGCAGCGGGATGTCGGCCTCCGCCTCGGCCCGGGCGCGCTCCGGGTTGCCGCTGGCCGCCAGGAGTTCCTTGTTGCGGTCGGTCATGATCCGCCCCGGTAGCAGCGAGACCACCCGTACCCCGCGCGGCCCGTACTCGTCGGCGATGTCCTTGGCCACGCCGGCCAGACCGGGGCGCAGGCCGTTGGAGATGCCGAGACCGGGCAGCGGGCTCCGCGCCGAGGTGGAGAGGACCAGCGCGATCACGCCTCCGTCGGGGAGCGCGGCGGCGACCTTACGGGCGGTGCGGACGCTGCCCAGGAAGATCGTCTCGAAGGACGCCCGCCACTGTTCGTCGGTCACCCGGGCGGCGCTGCCCGGCGGGGGCCCGCCCACCGAGATCAGCGCCCCGTCGAGCCGGCCGAACCGCTCGCACGCCAGCGCGACCAACCGCTCCGGGGCACCCGGGTCGGTCAGGTCGGCGACCAGGCCGATCGCCCGCTCCGGCCCGCCGAGCGCCTCGACCGCTGCGGTCACCCGTTCCGGGGTGCGGGCGGAGATCACTACCCGCGCCCCGTCGGCGACGAGTTGCTCGGCGGTGGCGAAGCCGAGGCCACGGGAGGCGCCGGTCAGCACGTACACCCGGTCGGCGAGTCCGAGATCCATGTGTCCGATCCTGCCGTACCCGGGACCGGCTGTCAGCGGTGGGCCGGGCGGAGCAGGCGTACCCGACCGGCGAGCTGCACCGCGACGGCGTCGCCGGCCCGGGCGACGGCCGGCAGCCGGCGGGGGCGGGGGGTGGTGCGGCCGTCGTAGCGGGTGGCGGCCTCGCGGCTGGCCAGCTCCTCCGCGCCCAGCGCCGGCAGCCTGCCGTGGTCGCGCAGCTCCCGGGCCAGGTCCCAGCCGTCGCGCAGCGACCCGTTGGTCGGCCGGCCGGCCGCCCATTCGGCGAACGTGGCCGACCAGCCGGCGCCGAGGCCGGCGGCGAGCAGCGGCCAGTGCCGGGCCACGTCGCCCGCGCGTTTGTGCAGCAGGGCCCGGCGGGCCGCCGCCACCGGCCCGGGGGCGAACCCGGGCGGCAGCGGCCCACCGGCGACCAGCGCCGCGACCAGCTGCGCCTGCCGCGCGGCCAGGCGCTCGCCCGAATCGGCCGGGGCGGCACCGGGCGAGGGCGGCGGCCCGGCCGGGGGAGCGGCGGGTGGCGTCGCGCCCGGGGCGGCCGGATCCGCCCCGGCGGCGCGGTCGCGGCGGGCGCGGGTCATGTGACCACCGGGTACCCGGAGGCGGCGGCGAGCGCGTCCAGTTCGCCGCGCAGTTCGGCGGCGGGCGGGTAGTGGCCGTCGCGTTCCAGCAGCAGCGCCGGGGGCCGGTGCCGGACGCACAGCTCACCGACCAGATCGAGCACCTCGACGGGGATCGGGTCGGTGTGCGTGTCGTGGTAGAAGCCGCCCTGCTCGGCGCCACCGGCCACGTGGACGTAGGCGACCTGGTCCAGCGGCAGCCGGTCCAGCAGCGCGCGGGGGTCGCCGCCCCGGTTACGGGCGTTGGCGTGCACGTTGGCGAGGTCGAGCAGCAGCAGCGCCCCGGTGGCGTCGAGGATCTCGGTGAGGAAGTCGGCCTCATCCAGCTCGTCGTCCGGCCAGTCGAAGAGCGCGGCGATCGGCTCGAGGGCGAGTGGCACCGGCAGCTCGGCCTGCGCCCGCCGCACGTTCGCCACCACTGCGGCGACCGCCTCCCGGCTGCGCGGCAGCGGCAGCAGGTGACCGGCCTCCAGACCGCCGGCCCGGACGAACGCGATGTGCTCGCTGACCAGCGGGGCGTTCACCGCCGCGGCCACGCCGGCCAGGTGCGCCAGCCGGGCCGGGTCGACCGGTTCCGCACCGCCGAGGGAGAGCTTCACCCCGTGGGGTACGACGGTGACCCCGCGCTCGCACAGCTCGGCGAGGCCGTCGGGGAGCGGGCCGGCCGGGTTGACCGTCTCCGCCACCACCTCGACGAAGCGCAGCCCGGGCAGGCCGGCCACGAATCCGGCGATCTCCGGTCGCCACCCGACGCCGACCCCGTGCGGCCCGGTCGTCGCGGCGCCGGTCCGGATGGGGGCCGGCGAGGCGCTGGTCATCCGCCGCACCCGCCGCCACCGCATCCGCCGCCGCCCCCGCAGGAGCTGCCCCCGCCGCACGAGCTGCTGCTGCAGGAGCTGCTCGAACCGGCCGACCCGGCGCCGCTCGCGCCGAGCGCCTGGCGCTGGATCTCGGCCTGGTCGGCGAAGCCCGGGTCCATGGCCCAGATGGTGGCGGTGCCGAACAGCGCCACGCCCATCGCCGCGGCGGACGGGCCGTACGTGGCGTACGCGGGTGCGGCGGAGGGCCGCAGCCAGGTGTGCCGGTTGCGCAGCTCGTGCAGCGCCCGGTCGGCGGCCCGGGTCCGCCGGGGCACCCGGGCGAGCAGCAGGAAGGCGATGAACAGCGGCACCAGGCTGAGCAGGAGGAAGCCGGCCGGCCGGCCGTTGGACAGGCCGACGAACGCCCGGATCACCCCGAGCGCCAGGAGGGCGGCGATCAGCATCGGCCCGCGCCGCAGGGCGTTCCGCTGCTCCGGTCCGAGCGCCAGGCCGCGCTGCTGGAGGCCGTCGCGGAGCTGCTCGAGGGCCCGGGTGACCCACTCGTCGTGGCGTAGCTCCCGGGAGTGCACGCCGCGCGCGGCGGCGTTGTAGATGGCCTGGTCGAGCGGGGTGACCCCGGCCGGCAGTGAGCCGGCGGTGGTGAGCCGCCGGTCGGGGGCCACGGTCACCACGCCGGCGTGGCGGAGCCCGCCGAGCGCCGTCCAGACCGCCAGCTGGTCGCCGCCGTTGAGGTACGCGGCCTGTTGCGGCCCGAGCTGCGCGGTGCCCCCATCGACCGGAGTGCCGGCCAGGGCGCGGAACCGGTGCACCAGGGTCCCCACGACCAGCACGGCCGCGGCGAGGAGGTACCAGCGCAGGAAGACGGGGCCGGGGATGCCCCAGGTGTCGCCCGGTGCGGCGAGGACGGTCATCTCTCTGCTCCTGTCGCGAGGGGGTCGCGGCCCATTGTGGAGCAGACCCGCCAGGGGGCATCCGGCCCGTCGACCGAGTTACCGGACCGAGATACGGCGCGGGCGGTCAGTGGCGGCGGACCGCCTCCTCGACCAGGTCGAGCACCCGTCCCAGGTCGCCGGCCGGGCGGCCCATCGCCAGGTGCAGCACCAACCCGTCGTACGCCAGCTCCAGGAACTGGGCCAGCACGTCGATCGGCACGTCGTCGCGGAGCACCCCCGCCTCCCGCTGGCGGAGCAGGCGTTCCCGGGTGGCCTCGGCGATCGCCGCCGAGCGTTCCGCCCAGCGCTTGGCGAACGCCGGGTCGGTACGCAGCCGCCGGGAGACCTCCAGCTGGCTGCCGAGCCAGCCGGTGGTGTCCGGGGAGATCGCTCGGGCCAGCAGGTCCCGCATCACCTGGACCAGGCCGTTGCGGGCGACCGTCTCCACCATGGCCGCCGCGTCGTCCTCGGCGACGGCGAGGAAGAGCGAGTCCTTGTCGCGGAAGTGGTGGAAGATGGCGCCGCGGGACAGCCCGGTGGCCTCCTCCAGGCGGCGGACCGTGGCGCCCTCGTAGCCGTGCCGGGCGAAACAGGCGCGCGCGGCGGCGAGGATCTCCTGCCGGCGCGCGTCGAGCTGGTCCTGGCTTACTCTGGGCACGCACCGATCGTCCCAGGTGGGTCCCGCCGATGCAAACCGTACGTACGGCTTGAGATGCGCTTGCGCATGATCACCCCGGGGTCCCGCCCCGGTTAGGATCAGCCCATGACCGCGCCCGCCCACCCGCTGACCGTGGCCGCCGTGCAGGCCGAGCCGGTTCCCGGCGACGTCGCCGGCAACGCCGCCACCGCCGCCCGGCTCGTCGGCCGGGCCGCCAGCGCCCGGATCGTCGTGCTGCCGGAGCTGTTCCTGCCCGCGTACCACCCGCCGACCCTCGCGGCCGACCCGGCCGGCACCCACGTGGCGGCCGACGCGGACGGCCGGGTCGACGACCCGCGGCTCGACCCGCTGCGGCAGGGCGCCCGGGACGGCGGGACGACCGTGGTGGTCGGGGCGGCGGTCCGCCACCCCGACGGGCGGCGCACCATCTCCTCGCTGGTGGTCGACCCGGCCGGCGCGGTGCGGGCGGCGTACGACAAGCAGCAGCTCTGGGGCGGCGAACGCGAGCTGTTCGACCCCGGCCAGCGTGGCGCCACCCTGCTGGTCGACGACTGGCGGTTCGGTCTCGGCATCTGCTACGACGGCTGCTTCCCCGAGCACGGCCGGGCCGCCGCCGCCGACGACGCGCACGGCTACCTCTGCCCGAGCGGCTACCTGGCCGGCTCGGAGCACCGCCGCGACCTCTACTACGCCGCCCGGGCCCTGGACAACACCATGTACGTGGTCTTCGCCAACGCGGTCGACGGCGCCGACCCGTGGCGGTTCAACGGCGGCGCCGCGGTGTACGACCCGGAGGGCCGACCCCTCGCCCGGGGCGCGGACACGGGGGAGGACGTGCTGGTGGCCACCCTCGACCCGGCCGCGCTGGCGGCCACCCGCGCCGCGCACACCATGCTCGCCGACCGCCCCGCCGACCAGGGGCTTCCGCGGGTGGCCCTGCGCGCCTGAAAAGGCGCGGTCGCCGGGCCCTGTCGGCCGGACACCTTGGTCCCGTAAGGTCTGCGCGTGCCGTTGCTCCTGCTCGATCTGGACAACACCGTGCTGGACCGGGATGGGCCGTTCCGCGCCTGGGGTAAGCGCTTCCTGGACGGCATCGGCGCGCCGCCCACCGACCTCGACTGGCTGGTCTCCGTCGACGCGGACGGACTGACCGACCGGTGGGACGTCGCCGACGCCATCCGCGACCGGTACGAGCTGCGGATCCCCTCCATCGACCTGGTCGAGGAGCTGCACGAGGGGGTGGTGGCCCACACCCGGCTGGACCCGCTGGTCGCCTGCGCGCTGCGGATCGCCCACGACGCCGGCTGGGTGCCGGTGGTGGTCACCAACGGCGCGGTACGCCAGCAGGACGCGAAGATCCGCCGCACCGGCCTGGACCGGTACGTCGCCGACTGGGTGATCTCCGAGGAGGCCGGGGTCAGCAAGCCCAACCCGAGGATCTTCGCGCTCGCCGCCCAGCGGGCCCGGATGCCGCTGCGCGGCGCCTGGGTGGTCGGGGACAGCCCGGAGGCGGACATCGGCGGGGCGACCTCGGTCGGCCTGCCCAGCGTCTGGCTGCACCGCGGCCGCCGCTGGTCGGACACCCGGTTCGCCCCCACCCGCACGGTGGACGGGCTGATCGCCGCGGTGGCCACCGTACTGGCCGGCTGACCGCCGTCACCCGCGCGGCGTAAATCGGTTGACCCGCCCGCGTCCGGTGGTGAGCATGGTGCCGCGCGAGGGCGCAGCCGGGCGGTGCCCGGTCGAGGAGAGGAGGTCGGTCATGGCCGTCTTTGCAGGGTCGCTCCACCTGCCTCCACCAGCCTCGATCGAAGGATCAACCCACCCGTGCGCGATAACGACTTCCCGGCGCCGCAGCGCCGTGGCCGCGGCAAGAGCCGCTTCGACGACGACGAACCGTACTTCCTGAAGCGGGGCCGGCACGCCGAGCCGGCCCTCGCCGAACCCGAGGACGAGCCCGACCCCGAGGACCGCTGGTCCTCCTGGGACGAGGCCGTGCACGGGCCCGAGCCGCATCCCGCGTGGCTGGTCACCGAGCTGGCCGCGAAGGACACCGAACTCGGCGTGCTGAAGACCGGCAAGGAGGCGGACGTCCATCTGGTCCGCCGTGCGGTGCCGGGCACCGACCGCTCCTGCCTGCTGGCGGCCAAGCGCTACCGGGACGCCCAGCACCGGCTCTTCCACCGCGATGCCGGCTATCTGGAGGGGCGCCGGGTCCGGCGGTCCCGGGAGAACCGGGCGATGGCCGGGCGGACCGCGTTCGGCCGGCAGATGATCGCCGGGCAGTGGGCGGCGGCCGAGTTCGCCGCCCTGGCCCGGCTCTGGGAGATCGGCGCCGCCTCCGGGCGCATCGCCGTGCCGTACCCGGTCCAGCTGCTCGGCACCGAACTGATGCTGGAGTTCGTCGGGGACGCCGAGGAGGGGCAGGCCGCGCCGCGGCTGGCCCAACTCCGCCCCGAGGGCGCCGAGCTGCGCGACCTGTGGGAGCAACTGGTCGACGCCCTGGTTGTGCTGGCCCGGGCCGGGTACGCGCACGGCGACCTGTCCCCGTACAACCTGCTGGTGCACCGGGGGCGGCTGGTCATGATCGACCTGCCGCAGGTGGTCGACGTGGTGGCCAACCCGCAGGGGCCGGAGTTCCTGGCCCGGGACGTCCGGGTGGTCGGCACCTGGTTCATCGCCCGTGGCCTGCCCGCCGCGGACACCGACCCGGTCGAGCTGACCGAGTTGCTGCTGCGGGAGGCGGGGATCCGCTGAGCGCGCCGCGTCCCGGGCGGGTGCTGTCCCGCCCGGGACGCCGGTGCGTGGTCCGTCGGTCCGGCCGCCGGCGCTGCCACCGCCCGGCGCCGCCGGGGACCGCCGGTCACTGGAGGTAGCGCTCGACCTCCGGGACCGGGCGTGCGCCCTGGGCGTCCGGGTCACCGTGCGCCTGGCGGGCCGCCCGGCGGCGGCGCAGCAGGTCCCAGCACTGGTCGAGGGACTCCTCCAGGGCCCGCAGCCGGTCCCGGGCCGTGTCGTCGGTGCCGGCCTCGTTCTCCTGCGCGGCCGCGCGCAGCCGGTGCTCCTCGTCGACGAGTTCGGAGATCCGGTTCAGGATGGTCTTGTCGTCCATGCCCGAAGCTTGGCACAGGGGGCGGTGCCGCGCCCGGGTTCTCCTCGCTGCGCGCCGCCGGGCCGGCTCCCAGCGCCATGATCAGGTTCGCTTGAGTGAAGGTCCGGACGCTGCTAGCGTGCGCCGGTGTCGATCGGATGGGTCGATGAACGCCATCGGGCACGTGACCGAATGGCCCGCCAGGATGGTGTGATGGGTTCCCGTAGTAGGAGGCTCCGGGCATCCGGGGACGACGCGGTGAACGTGACGCAGGCGCCGGCGGGACCGCGGCCCAGTGTGTCCGGACTGCCGGCGGGTGACCGGGAGCGACTGCCGGCGCGGCTGTCGCCGGCCGTCCGCATGGGACGCAGCACGGTGGACGCGCCGCTGACCGTCGCCAGCCAGGCCGAGACCGGCGCGGCGGGCCGTGGGCCGGGCATCGCGCACGAGCAGGCGACCTGACGGGGACGCCGAACCGGCGCATCCCAGACGAGCACGGCACACCAGCAGGGGAAAAGAGGACGACGAGTGGGGCAGCAGACGGCTTCGAGCGCGGATCTGACGTGGTTGCTGGATGACCTGGTCGGCCGGGTCAAGCAGGCGGAACATGCCGTGGCGCTCTCCACCGACGGCCTGTTGATGGCCGCGTCCCGGGGGCTGAGCCGGGACGACGGCGAGCACCTGGCGGCGATGGCGGCCGGCATCCAGAGCCTGGCCCGGGGCGCGGGCAAGCGCTTCGGCGGCGGCCAGGTGCAGCAGACGATCATCGAGATGCAGTCGTCGTTCCTCTTCGTCACGGCGGCCGGGCGCAACGCCTGCCTGGCCGTGCTGGCCGCCGAGGACGCCGACGTCGGCCTGATCGCGTATGAGATGGCGATGCTGGTCACCCGGGTGGGCCGGTTCGTCGCCACGCCGACCCGGGAACCGGCCACCGGGGAGAGTCCGGCGCGATGACCGGCCGGACCGCAGCCGACTGACGGGTCCCCGTACGACGCCGACGGGCCCCTCCCCGCACGCGCGGGAAGGGGCCCGTTCGGGGTACGTCGTCAGCTGGCGATCATGCGACGCAGCACGTACTGCAGGATGCCGCCGTGCCGGTAGTAGTCCGCCTCACCGGGGGTGTCGATCCGGACCACGGCGTCGAACTCCACGCCGGTGTCGGTGGTGACCTTCACCGTACGCGGGGTCTCGCCGTCGTTCAGCGCGGTCACGCCGGCGATGGAGAAGGTCTCCGTGCCGGTGAGCCCCAGCGACTGGGCGGTGGTGTCGACCGGGAACTGCAGCGGCAGCACGCCCATGCCGATCAGGTTCGAGCGGTGGATCCGCTCGTACGACTCGGCGATGACCGCCCTGACCCCGAGCAGCATGGTGCCCTTGGCCGCCCAGTCGCGGGACGAGCCGGAGCCGTACTCCTTGCCGGCCAGGATGACCAGCGGGACGCCCGCCTCCTGGTAGGCCATCGCGGCGTCGTAGATCGAGGTCTGCTCGCCGGTCAGGTGGTTGACCGTGAAGCCGCCCTCGACGCCGGGGACGAGCTGGTTGCGCAGCCGGATGTTGGCGAAGGTGCCCCGGATCATCACCTCGTGGTTGCCCCGGCGGGAGCCGTACGAGTTGAACTCGTGCCGGGCGACGCCGTGCTCGGCCAGGTACTTGCCGGCGGGGGAGTCCGCCTTGATCGAACCGGCCGGGGAGATGTGGTCGGTGGTCACGGAGTCGCCCAGCTTGGCCAGCACCCGGGCGCCGGCGATGTCGGAGACCGCCTTCGGGTCCCGCTCCATGCCCTCGAAGTACGGGGGCTTGCGGACGTAGGTGGACTCGCCGGCCCAGGCGAAGGTGTCACCGGTCGGGGTCGGCAGCGACTGCCACCGCTCGTCGCCGGCGAAGACGTCGGCGTACGCGGAGCTGAAGCCGGTGGCGCCGATCGCCGAGGCGATGACGTCCTGGATCTCGGCGCTGTTCGGCCAGATGTCCCGCAGGAACACCGGGTTGCCCTGGCTGTCCTCGCCGATCGGCTCGTTGGCCAGGTCGATGTCCATGGTGCCGGCGAGCGCGTACGCGACCACCAGCGGCGGGGACGCCAGGTAGTTCATCTTGACGTCCGGGTTGATCCGGCCCTCGAAGTTCCGGTTGCCGGACAGCACCGAGACGACGGCCAGGTCACCCTCGTTGACCGCGGCGGAGACCTCCTCCGGCAGCGGGCCCGAGTTGCCGATGCACGTGGTGCAGCCGTAGCCGACCAGGTTGAAGCCGAGCTTCTCCAGGTAGGGGGTGAGGCCGGCCCGGTCGTAGTAGTCCATGACGACCTTGGAGCCCGGTGCCAGGGTGGTCTTCACCCACGGCTTGCGGGACAGGCCCTTCTCCACGGCGTTGCGAGCCAGCAGCGCGGCCCCGATCATGACCTGCGGGTTGGAGGTGTTGGTGCAGGAGGTGATCGCCGCGATCACCACGGCACCGTGGTCCAGCTCGTACTCGACGCCGTCGGCGCCGGTGACCCGGATCGGGTTGGTGGCGCGGCCACCGGCACCCGCCGCGGCGGTCTCCAGGTCGCGCGGCTCGTCGGCCGGGTCGCTGAACTCGTTGGCCGGCGGGTCGCTGGCCGGGAACGACTCGGCGCTGGCCTCGTCGGCCGGGCCGGCGGCGCCGCGGGGCAGCTGCTCGCGCGCCACGCCCGGCCTGAGCTCCTTCGCCACGCCGGCGGCCTCCTCGGCCACGTAGTCGGTCAGCGCGGAGCGGAACAGCGTCTTGGCGCTGCCCAGCGGCACCCGGTCCTGCGGGCGCCGGGGGCCGGCCAGGGACGGCTCGATGGTGCCGAGGTCCAGCTCCAGGCGCTCCGAGTACTCCGGCTCGCGGGCCGGGTCGTGCCAGAGGCCCTGCTCCTTGGCGTACGCCTCGACGAGCGCGACCTGCTGCGGGTCGCGGCCGGTCAGCTCCAGGTAGCGGACGGTCTCGGCGTCGATCGGGAAGATCGCCACGGTGGAGCCGTACTCCGGGGACATGTTGCCGATGGTGGCCCGGTTGGCCAGCGGCACCGCGCTCACGCCCGGGCCGTAGAACTCGACGAACTTGCCGACCACACCGTGCTTGCGCAGCATCTCGGTGATGGTGAGCACCAGGTCGGTGGCGGTGGTGCCGGCCGGCATCTCACCGGAGAGCTTGAAGCCGACGACCCGCGGGATCAGCATGCTGACCGGCTGGCCGAGCATCGCCGCCTCGGCCTCGATGCCGCCCACGCCCCAGCCCAGCACGCCCAGGCCGTTGACCATGGTGGTGTGCGAGTCGGTGCCGACGACCGTGTCCGGGTACGCCTGGCCGTTGCGCTCCATGACCGTACGGGCCAGGTACTCGATGTTGACCTGGTGCACGATGCCGGTGCCCGGCGGGACGACCTTGAACTCGTTGAACGCGGTCTGGCCCCAGCGCAGGAACTGGTAGCGCTCCTTGTTGCGCTCGTACTCCAGCTCGACGTTGCGCTGGAAGGCGTCCTCGCGGCCGAACAGGTCGGCGATGACGGAGTGGTCGATGACCAGCTCGGCCGGGGCGAGCGGGTTCACCTTGGTGGCGTCGCCGCCGAGGTCGCGGACGGCCTCCCGCATGGTGGCCAGGTCCACGACGCAGGGCACGCCGGTGAAGTCCTGCATCAGCACCCGGGCCGGGGTGAACTGGATCTCCACGCTCGGGTCGGCGGTGGGGTCCCAGGCGCCGAGCTGCTGGATGTGGTCGGCGGTGATGTTCGCGCCGTCCTCGGTCCGCAGCAGGTTCTCCAGCAGGATCTTCAAGCTGTAGGGCAGCCGGTCGTGGCCCTCCACCTTGCCGATCTTGAAAATCTCGTAGCTCGCGTCTCCGACGCGTAGCTGGGTCTTCGCACCGAAGGTGTCGAGGCTCGCCACGTCGTACTCCTTCACACCAGCGACCGTGAGTAGTCCTGAGCAGTCTGTCGCACCGGCCCAGGTGTTGCCGTGGTTAGGCGACACTTACCTGCGCCCGGCGCTCAACAAAACCGTACGTCCGTCTTGCTATTCGCGCAACCTCGTGCCAGGGTTCGGGACGAGGAGGTGCCATGATGATCCATCACGTCCTGCTCGCCTGCCCACGGGGTTCCGAGGAGGCGTCCCGGGCCTTCTACGTCGGCCTGCTCGGCCTCGTCGAGAAGGCCAAGCCGCCGGTCCTCGCCGCCCGCGGTGGTTGCTGGTTCACCGGGTACGGCGCGGAACTGCACCTCGGCGTCGAGGACGACTTCCGGCCCGCCCGCAAGGCGCACCCGGCCCTGCTCCGCCCCGACCTCGACGCGCTCGCCGCCCGGCTGGTCGCCGCCGGCCACCCCGTGTTCTGGGGCGACGAGGAGATCCCCGGCATGCGCCGGTTCCACACCCACGACCCGCACGGCAACCGCCTGGAGTTCCTCGCCCCCGCCGCCTGACGCCCCCGCACCGCCCACTGCCGACCGCCCTGCCGGGGCGGACGCGGGTCGGTGGAACGTCATGGTTGTCACAGCGGTCCGGAGACGTCGAGGGCACGTCACCGACGAGCGGTGCCCTGCGGCGCCGGGCCGGGTGGCCCGGCCGGGTGGTGGCGGATTGAGCGGACCGCCCGCACCTGGCACCCGGGGGTAGGGTTCGAGGCCGGACCGGAAGGGGTGGCGGGTGCTCGACGTACAACACTGGCTGTCCGCGCTTCCCCCGGGCGTGGTCTATCTGATCGTCGCCGGAGTGATCGGCGTCGAGAGCATGGGCGTTCCGCTGCCCGGCGAGATCGTGCTGGTCAGCTCCGCCCTGCTCGCCGCCACCGGGGTGGTGGAGCCGCACTGGGTGGCCACCGCCGCTGCGGCCGGCGCCATCGTCGGGGACTCCGTCGGGTACGCGGTGGGCCGGCGCGGTGGCCGGCCTCTGCTCGAACGGCTGGGCCGGCGCTTCCCCCGCCATCTCGGCCCGGCGCACCTCGCCCGCGCCGAGCAGAGCTTCGCCCGGCACGGCGTCTGGGCAGTCTTCTTCGGCCGGTTCGTGGCGCTGCTGCGGATCCTCGCCGGTCCCCTGGCCGGCGCGCTGCACGTGCCGTACCGCCGGTTCCTGCTGGCCAACGCGGCCGGCGGTCTGGTCTGGGCGTTCGGCACCACCTACCTGTTGTTCACCGTGGGCCGGGCGGCCGAGCACTGGCTCAAGGACATCTCCTGGGCGGGCCTGGCGCTCGCCGTGCTCGCCGGCGTGGCCAGCACCTGGTGGCTGCGGCGCCGGGCCCACCGGCTGCAGTCGGCGGCGCCGGCCGCCGAGGCCGCGCCGATACGCGCCGGCAGCGACCACTGACCCGGAGACGCCGAACGGCCGGCCCTCTTGTTGGGGGTCGGCC
>NZ_JBIAFE010000034.1:0-60419 GCF_042869115.1 Micromonospora sp. NPDC007230 | reverse complement strand
CGGAACAGGACCGGCGACCGCCAGCGGCGGCGAGCACCTCCATGGCGAGGCTGCTGCCGGCACCCCTGATCAGCCAGGTCGCCCTGCTCCTGTCGATCTTCGTCGGCGGCTGGGTGGCGGCGGTCACCACCGGCCGGTTCCAGCTCCGCCTCGACATGGGCGCCGCCTTCGCCCAGATCGTGACCGACAAACCGATCGCGATGACCGGCGCGCTGTTCACCGGCGGTGTGCTCGTCGGCTTCGGCACCCGTCTCGCCGGAGGGTGCAGCAGCGGCCACGGACTCAACGGCTGCGGCCGGCTACAACCGGTCAGCATCGTCGCGACCGCCGTCTTCTTCGGCACCGGCGTCCTCGTGTCGTTCCTGCTGTGGAAGGTGATCTGATGCGCACCCGGGGCGGGATACTCGTCGCCAACATCATCGCTGGCCTGGCCCTCGGCTACACCGTCGCGAACATCGGGTTCGGTGACTACGCCGAACTGAACCGCATGTTCACCTTCCAGGAACCTCGCATGCTCCTGGCCTTCGCCGGCGCCGTAGCGATCATCATCGTGGTATTCGCCGTATTACGCGTCCGCCGCACCCCGGGACGCATCCACGCCGGCGTGATCCCCGGCGCAGTACTCTTCGGCACCGGCTGGGCGATCTCGGGCGGCTGCCCGGCAATCCCGATCGTGCAAGCCGCCACCGGATACCTCCCCGCCCTGGCCACGATCGCCGGCATCGTCGTCGGCATCCGACTCTGCCGCTGGGCCAACACACGCTACTTCCACCTCGACAGCGGATCCTGCCAGCGGTAACCGAACCCGAGGAGGTGTGTCTACCGATCGCCAAGCGGTCGCCGCGCGCCGTTCACCTCACGCTTCGCCGCTGGATAGAAAACCACCACTATGTTCTCGGTATCCGATATCGAGGAGGGTTCATGGATCGGCGCACACTACTGAGGGCAACGGTGGCCGGAGCAGGTGGTTTGGTACTGCCATTCACGGCGTGGTCCACGGCGTACGCGGCACCGGCACAGAACGCCGCCAGCCCCTACGGTCCGCTGCAGGCCGCCGACGCCAACGGCATCCAACTGCCGGCTGGCTTCACCAGCCAGGTCATTGCCCGGTCCGGCCAGGTGGTGCCCGGCACCTCGTACGTCTGGCACAGCGCGCCGGACGGTGGTGCCGTGATCCCAAACGGCAGCGGCTGGATCTACGTGTCCAACGCCGAGACCAGCGCCACGTCGGGCGGCGGCGCGTCGATGATCTCGTTCAACTCCAGCGGCCAGATCAGCGGCGCCTCCCGCATCCTGTCCGGCACCAACAACAACTGTGCCGGCGGCAAGACCCCGTGGAACACCTGGCTGTCCTGTGAAGAGATCAGTCTCGGCCGGGTTTGGGAGACCTACCCCCTGGGCGGTGCGGCCGTCGTACGACCGGCCATGGGCCGGTTCAAGCACGAGGCCGCCGCCGCCGACCCGGTCCGTAAGGTCATCTACCTGACCGAGGACGAGACCGACGGTCGGTTCTACCGGTTCGTCCCGACCACCTGGGGTGACCTCTCCGCCGGCACTCTGCAGGTCCTCGTGGCCGGCACCGCAACGTCCGGCACGTTCACCTGGGCCACCGTCCCTGACCCGGACGGGTCGCCCACGGTCACCCGCAGGCAGGTCTCCGGCGCCAAGGTTTTCAACGGCGGGGAGGGTTGCCACTACGCCAACGACACCGTCTGGTTCACCACCAAGGGCGACAACCGGGTCTGGCAGGTCAACCTCGCCAACAACACCTACGAGTTGGCCTACGACGACAACCTGGTCAACCCGGGCCCGGCCCCGCTCACCGGTGTCGACAACGTCACCGGCTCGGCGTTCGGAGATCTCTACGTCGCCGAGGACGGCGGCAACATGGAGATCTGCATGATCACCCCGGACGACACGATCTCGGTGTTCCTGCGGATCAACGGCCAGAGCTCGTCGGAAATCACCGGGCCCGCCTTCACCCCCGCCGGCGACCGGCTCTACTTCTCGTCCCAGCGCGGCACGACGGGATCCTCGTCCGGCGGCATCACCTACTGCGTGACCGGGCCCTTCCGTACCTGACCCCTGACCCGCACGGGATCAGCCTGGCCCGCCCCATCCGTGGGGCGGGCCAGTCGGGGCTACGCGTCGTCACGGTCCGGAGAGGCGATGCACGATCGGTGTGGTGGACTCGTACAGCGCCAGGTAGTCGGCGAAGAGGGCGTCGTACCGGTCACGGTGTCGGGGGTCCGGCTCGATCGAACGGATCATCGGGTTCCATGCTGCGCTGTCGGATGCCGCCCCGGTCGCGGCCGCAGCGAGCATCGCGTCGCCGTACGCCGCCCCGGTCGTCTCCCGGGGAAGCTCCTGCACCAGGCCGGTCACGTCGCTGACGATCTGCGTCCACAGGTCGCCGGTGGTCCCGCCGCCGACCGGTACGACCCGCGCCGGCACCGCCCCGGCCTCGCGCATTGCCGCGATGTTGTGTCGCACCCCGTACGCGACCCCCTCCAGTGCCGCCCGGTACAGGTGGCCCCGGCCGTGGCCGAGGGTCAGTCCCGCCACCACGCCCCGCGCCCGGGGGTCGAAGATCGGCGTACGCTCCCCGGCCAGGTAGGGCAGCATCAGCAGTCCGTCGCTGCCGGGCGCGACCGCGGCCGCCTCCCTGGTCAAGGCGGTGTAGTCCGCGCCGGTCAGGTCGGCCAGCCAGCCGGTGACCGACCCGGCGGTGGCCATTCCGGCGGCGAGGCAGTTCACCCCGGGACGTAGGCCGACGGTGGGCCACAGCCGGCTGCTGGTCAGCGGCCGGTCGGTCATCGCGACCAGGAACATGGTGCTGCCGTACATCAGCATGAGGTCGCCGGGCGCGCGGACCGCGATGCTCTCCGCCTCGGCCCAGGCGTCGATGGTGCCGGCGGTCACCGGCAGACCGGCGGGCAGGCCGGTCCACCGGGCGGCCTCGGCGGTGACCCGGCCGACCACCTCGTTCGCCCAGCGCAGCGGAGGACGCCGGACGTGCGGCGCGATCTCGTCCCACCAGGCGGTGTCCCAGTCGCCGGCCCGCTGGTCGTAGAGCGGGCTCACCTGGCTCGCCGAGTGGTGGTCGAGCAGGTACTCGCCGGTGAGCCGGTGCACCAGGAAGGAGCTGGCCATGAACATCATTCGAGTTCGGGCGAAGATGTCCGGCTCGTGCCGGGCGAGCCAGTACAGCTTCGGCCCGATCGCCTGGGAGGTGAGGATCGACCCGCGGCGCACGATCTCCGCCGCGCCCCACCGGTCGGTGAGCAGGCCGATCTCCTCCTCGGCACGGGTGTCGATGCCGTAGAGGACGGCTGGCCGCAGCGGCCGGCCGGCCTCGTCGGCGGGCAGCAGGCACGGTCCGATGCCGCTGACCCCGAGGCCGGCCGGGCGCATTTCCGGATCGGCGGTCAGTTCGGCGATCACCCGCCGGAAGTCGTCCCACCAGACCGACTCCGGATCGTGCTCGTACCAGCCGGGTCGCGGGCTGCTCAGACCGTGCGCGACCTGCGCGCGGGCCACGACCCGGCCGTCCGCGGTGACGGCGACGCCTTTGGTGCTCGCGGTGCCGACGTCGACGCCGAGGAAGACGTCCATCAGAGCAGCGGGACGTTGTCGGGACGGCTGCCACAAAGGTTGACTCGCATGCCCAGCTGGTGCGCGGTCAGCGCCTTCGCGGCGAGCAGTTCGTCGGCTCCGGCCGCGTCGGTGGCGTAGCTGACCTGGATGTGGTTCGACCGGTGCCGGGCCATTAACTGATCCCGGGTGACGCCGTGCAGCACAGCGTGCATGATCGGCCACTCCCGGGTGGTCGCCGCCCACCGCCGTTCGGTCTCCGCCGCGGGTAGCTCCACCACGGTGGCCCGGCCGAGGTCCATGTGCAGCTCGCCGCCCTCGACGAAGATCCGCGACCAGACCAGCTCGCCGGGCTTGGCCACGCCCCGCACCGTGCCGCCACCGAGCCGGAAGTAGAGCGGTGGCTGGCGCATCGAGTCGGTGCCGGCGTACCCGCCGATGTGGTGCTCGGGCGGCACCGCGCCGGAGATCTCGAAGACCCAGACGAAGTCGTCCACCGTGCCGCTGGCGTCGTGGTCGCCCCACCGCACGTCGTGCAGGGTGGTCTCCACCGGCTGCCCGAGCGCGCCGGCCAGCCGGGTGGTGAGCAGGGCGTCCAGGCCGGCGCACTCGTCGACCTCGTTGAAGTGGGTGATCGGGGCGCCGTCACGGATGACCGCACCGTCGTCCCCGGTGACCGGCGGGCGGTCGGCGTTGTTCAGCAGGCCCTCTGCCAGGTCGGAAGCGGGGAGGACGTCGGCGAGACCGAGCTGGTACTGGATGCCGATGATGTCGCACCGGAACCGGTTCGCGATCCGGGCCGCGGCGGCGTACATCCGCAACTGGAGCAGGACCTGCTCGCGGGTGAGCTCGGTGGCCTCGTCGGTGCCGAAGTGGAAGGTCATGCCCCGGTCGGTCAGCCACCGCAGGGCGGCCACCGCCTCGTCCTCGCTCGCCCGCATGGTCTCGGCGTACAGCGCCGACTGGGACAGCCGCTCCTTGAAGACGTTGAGCGGGAAGAGCAGCTCGTCGGGGATGATCGCGTTGTACATGCCCATGCAGCCCTCGTCGAAGACGCCGAGGATGGCGCCCTCTCGGCGCAGTCGGCCGAGGACGTCGTCGGCGGCCTGACGGGCGCGGCCGTCCACGGTGGACGCGTCGAACGGCGTGACGTGGCTGAGGTCGTGCTGGATGCTGCCCTTGGTCAGCCATTCGTCGAGGCGGGCGGTGAACCAGTCGTCGGTGAAGGTGCGGCTCCACAGGGTCTCGAACGGCCGCCCGGCCTTGGCCAGCGAGGCGTTGAGGTTGAGCAGGCCGACCAGGCCGGGCCACTCCCCTTCCCAGTTGGCCACGGTGAGGATCGGGCCGCGATGGCGCAGCAGCCCGCCGAGGACCTGCTGGGAGAACATCCACACGCCTTCGGCCATGACCACCGGGGCGTCCGGCGGCAGCGCGCCGAGCACCGCGAGGCCCTGCGCCTGGCTGGCGATGAAGCCGTGCCCCTCCGGCGTGTCCGCCGGGTGCGCCCGCTCCAGGGCGACGCCCCGCTTCCGGAACGCCTCCGTGAGGAGGGCCTCGAAGCGCTGTTGGGCGGGCCAGCAGAGCTGGTTGGCGGACAGCCGCTGGTCGCCGTTGGCGACGAGGTACGCGTGCTCGATCATGACGTCTCCAGGGTGTAGCGACGGGCCATCTCGGCGAGGGGTACGGGCTGGTAGTCGTCGGCGTGGCCGGCCTGCCCAAAGAGGCGCATCCGCTCGGCGACCATCCGCTGCATCGCCTCGCGGCCGGGGCGCAGGTAGTACGCCGGATCGACGTTCAGCCGGTCCGTGCCCAGCGCCTGCCGCGCCGCCCCGGTGAAGGCCAGGTGCGAGTCCATGCCCTGATTGATCTTGCGGACGCCCATGGTGATGGACCGGACCTTCTCCGCGTCCGGCACGCCCCACGACTCGGGCAGGCCGGCGCCGTACCGGTTGTTCTGCTCCCTCAGCTGAGCGGGCAGCGACGACGAGCCGTGCATGACCAGGTGGGTCTGCGGCACCAGGCTGCTGATCTTTTCGATCAGCGTCATCTGCAGCACGGACCCGTCCGGGGGTGCGTCGAACTTGTAGGCGCCGTGCGAGGTGCCGATCGCCACGGCGAGGGCGTCCACGCCGGTCGCCGTCACGAATTCCCTGGCCTGGTCGGGGTCGGCGAGCACGATCGGCGCCCGGGATCCGTCGGTCTTGGAGCCGCCGATCGTGCCCAGCTCGCCCTCGACGGAAACCCCGCGGCGGTGGGCCTCCGCCACCACCTCGGTGGTCACCGCAAGGTTCTCGGCGAACGAGGACGGGGTGCCGTCGGCGCGGAGGCTGCCGTCGATCATGACGCTGGTGAAGCCGTTGTCCATCGCTCGCCGGCAGGTGGCGGGGTCCGGGCCGTGGTCCAGGTGGAGCACCACGGGCAGCTGCGGGTAGCCGTCGATCAGGTGATGCAGCGCCGACCAGAACCGCTCGTCGCCGCCGTGGGCGGTGACGCCGGCCAGCGAGGCGAGGATGACCGGCGACGACGTCTCGGCGGCGGCGTCGAGGACCGCCTCGGCCTGCAGCACGTCGCTGACGTTGAACGCGCCGAGGGCGTACCCGCCGCGCCGCGCCTCGTCCAGCGCCTGTCGGAGAGTGACCAGTGGCATGGGGTGTGCCCTTCCTCAGAGCGACGTGGTGATGCCGAGCGAGTGGTAGTCCAGGACGATCGGCTTGTCGGTCAACGCCCGGGCGTGCAGCAGCACCTTGGCGGCGCTCTCCACCGCGACGGTGGTCTTGAACGCGTCCCGCAGGTTCTCGCCCACCGTGAGCAGCCCGTGGTTCGCCCAGACCACGGCGTTCAGGTCCCCCATCACGTCGCACATCGCGTCGCCGAACTCGGTGCGGTTGCTGAGGGCGAACGGCATGATCGGGACATCGCCCTTGGTGTAGATGACCATGTTGACCAGGGCACCGGTGATCGGCTGGCCGGCCACCCCGAAGACGTTGGCGAAGACCGGCTCGGTGTGCACGATCGCGTTCACGTCCGGCCGTCGGCGGTAGACCGCCAGGTGCACGGTCACCTCGGAGGACGGCTGGTGCGGCCCCTCGATGACGTTGGCGTCGGCGTCCACCACCACCATGTCGTCGGCCGTCATCCGGTCGTACTCCAGGTCGGTCGGGGTGATCAGGAAGCGGTCCGTGCCGGGCAGCCGGACGCTGATGTTGCCCTGGGTGTTGAAGTTGAGGCCGTAGCGCATGGACAGCAGGCAGTAGTCCAGCACGTCCTGCTTGGTCTGCTGCAGGTCGAACTCGGTCACCGGATCTCCTTCGGATCGGAAAAACTACGGTCGTGCGGGATGAGGGTCGGATAGAGGTCACGGAACCGGCGCGACTGCGCGGCGTACCACTGGGCCGTGCCGGGGTCGGGGTGGGCGACCGGCAGGCAGGCCGGTGCGGGCAGCTCGGCGAGCGACGGATAGCGGCCGATGCCGGCGCCGGCCTGCAGGGCCGCGCCGCGGGCCGCCGCGTGCCCGGGCACCGGGGTCAGCGCAAGCCCGGCGGCGGAGGCGCGGATGGCCAGCGTCCGGTGGCTGCGGGCGCCGCCGCCGACGGCGTGTACGGCGCCGATCGTGACGCCCCGCTCGGTGAGCGCGTCGGCGATCTTGCGCAGCTCGAACGCGGATGACTCGAGGAAGGCGCGGGCGAGCTGCTCCCGGGTGGTCTCGAGGGTGAGCCCGACGACGGCGCCACGGGCCCTCGGGTCGTTGTCTAGCGTCCCGGATCCGGCGAAGTACGGCAGCACCAGCACCTGCGGCGGCTCGGGCGACGCCGCCTCGAAGAGGGCGTCGCGCTCGGCCGGCCCGGCGACGCCGGCCAGCGTGGCGAACCAGTCCAGCGCCCAACCGCCCGCAGCGGTGCCGGCCAGGGTGAGCCAGCGGCCCTCACCCATCGGGTACGACGCCAGGCCGGTGCCGACGAGCCCGCCGGGCCGTGCGGGTGATCCGACGGTCAGGCAGTCGCTGGATCCGAAGGAGAACACGGCCGCCGAGCCGAACCGCCCGCCGCCACCGAGGAACGACGACGCCTGGTCGTGCGATCCGACCACGAGCGGCAGGCCGGCCGGCAGCCCCGTTGCGCCGGCCGCGTCGGCGCTGAGCTTGCCGATCATGGTGCCCGGTGGGACCACCTCGGGCAGCAGGGCGACCGGGACGCCGGTGGCGGCGAGCAGTTCGGCCGACCAGACGCCGCGGTCGACGTCGAAGCCGCCGGTACGGGCCGCCATGCTGGTGTCCAGCGCCGGCCGCGCGCCGAGCCGGGCGGCGACGTAGTCGCCCAGGCCGCGATAGCCGCGCACGTCCGGACCGGTCCAGCCGGGAATCTTGTAGACGGAGAACATCGGGTGAGGCCGCTGGCCGGTGATCCGCTGCACCTGGCCGGCGCCCAGTTCCGCGGCGACCTGGTCGGCCAGGCCGACACCGCGCCGGTCCATGCTCACCGGCGCCGGTGCGAGAGCCTTGCCCTCGGCGTCGACCGGCAGGACCGCCTCGCCCTGCACGCTGAACGAGATCGCCTCCGGCGGGTCGGCGGCCACCGCGTCGCGGGCGGCGACCTCGGCGAGCAGCGCGGTGGCCGCGGCAAGCACCTCGTCGGCGTCGGTCTCCACGATGCCGGGCGCCGGCCGGTGCAGGGCGGTCGCGCGGGCCGCGCCGGCGATCTCGACGCCGGCCGCCGAGATCGCCACCACCCGCACGCCGCTGGTGCCCAGGTCGACGCCGAGAAGGCTCACTTGATCGCCCCGGACAGGCCGTTGACCAGATGGCGCTGGACCAGCAGGAAGACCACCACGATCGGGATCGAGATGAGCACCAGGATCGCGAACAGCGCTCCCGGCTGGCTGAGGAAGGTGCCGCGGTAGGCCAGCGGGATCAGGGTCAGTGGCTTGAGCGAGTTGTCCTCGAGGGTGACCAGCGGCAGCAGGAAGTCGTTCCAGGACGACATGGACTGCCAGATCGCCACGACGGCCAGGGCGGGCCGGCTCAGCGGCAGGTAGACCTTCCAGTAGACGGAGAACTTGCTGGCGCCGTCCAGCATGGCCGCCTCGTACAGCTCGTTCGGCACCGCGAGGAACGACGTGCGGATGATGATGACCGCGAACGGCAGGCCCAGCGCGGTGTAGACGAGCACCAGGCCGGCCAGGTTGTTGTACAGGCCCATGGCCTGAAGGATCTTGAAGGTGGCCACGACGATGCTCGACATCGGCAGGATCAGCGCCAGGGTGAGCGCCCCGAAGATCACCGCCTTGAGCGGCACGCGCAGCCGGGCCAACGCGAACGCGGTCATGGAGCCGAACAGGATGACCAGCAGCACCGACGGGACGGTGACCAGCAGGCTGTTCACCAGGTTCCGCAGGATCGGATTGTTCGTCCAGATCTGCACGTAGTTGCCCAGCGACGGCTCCTGCGGGAACAGCCCGAGGGCAGTGGTGCCCGGGTTCGAGGTGGACAGCAACGACAGGCCGACGACCATGACGAGCGGGATCAGCCAGAGCACGGCCAGCGGGGCGAGAACGGCGTGTGACCAGTGTGGAAGGCGGCGCCGGTGCGGCCGGACCGGTCCGGAGTCGGCTCGTGCCGGCGCGCCGGTCGCCGGGATGGCCTTGCGGTCAGTGGTCATTTCTCGTCTCCGGTGAGGAAGCCCGATCCGAACGCCCGCACCATCGACAGCGAGCTGATCACCGCGATCAGCAGCAGGACCGCGCTGATGGTCGAGGCGTACCCGACGCTCTGCAGTTGGAAGGCCTGCTTGAAGGTGTAGGTGGGGAGCATCTCGGAGGCGTGGTTGGGTCCGCCCTCGGTGAGGACGTAGACGAGTTCGAAGGTCTTCAGCGAGCCGATGATGCCGAGCAGCAGCAGGGACAGGTGGGTCTGCCGGAGCAGCGGCCAGATGATGCTGCGGATCGTGCGCCAGGTGCCGGCGCCGTCGATCTTGGCGGCGGCCAGCACGCTGCTGTCGATGAGCTGCAGGCCGGCGAGGTAGAACAGCATGGAGAAGCCGGTCCACATCCACACGTTGACGACGATCGCGGCGAAGATGGCGGTCTTCGGGTCGGCGAGGTAGCCGTGCACCAGGAAGTCGAGCCCGGTGGCCCGGCCGAGCTTGGCGACCACGCCGTTGAACGGGTCGAAGATGCGCTGCCAGACGATGCCCACCACGACCGGGGAGAGCACGGCGGGGATGAAGAAGATCGCCCGGTAGATCGCCCGGCCGCGCAGCTTCTCGTTGAGCAGCATGGCCAGGAAGAACCCGATGAGGGCCTGCGGGATGATGGTGAGCAGGATCCACCAGCCGGAGTTCTTCAGAGTGGTCAGGAAGATCGGGTCCTCGAAGAGCCGGGTGTAGTTGCCGAGACCGACTAATCTGCCCGGGTTCACCCCGTCCCAGTCGAGGGTGCTGGCCTGGAAGTTGTAGACGATCGGGTAGATGACGAAGATCCCGAACAGCACGATGGCCGGCAGCAGGAAGAGGGTTCCGGCAAGCCACTCCCGGGGAGCGGTGTGCTTCTGAACGGTGTGGTCACTCATTGGTCTGCTCCGTGGCCGGATGAGGGTGTGGGCCGCACACCCTCATCCGGCTGGTTCGGGCGGCCTGGGCCGCTCAGCCGTTGACCTTCTGCTGTTCCGCCTGCACCTTCGCGGCGGCCGCCTGGGGCGTCAGCTCACCCGTGGCGATGCCGGACAGTGCGTCCCCGAGCGCGGTGTCCATCTGCGGGGTCTTCAGGTAGCGGGAGTACTTCACCTGCGGCATCCAGTCCGAGGTCAGGGTCGTCCAGATCTGCTTCTGCTTGTCGCTGGTGAACTTCTCCGGGTTCAGGCCGGTCACCGCGGGCAGGTCGTTGAACGTGTTGATCAGCTTCTGGGCGCCCGCGCCGGCGATCCAGTCGGTGAGCACCTTGCACGCCAGGTCGGGGTTCTTGGTGTTCTTGGCGATGCCCAGCGAGACGTCGATGCCGCCGACGAGCTGCGGCTGGGCGGCGCCGCCCGGGATGGTCGGGAACAGGAACGGCTGGTAGCCGGACATGCCCTCGGACAGCGGCGGCAGGCCGGTCTTGGTCGGGTCGGACTGCTGGATCCACCAGGCGCCGAGCGGGATCATAGCCGCGTTGCCCGCCTCGAACTGGTTCGCGCCGGTCGGGTAGGCGTCCAGGCCGATCGCGCCCTTCTGGGCGATGCCGTCGGTGAAGAGCTTGCCCCAGTAGTCGAACGCTTCGACGAGCTTGGGGTTGGTCCACGAGTCGGAGCCGTCCTCGGCCTTGTAGACCAGGCCCGGCTCGATGTTGTTGGCGATCTGCAGAAAGACGACGTTGCGCAGCCAGCTGTCCTTGGCGGGCAGCATGAACGGCGCGTACTCCCCGCCCTTGAGCTGGTTGACCGTCGCCTTGAGCTGGTCCCACGTCTGCGGGATCTGGGCGTGCTTCTCGTCGAAGATCTTGGTGTTGGCCCAGAGGTTCACGGTCTGCACGAGCAGCGGGAGCGTGTAGAAGTTCTCGTCGCCGGCCGGGTTGCCCATCCGGGCCTGCTCGATGCCGATCGGATAGAACTTCTTCTGCCAGTCGGCGCCCCAGGTCTTCTGGGCGCAGTCCTGCAACGGCATGAGGTTGGCCCGGTACTGCTGGGTGAGCGCGCCAGGCTGAAGGCCGACGATGTCGGGCATCGTGTTGGACGCGGCCCGGGTCTGCAGGTCGACCAGGTACTCGGGGTAGTTGAAGATGGTCGCGTCGATCTTCGCATCCGGGTTCGCCTGCTTGAACGCCGCGATCATCTGCTGGGTGGTCTGGTCGATCGGACTCCACGATCGGAAGGTCAGGGATCCCGACCCGCCGCTGGTCGACTGGTTGTCACTGGCACCGCCGGCGCATGCGGCGAGCCCGAGGGTGAGCGCTGTCGCCGCAGCAACGGCGCCAAGTTTTCTTTGCCGCTTCACTGTCAGGTCCTTCCCACGGACGGGGCCGGAGGCGGCCCGTGGATGTAGACGATTACATGAGCTGTGCCACAGACACAACCCCCTCTTGTGCTGGACTTTTACACGTGGCCGCAACAGTCCCTTCACGGCTCGGCAATCTTCCACGCCTCGCCGGCCCGTGTCTTGCCAGGGAAATCTGTAATCGATTACATTGCGCCCGTGGCTCATCGACCGCCGCCCGCCCGACGGGTAACCTGTGCTCACCTCACCACCGGAACGCCACCGCGAAGGGCCTGCCTTGACCACCATCCGTGACGTGGCCCGGCTCGCCCAGGTGTCCACCGCAACCGTGTCGCGCGTGTTCGCCTCCGACACCGCCGTGCGACCGGACACCGCCGAGCGCGTCCGCCGCGCCGCACGGGAACTCGGCTACGTGCCGAACTCGCTGGCCCGATCCCTGCGCCAGCAGACCTCGGCCACCTGGGCGCTGATCATCGCGGACATCGAGAACCCGTTCCTCACCCAGGTCACCCGCGGCGTGGAGGACGTGGCCCAGTCGGCCGGGTACTCGTTGCTGCTGTGCAACACGGACGAGAACCCGGAGAAGGAAGAGGGCTACCTCAGCATCGCCGCGCAGTACCGGGTATCCGGCGTGCTGATCACGCCGACGTCGGCGACCAGCCGGGTCGACCGGCTGCTGTCCCGAGGCCTGCCGGTCATCACCATGGACCGGCCGTTACGGCAGGACCTGGCAGTGGACACGGTCCTGATCGACTCACGTCGCGCAGCCCGAACGGCGGTCGACCGCATGATCGCCCGCGGCCACCGCCGGATCGCCTGTATCACCGGGCCGCAGCGCGTCTTCACCGCCAGCGAACGGGTGCTCGGCTATCGAGAAGCCTTACAGGACGCCGGACTGCCGATCGACGAGAACCTCATCCGCTACGCCGCCTTCAACGAGAACGGCGGCCGCCAGGCCGCGGACGCCCTGCTGGAAACGGCGGACGTCGAGGCCATCCTGGTGGCCAACAGCATGATGGCCGTCGGCGTCCTACGCATACTGCGCGACCGGCAACTCACCCCCGGCCAGGACGTCGAGCTGGTGGTCTTCGACGACGCGCCATGGACCGGGCTACTCACGCCAGCGATCTCCGTCATCCACCAGCCCGCGTACGAGCTGGGCCAGGCGGCCGGCAAGCTGCTGCTCGATCGGCTGCGCTCCCCCGGCCAGCCAGCCCGAACGGTGATGCTGAACGCCACCCTGCCGGCGGACGGCGAGGCACCACTGCCCCGCGTGCGCCGGCCCGACCTGGCCACCACCGATCCGGTCACCTCCGCGATCCTGACCCGATCCGCCCACCTCAACCCGTAACCTCAGCCGGCATCCGACGCGCTGCGTCTACCGGCGCAGGGCCTCGACCGTCAGCTTCGCCGCCTGGGCGATCAGCTTGTCGTCGTACTCCGCGTCCTTCTCGTCGCGGCTGGAGAGGACCGCGAGCACGATGGGGGCGCCGTCGGGAGGCCAGATCACCGCGATGTCGTTGCGGGTGCCGTACCCGCCGGAGCCGGTCTTGTCGCCGACCTGCCAGCCGGCCGGGACGCCGGCCCGGATGAGCTTGTCCCCAGTCGTGTTCCCCTTGAGCCACCCGGTCAGCACCGCGCGGTCCTCGGCGGAGAGCGCGTCGCCGAGGACGTACGCCCGTAGATCGGTGGCGAGGGCCCGAGGCGTGCTCGTGTCGCGCCGGTCCCCAGGGGCCGCCTCGTTGAGATCGGTCTCGATCCGCTCCGGGTCGGTGACCTGGTCGCCGAGGTCGCGCAGCGCCCGCTCGAAGCCGGCCGGGCCGCCGAGCCGCTTCAGCAGCAGGTTGGCGGCGGTGTTGTCGCTGTATCGAACGGCGGCGTCGCCCAGCTCGCGCAGGGTCATCCCGGTCCCCACGTGCCGCTCGGTGATCGGCGAGTGGGTCACCAGGTCGGCCCGCGCGTAGCGGACCACCTGATCCAGCTCGGCGGTTGAGGCCGCGTCCAGCATCGCCGCGGCCGCGAGCGCCTTGAAGGTCGAGGCGTAGCCGAACCGTTCGTCGGCGCGATGCTCGACGATACGACCGGTGCCGGTGTCGATGGCGTAGACGCCGAGCCGAGCGTCGAACTCCGCTTCGAGCCGGGCGAAGTCCGGCATGACCGAGGGCGGCGGGGAGGTGGCGACCGGGCTCGACGGAGGGCTCGACGGGGAGGCCCCCGGCGCGTCGGCTGTCGAGCACGCGGTGAGCGGGGCGAGCGCGAGCGTGGCGGCGAACGTCACGGCGGCCCGACGGGGCGCAGGAACCATGACCAGGTACTCCTTTCGTCGGTCGACGCCGGGCGGCCGGCGACCGGCGACCGGCGGATCCGACGGCGGCGCCACGGTGCGAGCAGCGACATGCCGTCGGCGTACGGCCGACGATAACGATCCCGGCGATGACCGACGCGTGTCTCGGCAGATGTCTATGCGGCGCGCCGAGGACTTCGTGCATCTGCTTGATGACGACCAATCGGCCCTTTTCGTAGCGTCCCCGTAGTGGTCGAGTCGGCGCGCCGAGTGAGCGCTGCCGCGGGCCGGATGTGGAGGGAAGCCATGAGGGCGATCGTTTCGGTCGGCGCAGCGATGGCGATGCTAGCCGTGACGGCACCGGCGATGGCCGCCGAGCGGGTCGAGGCGCCGACGATCGTGGTGAAGGACGGAGTCACCCAGCCGGAGTTCGGCTACGCCGACGCGATCCGCGAGCGGATCTGGGTCGACACCGACTTCGACAGCGACCGGGACGGCACCAAGGATGTCATCCGTGTCGATCTCATCCGGCCGGCGGCCAGCGAGCAGGGCCTGAAGGTGCCCGTCATCATCGACGACAGCCCGTACTACGCGACTTTGGGGCGCGGCAACGAGTCCGAACTCAAGGCCGACCTCGATGGTGATGGCCTGCTCGACCGCTGGCCGCTGTTCTACGACAACTACTTCGTGCCCCGTGGCTACGCCGTCGCGCTCGTCGACATGCCCGGCACGGCCGGTTCCACCGGCTGCCCGACGATCCAGGGCGCGAACGAGAACGCGTCCGGTCCGGCAGTTATCGACTGGCTCAACGGCCGCCGCAGCGGGCACGACTCCCACGGCAATCCGGTCGTGGTCGACTGGCACAACGGCAAGTCCGCGATGATCGGAAAGTCGTACGACGGGTCGCTGGCGATGGCCGCGGCGGCGTCCGGCGTCAGTGGCCTGTCCACGGTCGTTCCGATCTCCGGGCCGTACAACTACTACGACTACACGCGTACCAGCGGCATCGTCACGCGTGGCAACAACTACCTGGGGTCGCTCGCCCGGACCGTCACGGCTGACGACCCGGCGCGTCAATCCAGGTGCGCGCCGGTCTGGAATGAGATAGGGGCCAACGACGGCGACGAGCACGGCGACTACACGCCGTTCTGGCACGAGCGGAACTACCTGGACGACGCCGCGAACATCAACGCCAGCGTGTTCCTCGTCCACGGGATCCAGGACGACAACGTCCGGCCCGACCACTTCAGCAAGTTCTGGGAAGCGCTGAAGACGTACGACGTCCCGCGCAAGCTGTGGGTCGGTCGCGTTGGTCACATCGACCCGTTCGACTTCCGTCGGGACGTGTGGGTCGACACGCTGCACCGCTGGTTCGACTACTGGCTTCAGGGGATCAACAACGGCATCGTGAACGAGCCGAAGGTCGACGTGGAACCGTCCGTCGGCGTCTGGGAGCAGCACGCCGACTGGCCGATCCCCCGCACCGGGAACGTCAACATGTGGCTGCGTCCCGGCACCGACAGCGCCGGAGGGCTCGCACTCACCCCGGCCGCGGGCGCGCCGACCAGCCGTTCGTTCGTCGACAACCCCAACCAACTCGAAGCGGCGATGATCGACAACCCGAACCAGCCGGCAGAGAACCGTCTGGCCTTCCTGTCCCCGCCGCTCGAGGAGGACCTACGTATCTCGGGCACCCCCGTGATCAACCTGACCGCCTCGTCGAGCCTCGACGCGGCCTACTTCGGCGCGATCCTGGTCGAATATGGGCCGAGCACGCAGAACAGCCGAACCGGCGACGGAATCCTGCAGACGACGCTGCCCGAGCAGTGCTACGGCGAGTCGAGCCCAGCCGACGACGGGTGCTACCGGCCCGTTGCGTACCGGCCGGCCAACGTCACCCAATGGCGGGTGACCAAGGGGATCCTCGACGGGCAGAACCGCAACTCGGTCGCGGTGGCCGAGCCCATGACACCGGGCCAGTCGTACGACATCAGTATTCCGCTGCTGCCGGAAGACTACGTCTTCTCCGCCGGCAACCGGATCGGCGTGATCATTGTCGGCAGCTACCGCAGCTACTCAGCCGAGCGGCTCACCTCGCGGCCGACCATCACGGTCGACACCAAGGTCAGTCACCTCGCCCTGCCGGTGTTCGGCGGTCAGCAGGCCGCTCGTCGAGCCGGGATCCCGCTTCGCTAGTGCGGTGTCCACCAGCGTTCGCCGCCGACCTTGCGCCAGTAGGCGGAAGGTCGGCGGCGAACTCCCGTTGCGCACGTGTGAGCGTCGCCCGCTGACGCAAATCCCTTTGCGTGGCAGGACCCCGAGCGCCTAGCGTTGCTTCCCTCACGAGCAGGGAAGACGTGCCCTGTCTGCGGCTTTGAGTCATCAGATCGGAGGTGCGGAGCGGAATGACCTGTCACCTCGTCGCGCTCTGCTTCGATGCGAACGAGCCGCTCCGTCTCGCGCGCTTCTGGGCCGGCGTCCTCGGTTGGGAGATGGCCGACGACCCCCAGGACGGCATCGCGCTCCTGTCGAGCGATGACACCGGGTTCCGGCTCCGATTTCTTCCGAGCCAGGAGCAGAAGGCTGGCCAGAACCAGATCCACTTCGATCTGACCAGCGCCTCCCTCGAGGACCAGCAGCAGACGGTGGCGAGGTCGCTCGAACTCGGCGCCCGGCACATCGACATCGGGCAGGGCCCGGAGGCCGACCACGTGGTGCTCGCCGACCCCGAAGGCAACGAGTTCTGCGTCATCGAGCCAGGCAACAACTTCCTCGCCGACTGCGGCTTCATCGGAGCCCTTTCCTGCGACGGTTCGCAGGAGGTCGGGTACTTCTGGAGCGCAGCGCTGGGCTGGCCACTGGTCTGGGACCAGAACCAGGAGACCGCGATTCGCTCGCCGCACGGCGGCCCGAAGATCACCTGGGGCGGTCCGCCGCTGATGCCGAAGACCGGGAAGGGCCGGCTGCACTTCGACCTCGCTCCACCCGCCCACGGTGATCAGCAAGCGGAGGTCGACCGTCTCGTCTCCCTCGGGGCGACGCGGATCGACATCGGCCAGGGCGAGGTCAGCTGGGTGGTCATGGCCGATCCCGACGGCCACGAGTTCTGTGTGCTGACCCCGCGATAACGACGTCGCGTAGTTCGTCCAGCACAATCTGGCTCGCCGCGGTGAGAGTTGATCGGCTGCGAACGGCCGCATAGACGTGGCGGGTCAACGGTCGGCGCAGCGGGCGGATGGCGACGTGGTAACGACGGTCCACGGCAAGCTCGGGCAGGAGCGACACGGACAGGCCGGCCTCGACATGCGCCAGGAGCAGCTCGTAGCTGGCGAAGCGGCCAGCCACGACCGGCTCGAAGCCGGCCTGCCGGCAGGTGCTCGTCACCAGGTTCGACAGGTACGTGCCGGGCATGTCGATGGACCAGGCCGCGTCGGCGAAGTCGGCCAGGTCCGCCGGTGCCTCCGACGCAACCTGCGACTGCGGCAGCACGAGCACGATGGCGTCGGTGAGCAGGGGGATGGTGTGCACGTCCGGGTGCAGCGGCATGGACCCGTCGATGAAGTCCGCGGTCACGATGATGTCGTAGTCGCCGCGGCGCAGGGCCGGATGGCTGGCCTGTGGGTCGAGTTCGGCGACCTCGAGCTCGATCCTTGGGTGCGCCTTCCGGAGCCGCGCGGCGAGCGGAATGACGACGGCCCGGATGGCGCTGGAGAAGGCCGCGAGGCGTACCGGTCCGGTTGGTTGTCCGGACAGGCCCTGCAAGTCCACCTCAGCCGCCTTGATCTGGTCGAGGATGATGCGGGCGTGCCGGGCGAGCGTGCGCCCAGCAGGCGTGAGCTGGACCCGGCGGCCGGTGCGCCGCAGGAGTTCGGCGTGGGCCTCCGCCTCCAGTACCGCCAGCTGCGCTGACACCGCCGACGGACTCATGTGCAGGGCCGCCGCGACGGCCCGCATGGTGCCGAGGCCGTCCAGCAGGCTGAGCATCTCCAGGCGTGCTGTGTTCAGCCGCATCGGGAACCCCCTGTGCACAAATTCCGCACAGCATAGCCAGAAACCTCAGCTTTTCCCGCATAAGGAACGGTCCTATCGTGAGGCGTATGACGCTGACTACCGAGCAGGGTGCCGCCGAACAGTTCTGGTCTGACGCCGACCGCCATCTGGTGCGCTACGGCGCCGCGTTCACACCCGAGATCATCGAGCGCGCGGCCGGCAGTTTCGTGTACACCGCCGACGGCCGGCAGATCCTGGACTTCACCTCGGGTCAGATGAGCGCCATTCTGGGGCACTGTCATCCCGCGATCGTGCAAACGGTGCAGCGGGAAATCGCGAGCCTGGATCACCTGTTCAGCGGCATGCTGTCGCGCCCGGTCGTCGACCTCGCGCGCCGGCTCGCCGAGTCCCTCCCCCCGCCACTGGAGAAGGCGCTGCTGCTGACGACCGGCGCCGAGTCGAACGAGGCGGCCATCCGGATGGCCAAGCTCGTAACGGGCAAACACGAGGTCGTCGCCTTCGCCAAGTCGTGGCACGGCATGACGCACGCCGCAGCCGCCGCAACCTACAGCGCCGGCCACCGCGGCTACGGGCCTACCCCGCCGGGAAACTTCGCGATCCCCACGCCCAACCCGTACCGCCCCGACTTCACCACCTCCGACGGCGAGCTGGACTGGCAGCGGCAGCTCGACTTCGGGTTCGCCCTCGTCGATGCCCAGTCATCGGGGAGTCTCGCCGCGTGCATAGTCGAGCCGATCCTCAGCTCTGGCGGCATCATCGAGCCACCGCCGGGCTACTTCGCCGCCTTGGCGCGCAAGTGCCGCGAGCGCGGCATGCTGTTGATCGTCGACGAGGCGCAGACCGGTCTGTGTCGCACCGGCACGTGGTACGCCTTCCAACCTGACGGCATCGTGCCGGACATCCTCACGCTGTCCAAGACGCTGGGCGCCGGCCTGCCGCTCGCCGCGGTGATCACGACTGAAGAGATCGAACAACGGGCCCACGAGCGGGGTTACCTCTTCTACACCACACACGTGTCGGACCCCCTCGTCGCCGCCGTCGGCAACACCGTGCTCGACGTCCTCCAGCAGGAGCAGATGGACGTACGGGCACGGGAGCTCGGCGAATTCCTGCGCGCCGGCCTGCTTGACATCAGAGACCGGCACGACGTGGTGGGGGACGTACGGGGGCGTGGCCTGATGCAGGGGATCGAACTGGTCCTCGACCGGGAGACGCGAGAAGGCTCGGACGTCCTCGGCGCCCACGTCACCCGCCGCTGCCTCGAGCTCGGTCTCCACATGAACGTCGTGCAGCTGCCCGGCATGGGAAGCACCTTCCGGATCGCGCCACCCCTCACCACGACGCGCGAGGAACTGGCCCTCGGTCTGGAAATCCTGGACCAGGCGATCGGAGAGGCAGCGCCGGCCTGACCGGCCGAGTCATCCGCAGTCGCGGGAGCAGGCAGTAGCTGCCTCTCCACGCCAACCGCTACGCCCGCCGGCACGACCCGGGTATCTGGAGTCGTCGCCCGGGCGGACGCCAGCGGCCCGTCGCGGCATGACGATTTGTCCGCATAATACGTTTGGCCCGGTCTAGGCTCGGAGTCGCCACCAGGAGCCACCGAGGGAGTCACATGCCGACCGACGCTATCGACCTGCTCATCGAGGACCACCGCGAAATACGCAGGCTGTTCAAGGACTTCCAGGACACGGGCGCGGACGCGAACCGGAAGAAGCAGCTGGTCAGCCAGATCCTGGAAGCACTGACCATGCACACCTACATCGAGAACGAGTGCATGTACCCGGAGACCCGCAGGCTGGTGCCGGACCTCAACGAAGCGGTACTGGAATCCTACGAGGAACACCACGTCGCGGACGTGCTGGGCTTTGAACTGAGCATGATGAGCCCCGACGACGAGCATTTCGAGGCCAAGACGATGGTCCTTATCGAGGCCGTCACGCACCACATCGAGGAAGAAGAAAAGGAGTGGTTCCCGAAGGTGCGGGAAGCTGTTCCGCCCCAACAGTTGCAGGACCTCGGTGCCCGGCTGGCCGCGATGAAGAACAAGGCACCGCGGAAGCCGACGGCGCCCCGCGCCCTGAAAAAGGCCATGGACGCCGTGCGCGCCTGAGCCGGCGCCGACCAGGCGATCGCCGTCGGGGCGCCGCGGCGCGTCCGCGTTCACGGCCAGGCAGAGTCGACTGCTGCGACGGGGCGGACCGCTCATGCGGGCCCGCCCCGCACTGCCGTCTGGTGATCAAGCGCGTGGAGGGAGGCGGATGGAGGCTCCGCCGTCACCGAAGGTGCCCCGACCGCTGATGTGCCACCGGTGGAGCTGGATAACGTTCATCCACTGGCGCTGCCCACCCTCGATGCTGCAGCCGATGCTGCCGCCCGGGCTGGCGGTGGATACCTTCGACGGATCAGCCTGGGTCGGCTTGACACCGTTCCTCATGCAGGGGGTGCGGATTCCAGCACTACCAGCCGTACCCTGGTTGTCGAGCTTCCCCGAGACCAACGTCCGGACCTACGCCCAGGACCGGCACGGCCGGCGGGGAATCTGGTTCCTGTCGCTGGACGCGGCCCGATTGCCCGCGGTCCTCGCGGCCCGAGCCGGCTACCGGTTGCCCTACTACTGGTCGGACATGGCGGTACGGGTGAGCGGCACGCGGGTCGCCTATCGCTGTGCGCGTCGCCGGCCCGGCCCTCGACGGCTGCGATGTGACGCCGACGTGCGGCTGGGTCCGCCGCTGCGCGAGGCGGAGCGCGACGAGCTCGCCCACTTCCTGACCGCCCGGTACCGACTGTTCACCGTCATCGCCGGAGGGCTTGCCGCCGCCGAGGTGGAACACCCTGAGTGGCCGCTGCGCCGGGTCGAGTTGCTCCGGCTGGACCAGAATCTGCTGACCGGGGCTGGACTGCCCGCGCCGGCCGGCGAACCGATCCTCCACGCGTCTCTCGGCGTTCCCGTACGCGTGGGCAGGTGGCATCGCTGAATCGCCCCTCATCCGCCCTCAACCACGACCTCCTTCTGCGGCCAGCGAGGAGGTGGGCGTCTACTCGTCGAGGGCTTGCTGGAGCACCGGGTCGGGAGCTGAGGACACCGCGGGCGGGCGTGCGGTCACCAGGTCGTAGGCCACCTTCCACGCCGCGGGTAGCTCGCGTGCGGTGTTCTTCGCCAGAGTCACTCGCCGGCAGCCGTCACAGCGGGCGGCGACTCCGCTCGCGTCGATGCCGAGGCGCCGGCACAGCGTCACCGCACGGGGCAGGTGCAGTGACTGGCTGACGAGCAGCGCCCGGCGTACGCCGTACACGTCATGAGCGCGCTTGCAGGTGTCGTAGCTGTCGAGACCGTACGGATCGCCGACGATGTGCTCGGCGGGCACGCCGGCGGCGACAAGGTACGCCGTCATCGCGGCGATCTCGTCGCCGGAGGCGCCGGCGCGGTCGCCGGAAACGAGCACGACGCTCGCCTTGCCGTCCTTGACCAGTTGGGTCGCCACGTCCAGCCGCCCCTTCAGGAATGGCATGGGCTGGGTGCCTCCCGGTGCCAGTTGCGCGCCGAACACGATCACGACCGGCGCCTCGGGCGCCTCATCGTAGGGGTGCAGATGGCCGGCGGAGCTCGCCCGGACCCAGAGCGCCGGAGCAGCGAGGAGCAGCACCAGCCCGGCCCCGACGACGAGGGCCCGCTGGACGAGTCGACGTCGCCGACGGATCGGCCGAGGGCTGGAGCGCCCGGGCGGCTCGGCGGGGCGCGGACCGCCAGCGTCGCCGGGCGGGAGCGACGCGGAAGGGTCTGGCGTGACGGTCATTGCCCGATGGTAGGCACCACCTCAAGCGGAAACGGTCGTGGACGCTTCTCGGCAGCGGGTTGGGCAGCAGTCAAGCGGTCGAGCGCTGGCGTCCCCAGGCGGCCAGCGGCTCGAGTGCGTCGTTGAGGCGCGTGCCGTCCTCGGTCAGCGAGTACTCGACGCGGGGCGGTACCTCGTCGTAGGAGACGCGGTGCACGACGCCGTCCGCTTCCATCTCGCGCAGGTGAGAGGCCAGCACCTTCTCGGTGATCCCCGGGAGCAGTCGACGCAGCTCGCCGAAGCGACGGTAGGGGTGCTCGTGGAGCGCCCAGAGGATCAGCACCTTCCACTTGCCGCCGATCACCTCCATCGCGGTGTCGATCCCGCAGGCGTGACCATCCGGTGCGCCCGGCCGGTTCAACGTCGCCATGCCCCCACCCTCTGACGTGCTCGCTAACCCCAGGGTAACCACCCACTCCGAAGTGCGTACTTGATCACCTACCGGCCTACGACCAGCCTGATCGGCATGGCACAGAACACTGCTGAGAAGACCTCCGTCACGCTGCTGGGGCTCGGCGCGATGGGCACCGCGCTGGCCCGTACCTGGCTCGCCGCCGGCCACCCGCTCACCGTCTGGAACCGCACCCCTGCCCGCGCCGCGGCGCTCGGCGTCGAGGGTGCGAGGGTCGCGGACAGCGCCGCTGAGGCGGTCGCGGCGAACACCCTGGTCGTCGTCTGTCTGCTGGACGACGCCTCGGTCGACGAAGTGCTGGCTGGCACCGACCTGGCCGACCGGGACCTGGTCAACCTGACCACCAGCACCCCTGCCCAGGCGCGCGCCCGAGCCGAGTGGGCCCGCGAGCGCGGCGCCCGCTACCTGGACGGCGGGATCATGGCGGTCCCTCCGATGATCGGCATCCCGGAAGCCGGCGGCTACGTCTTCTACAGCGGCTCGCAGGAGCTGTTCGAGCGCCACCAGGAGACCCTTGGCGTCCCGGCCGGCACCACCTACGTCGGGACGGATCCGGGCTTCGCGGCCCTGTACGACGTGGCCCTGCTCAGCGCCATGTACGGAATGTTCGCCGGGGTCGCGCACGCCTTCGCCCTGATCCGCAAGGAGGACATCGACCCGGCGTCGCTCGCCCCGCTGCTCGCGGACTGGCTCATCGCCATGGCCCCGGCCGTTCACCAGACCGCCGAACAGCTGCGCAGCGGCGACTACACCAAGGGCGTGGTCTCCAACCTCGCCATGCAGGTGGCCGGCACGCCGACCTTCCTGAGCGCTGCCGAGCAGCAGGGCGTAAGCCCGGAACTGCTCAGCCCTTACTTCGAGCTGATGCGCCGCCGCCTGGCCGAGGGCAGCGGCGCGGAGGACCTGACGGGCGTGATCGACCTGCTGCTGAGTTGACCGGCCGCTTGCCGCCCCGGGCGGCGACCGTGCTGGGGCGTCAGGCAGTGCTGGGTGGGTGGGCGGTTCCGCCAGCCCTGGCGTCGGCCTTGTTGATCGTCGCCATCGCTACGGTTGGCTCGTCCACCGCGGCCACCCGGACGCGGACCGACCCGGGGGCACCAGCTTGGCCGGTCCGGAGCCGAGCAGCCGGCCCAGGCCCGCCCGCGGCCCCCTGAGCTCTCGTCGGCTCGGCGGCGAGACGCTCGAGCGCGCGGGCAAGTTGTTGCCGGCCGTCGTCAAGGTGCCGGGCCACCGCCCGGATCTGCGCGATCATCGTCTCGCCGCCGGTCGGCATCACCTTCCGGGCCGCGTCGTCTCGCTCGACCCCAGCGCCGAGGCGGCCGTTGTGGATCGCCCGCCGCGCCTCCTGCGCAGCGCCATCGCTCGCCGCTCGTACGGCGTTGTCGTACTGCGCACGGGCGTACTCGGCGACCCGATGCGCGTACTCGTGGGCCTGGGCCATGATCTGCTCGGCCTCCCGTTGGGCCTCGGACAGCAGGTTGACCTCGTTGGCTCTGGGCAAGTCCACGGCCGCGCCGGCGCTCGGGATCACCCCGTGGCGGTGCAGCTCAAGCTGGCCGGCGAGCCGCTCGTTCTCAGCCCGCAACCGTGCGATCTCGGTAGCCAGCAGGTCAAGCTCGTCGGCGGCCTGGATGCGGAAACGGTCGACCTCGTCCGAGTCGTAGCCCCGACGGGCGAGCGACGGGGTGTTGAACTGCCAGCGCCTCACCCGGTCGGCGGTTGTCCGCACCGCCGGCGGAGCGGGGACCTGAGTTCCGTCGCCGGTTCTGATCGGGGTCTCGCTCATCGGTCACCTCCGGGACCCTCAACTTCTGCCTGCCACTGCTGTCCGGGTGGCATGCTCGGGCGGCTACGGAAGCTGGCCGCCCGGGCATGGCCGGGAGCGGGGCTACTTGCCGGTCAGGGCGACCAGCGCGCTGGCGGTGCGGAAGTAGGGGTTGCGGCCGAGGTCGCCGATCGTGACAATGCCGAGCGCCTCCTTGAGCAGCTTGGCACCACCGTCGCTGACTCCGGCAAGGGCGGACACCGGGGCGTCGACCAGCTCGGTGACGCTCTTGTCCTGGTAGGCCTTGTCGACCAGCTTGGTGAGGTCGGCGGTGACGGGCATGAGAACTCCTTCGCTACGCAGCCTGGCATTTCCGGCTACTCGGTCGAACCTGAATGAATTAGATCATCATTCGCACCGCGCGGTCCACAAGGGACTGTGCAGCCGTCACTGCCGCCTTCCTCGTTGCCGAACGGGTGGTCGATCCCGTCGGCGAGGTCGTCAGCGTCCGCATCGGATGGCATTGGCCGGAGAACATAGCAAACGGCCTGAGAAGCAGCCCATCCGGCGACAACCGTCCCAGCTCGCCCACGTCCGACCAGTACCGCAGGTCCAGGCACGGCACGCGGGGGACATCCATCGATCAACACAGGGACGCGCGACAGCCCTCAGGTCCGATTGCGTCCCGGTGACCCGGCCAGTTCCCCGCCTCATCGTCCAGGCCGGGGCGGTCGCTGGCATTGCGACTGCATTGTCAACGAGGTACGGTGGTTTGCAATGCAGTCGTATTGCGAAGAAGGTGGGTCCCATGCGTGTGATCCCGCTGTCCGAGGCGTCCGCCGACATGATCGATCTGGTGGGCGGCAAGGCGGCCGGCCTGGGCGAGTTGATCCGCGGGGGCGAGCGTGTGCCGCCGGGGTTCTGCGTCACCACCGAGGCGTACCAGTCGGGCGTCATCCCGCAGGCGGAGATCGTCGACGCGTACGCGCGGCTCGGTGCGGGCCCGGTGGCGGTGCGGTCCAGCGCGACGGCCGAGGACCTGCCGGACGCGAGCTTCGCCGGACAGCAGGACAGCGTCCTCAACGTCACCGGCACCGCTGAACTGATCGCTGCGATCGAGAAGTGCTGGGGTTCGCTGCACAACGCCCGCGCGGTCGCCTACCGCGACGCCCACCACATCGATCACGACACCGTCCGGATGGCCGTCGTCGTACAACGGATGGTCGCCGCCCAGGTGTCGGGGGTGCTGTTCACGGCGAACCCACTGACCGGCTGCCGCACGGAGATGATGGTCGACGCCGCGCCGGGTCCCGGCACGGCGGTGGTGGACGGCCAAGCTGACGTCGACCACTACCTCCTCAACGGGTCGGACCAGGATGGCACCGGTTGCCTGGCGAGGGCCCAACTGGCCGAGCTGCGGGCCGTCGGCGAGCGCCTCCAGCGGCACTTCGGCTGCCCGCAGGACGTGGAGTGGGCGATCGACGAGGACGGGACCATGTGGCTGCTGCAGTCGCGGCCAATCACCACACTCTTCCCCCTCCCTCCGGACACCGACAAACCCCTTCCGCGCGTCTACCTGGAGTTCGGCCACGTCCAGGGCATGGTCCAGCCCGTCACGCCGATGGGCATGTCCACGCTGAAGTCGCTGGTCGCGGCGATGCTCGCCGCGCTCGGCATCAGGGCCGAGATCGTCGACATCGGTGGGCGGCTCTACGGCGACCTGACCGACCTGGCGCGCCGCAGATCCACCCGCAAGCGGCTGGTCAAGCTCATGGCGGTCGACTTCGGTCCGCGCGCCCAGGCGGTCATGCAGCAGGTCCTGGCGGACCCGCGGTTCGCTCCGGGCAAGGACCGTCCGGAGGGCCGACACGGGTCGAATCGAGCGTCCCTGTGGGCGGCCGTGCGGCTGGTGGTCGGGGTCGTGCGGGCGCTGGCCCGACCCGACGCGGCGCGGACGCGGATGTTCGACGCCATCGAGCAGCTGAAACTCCGGTCCGCTGCGCCCGACAGTCTGCGTGCCGCCGCCGAACGGCTGCGCTTCGTGCGGGCCCAGGAGGCGGCGAGCAGCCCACCCGACATCGTCTCCCCCATCGTGGCCGGCATGCTCGCGGCCGCGCTGCCGGCTCACCTGCTCAAGGGCGTCGTTCGCGAGGACGAGATCCACGCCGTACTGGGTGGGATGCCCCACAACGTCACCATCGAAATGGATCTCGCGCTCTGGCGGCTCACCCAGCGCGCCGGCGACCACCGACAGTTGCTGCTGCACACGCCGCCCGACGAGTTGGCCGCGCGGTACCGGCAGGGGACGCTCCCGGACATCGGACTGGCGGCGTTCCTGGACACCTACGGCCACCGCGGCGTCGCCGAGGTCGACCTCGGAGTGCCGCGCTGGAACGAAGACCCGGCGCCGATCTTCACCATGATCGCCAACTACCTACGGGTCACCGATCCGGAGCAGGCACCCGACCGGCGCTTCGCACGCGCGGCCGCCACGGCGGAAGCCACCCTCCACGAGCTCGGCGCCCGCGCCCGCCGCCGCAGGCCGGTGCGGGGGCGTCTCGCCGGGTTCCTGCTGCGCCGTGCCCGGGCGTTGGCCGGACTGCGGGAGGCGGGCAAGTTCGCCGGTCTGTACCGGCTGCAGGAGATGCGGCGGCAACTACTCTCCGTGGGCATTGACCTGACCGGCAGCGGGCTGCTCGATCAGCCCGGCGACATCATGTTCCTGACCCTCGACGAGGTGCACGACGCGGTGCACCAGAACGTCGACCACCGGCGAACGGTCGCCTCCCGCAGAGCGGTCCACCAGCGGGAGTCGCGCCGCCGGGCCGTACCGGTGGCGCTGCTGTCGGACGGCACCGACCTGGAGGCGATGCTGCCGGCGCCGGCCACCGCGGCTGGCGCGCTGACGGGCGTCGGGGCGGCAGCGGGCCGGGCGACCGGCCCCGCCCGGGTCGTCCACGACCCGGGCACCGCCCACATCGAACCCGGCGACGTCCTGGTCACCGCGACCACGGACCCGGGATGGACCCCACTGTTCCTCACCGCCGGAGCGCTGGTCACCGAAACCGGTGCGGTCATGGCCCACGGCCCCACCGTGGCCCGGGAGTACGGCATCCCCGCCGTCATCTGCGTTCCGGACGCGACCCGGAAAATCTCCACGGGTCAGATCATCACCGTGGACGCCGCAGCCGGAACCGTGACGATCCACTGACCGATGCCGGCGAAGACTCCCCCGACCAGGCCGAATTCCGGGTCGTTGGCGAGTCCGAACGCGTTGCCCGAAGCACGACCAAAGCGACAGGCCCCGCGGGCAGTCCAGCCCGCGGGGCCTGTCGTGACGTGGTCAGTTCCACAGCTGGAAGAGGTCGCTGCCGGAGCAGGCCCACTGAAAGATGTTCCCGTTCTGGCCGGCGGTCGATGCGTCGGCGTCCAGGCAGGTCCCGGTGCCGACGTTGTGCAGTCCGGCGTTGGCGTCGCCGTTGGTGTTGAGCTGCCCGCTGCCCGAGAACCACCACCGCTGGTAGGGATCGCCGGTGGTGTTGCAGGCCCACTGGGTGATCGCCCCGCCGTTGCGGATGTCGGACGAGATGGCGTCCAGGCAGGTGCCGGTACCGACGTTCTGGAGCACCGGGTTGTAGTTGTTCGCGCCGACCACCACGCGCCACTGCTGGTAGCTGTCGCTGCTGTTGCAGGGCCACTGGGCGATCCGCCCGCCGTTGCGGACGTCGGACGAGATGGCGTCCAGGCAGGTACCGGCGCCCCGGCTCTTCAGCTGGAACGAAAACCCGGTGATGGCGTCGCGCGCAGTGTTCAGGTAGTTCCGCCATGCCCCGTTGTTGTAGGTCGACCACGGGGTCCAGTTGCTGCCGTGGTTGGAGATGTTCCACGCCGCGTTGGCGTTGCACTGGACCTGGTAGGCGCAGGCGTCACTGACCTCGGGGTGCCAATAGTTGTTGATCTGCCACAGGCCCCGGTCGATCGAGCCGGGGTTCTGGCCCGTCGCCGACGGGTTGCAGCTCGACTCGGCCATGGCGACCGCCACAGCGACCACGATCTGCCGGACGTTGCCCGCAGAGGTGCTGACGTTCGCGGTGTACGAGAAGCCGGCCTTGGCGGCCACCTTGGCACAGACCGTGGCGGCGGCAGACGCTGCCACGGCCATCGTGCCCGCGGGCACACCGACCCCCGCGTTCAGCGATGCCGGCACCGGCCCGGCGGCGCCAGCGGTACCGTCGGCCGAGGCCGAAGCCGCACCTGGCGGAACCATCAACACAGCGGCCAGCGCCACGGCCAACAGCCGCACCGGTCGAATCCGGCCGGCGCCCCGCCGCCACGGGAATCTTCTGCTTACGGGATCGGATCGCACGCATGCCTCCCAAGGACGACGGCTTATCCACCAGGGACCTGCACTGCCGCTTCGCACTCCTGAACCGAGCGACCAGCCCGACTATGATAAATCCGAATGTCTCGATGTAGCTATGGATGACGGGGTGAGTCCAGGGGTTACGAGACGTGGCATAGCGGAGAGCCACCGAGTCGATCAACGCCGGTGCCGCCGCCCGCATCGGAGCGAGCATGCGCTCACCTTCCTCGACGCCGCGACTTGGACGCGGCCAGGAGGACAAACGGACCGCGCCCGTGGTGCCCCGAGCGTGACGATCACACTCGGCGCACCGGCTGCCGCCGTCGGCGACGACTGACACGGCGGCGTCCCACCGGACGGCGAACGGGCGGAACGGCCGACGCCCTGCCGGGCCCGAGGTGAGACGTAGCTGACACGCCGACGCGACATCTGGTGTTGCCCAGGCACCCGCACGGCCATATATGGTGTCTGGCGCAGCTGGTTCGGCCGCCTCTCACGGGACGGTCGAGGCAAGAGGGAACCCGGTGGGAATCCGGGACTGCCCCGCAGCGGTGAGTGGGAACGACCGCCGTCATCAGCACTGGGCCACCGATGGCCTGGGAAGCGACGGCCAGTAGGCGACCGGTTCCGCCGGTTGTGCCCACGAGTCCGAAGACCTGCCAGCGCGTCGCACGCCCCGGACGGGCGTGTGACGGTCCGAGGCCGCGCGGGACGGCCGACGCCCACGGGACACCGCCGATGCCGGCGCGTGTCCCTCGGTGTCTGCACCCCGCGCGCCGAGGCCCATCCGGTCTCGAGCTCGCGAGGAGTGAGTAGTGACAGGCACCAAGGTCCACCCGACCACCGACGGGCTACCAGGCGATATCGCCCTGCCCGGGCAGCGGCGCGTGCAGATGCACGTCCGCAAGCGCAACGGTGACCTCGAACCCGTCGATGTCAACCGGATCGTCCGGGCGGTCGAACGGTGGAGCGCCGACCTCACCGACATCGACCCGCTGCGGGTGGCGACCCGCACCATCAGCGGTTTGTACGACGGGGCGAGCACGGACGAGTTGGACCGGCTGTCGATCCAGACCGCGGCCGAGCTGATCGGCGAGGAGCCGCAGTACTCGCGGCTCGCCGCCCGTCTGCTGGCCGGATACGTCGACAAGGAGGTACGCGGGCAGGACATCGGCTCGTTCAGCCAGGCGATCCGGCGCGGCCACACCGAAGGGCTGATCGGTGACGACACCGCCGCCTTCGTCGCCGCTCACACCCGCATCCTCGACGAGGCGGTCGACCCCGCGGGTAACCTGGGGTTCGAGTATTTCGGGCTGCGCACCGTCTACGACCGGTACCTGCTGCGGCACCCGACCAGCCGGCTGGTGCTGGAGACGCCGCAGTACTGGCTGCTGCGGGTGGCGTGCGGCCTGTCGCACACGCCGGCCGAGGCGATCGACTTCTACCGGCTGATGTCCAGCCTGGCGTACCTGCCGAGTTCGCCGACGTTGTTCAACTCCGGCACCCGGCACACCCAGATGTCGTCCTGCTACCTGGTGGACTCGCCCCGCGACGAGCTGGACTCCATCTACCAGCGGTACGCGCAGGTGGCCAACCTGTCCAAGTTCGCCGGCGGCATCGGCATCGCGTTCTCCCGGGTCCGCTCCCGCGGGGCGCTGATCCGTGGCACCAACGGACGGTCCAACGGCATCGTGCCGTGGCTGCGGACCCTCGACGCCAGCGTCGCCGCCGTGAACCAGGGCGGCCGGCGCAAGGGCGCCGCCTGCGTCTATCTGGAGCCGTGGCACCCGGACATCGAGGAGTTCCTGCAGCTGCGGGACAACACCGGCGAGGACGCCCGGCGTACGCACAACCTGAACCTGGCGAACTGGATCCCGGACGAGTTCATGCGCCGCGTGGAGGCGGACGCAATGTGGTCGCTGTTCGACCCGGACGAGGTGCCGGAGCTGCCGGACCTGTGGGGTGCGGAGTTCGACGCCGCGTACCGGGCCGCGGAGGCGCAGGGCCGCTGGGTGCGGCAGGTGCCGGCCCGGGAACTGTACGGGCGGATGATGCGCACCCTCGCGCAGACCGGCAACGGGTGGATGACGTTCAAGGACGCCGCCAACCGGCTCTGCAACCAGTCCGCGGAGCCTGGCAACGTGGTGCACCTGTCGAACCTGTGCACCGAGATCATCGAGGTCTCCAGCGACGCCGAGACCGCGGTGTGCAACCTAGGCTCGGTGAATCTCGCCGCCCACCTGGCCGGGGACGACCTGGACTGGGAGCGGCTGCGGCACACCGTCCGCACCGCGGTCACCTTCCTCGACCGGGTGATCGACATCAACTACTACCCCACCCCGCAGGCGGCGACGAGCAACCCCCGCTGGCGGCCGGTCGGCCTCGGCATGATGGGCCTGCAGGACGTGTTCTTCGCATTGCGGCTGCCGTTCGACTCCCCCGCCGCCCGGGAGCTGTCCACCCGGATCAGCGAAGAGCTCTACCTGACCGCCCTGGAGACCTCCGCCGACCTCGCCGAACGGCACGGCCCGCACCCCGCCTTCGCGCAGACCCGGGCGGCACGCGGGCAGCTGCAACCGGACCTGTGGGGCGTCACCGGCAGCCAGACCGCGCGCTGGGACGCCCTGCGGGACCGGGTGGCCGCGCACGGGCTGCGCAACTCACTGCTGGTCGCGATCGCCCCGACCGCCACCATCGCCTCGATCGCCGGCTGCTACGAGTGCATCGAGCCGCAGGTGTCCAACCTGTTCAAACGCGAGACCCTGTCCGGGGAGTTCCTCCAGGTCAACACCGCCCTGGTCGCCGAGCTCAAGACTCGCGGGCTGTGGACCGAGCAGATCCGGGCGGCGATCAAGCGCGCCGACGGGTCGGTCCAGCATGTCGCGGAGCTGCCGGCGGAGGTGCGGGAGCTGTTCCGCACCGCATGGGAGCTGCCGCAACGGGCGCTGATCGACCTGGCCGCCGCCCGCGCACCCTTCATCGACCAGTCCCAGTCGCTGAACCTGTTCCTGGCCACGCCGACCATCGGCAAGCTCTCCTCGATGTACCTGTACGCCTGGAAGAGCGGGTTGAAGACGACCTACTACCTGCGGTCCCGACCGGCCACCCGCATCCAGCAGGCCACCGTGTCCGCCGTCGTACCACCGGTGAGCCTCGACGCGGAGGCGCTGGCCTGCTCGCTGGAGAACCCCGAGGCGTGCGAGGCCTGCCAGTGACCACCCCGACCGACACCACCACGGAGACCACACCGATGCTGCTCGACCCCGGGATGGACCTGAACCTCCGCCCGATGCGCTACCCGCACTTCTTCGACCGCTTCCGCGACGCCATCCGCAACACCTGGACGGTCGAGGAGGTCGACCTGCACGCCGACCTGACCGACCTCGACCGGCTCTCCCCCGCCGAGCGGCACCTGGTCAGCCGGCTCGTCGCGTTCTTCGCCACCGGCGACACGATCGTCGCCAACAACCTCGTGCTGAACCTCTACCAGCACGTCAACAGCCCGGAAGGCCGCCTCTACCTGTCCCGGCAGCTGTTCGAGGAGGCGGTGCACGTCCAGTTCTACCTCAACCTCCTCGACACCTACGTACCCGACGAGACCGAACGGGCCGCCGCGTTCGCCGCCATCGAGAACATCCCGTCGATCCGGCGCAAGGCCGAGTTCTGCTTCCGGTGGATCGACTCCCTGCAGGACCTACGCGAGCTACGGAGCAAGCAGCACCGGAGGGCGTTCCTGCTCAACCTGATCTGCTTCGCCGCCTGCATCGAGGGCCTGTTCTTCTACGGCGCGTTCGCCTACGTCTACTTCCTGCGCTCCCGCGGCCTGCTGCACGGTCTCGCCTCCGGCACCAACTGGGTGTTCCGCGACGAGTCGATGCACATGGCGTTCGCCTTCGACGTGGTCGACACGGTCCGCCGAGAGGAGCCGGACCTGTTCGATGACGACCTCGCCGACCAGGTCCGGCAGATGCTCGCCGAGGCCGTCGACTGCGAGGCGCAGTTCGCCGAGGACCTGCTCGGCCAGGGCGTGCCTGGTCTGACCCTGGCAGACATGCGCCAGTACCTCCAGCACGTCGCTGACCGGCGGCTCGCCCAGCTCGGCATCGAACCGGTGTACGGGTCGACCAACCCGTTCGCCTTCATGGAGCTGCAGGACGTGCAGGAGTTGTCCAACTTCTTCGAGCGCCGGGTCTCGGCCTATCAGGTCGGGGTGAGCGGGGCGGTCACCTTCGACGACGACTTCTGAGCCAAACACCGCCCCCCGGGGCGGCGGCACAGCCGCGCCGGGGGGTGATGGTCAGAGACGTCCGCAGGCCCCGCGCTTCGCGCGATGCCAGCCGAACTCCGGGCCCGATCAGTCCCGGCACAGCGGCACGTCGGGCTCCACGACGGTCCGGTTGACGATGTCCTTCTTGATGAAGTCGGCCTCCTGGGGAATGCCGACCCCCAACACCTGCTCGATCGCCTTGACCAGCGGCTCCGACAGGCTGATGCCCTCACCGGCCCGTACGGTCAGGACGAGCGTGGATCCTCGGCATTTCACCCCCGGCCCGACGGGCAGCGGCAAGCCGATCCGGCCGGCCGCCGATCCGTTGGTCACCCCGACCGACGCAACGATGCCGACGAACGGTCCGGCACCCGCAACCGGCAGGCCGAGCAGGAACCCGAAACGGAACTCCGCGGCCACGACGATGCCCTCGACACCGATCGAAACGCCACGGATGGACTTCACGATGCTCTCCTGCACGGAGAAGGCCGGCGTCAGGACACTCGATTGGACGTATCCGATGGGTCCGTCGAGGCCCCACTTGCCGGTGGCCTTGATGTTGCCGTTCTTCGCCGAGAACCCGGTGCTGACGAGAAACTTGAACGTCTGCTTGAGGGTCGCCGGGAATCCGCCGATGATGATGGGCTGCTTCACCTCGATGGGCAGCTCGATCTTGACCTTCTTGTTGTCCGCCAACCCACCCTCGGCGCCGGCGGCGATGGTGATGGCGAGCCCCTCGACTCCGTCGATCCGGAACTGCGGGTGGGGGATCACGCCGTTGGTCACCCGGATGTCCCCCCACGCCCGGAGGTTTCGGAGCAGCAGTTGGATGTCGAAGTCGACCTTGAGACGCTGCACGGCCGTCGAGTGCGAGGCGGTCAGCCCCATCTTCGACTTGTCCTTGTACGCCTCGATGTCCCAGTCGCCGACCTTCCGGTTGATGCTCTTGGCCCCGCGCGCACCCGGCTCGGGCGCCGGGGCGAAGACGATCGGGGGCACGGCGAGCCGGACGTCGCCCGCGCCGATCGCGTTCACCCCCAGCCCGGTCGCCTGCCCGGCGTCTGGAACGACCGCCCCGGCCGGAGCCCCGTCGACGACCTCGCCGAGCAGGTCAGGCAGCAGGCCGAAGGTCTGCGCCTCAGCGTCGAGCGGTTGGTCGAACGTGAAATGGCCGTCCCGCACCACATCGGTCAGCCGCACCGGGGCCAGGGTGACGGCCTTGTCGCCGCCGGACCGCTCGACCTTCACCACCCGGCCGACCGCCTCGCTCGTGGCGAACATGATCTTACCGGGCGCCACGTCCTTGGCACCCCGGGCGTTGCCGTCGATCACGTAGGTGAACCCGTCCCTGCTCACCGACCGGATGACCCTGCTGCCGCCCTCGACGAGCACCACATCGGGCTGGTAGACCACGGACCTGTCCGGCTTCGGGCCGTACCCGTACCGGTCGTCGGTCGGATCGGATCCGCCGAGGCCGACCTTTCCGCAACCGGCGATCAGCAGGACGACGACCAGCCCGGCCGCCATCCGTGCACGCCTACGCATGTCCGCTCCCGCCCCGCTCACAACCGGCCAGCCACCACCTGGATCAGGTCCTGCAACGGCTTGTGGTTCTCCTTCGGGTCGTTGAGCAGCACCAGGCGGATCGCGACCCACGTGCCCGTCTTCTGGACGAAGACCTCATTCGCCTGCGTGTCCAGGTACGCCTCGTCACCGATACCGGACAGCGTCTCCAGTTCGTGTCCCAGCTGGCGCTCGATGTCGAGCATCTTCTTCGCCCCGTCGCCCACGTAGACCTCCACCTGGCCGGTCGGGCCGGTGGTCGGTGCCGTCCAGGTGCAGCTCTGTTGGCCGGCCTGGTGCGGGTCGAGCCTGAGCCGGGCCAGCGCGGCCGCCTCCTGATCGGTCACCAGGTCGCACGCAGTCGGTTCGGGCTTGTCGGCCGGGGCGGACGACGCGGCGTCTCCCCCTGGAGTCGTGGCAGTGGTCGCTGACTGTTGGCCCTCGGCGCTCGCCGCCCGCGGCTGCTCCGATCGTCCGCACCCTGTCGCCGTGAGCAGCAGCACGGTGGCCGGCACCACGAGCAGCCACCGGCCGGCACCCGTCCGTGTGGTCACGACACGCCCACCTGTTCCAGCGACTTCTCGAGCCCCGGGCAGTGCTTCGTCGTGTATTCCGACACCGGCGGCAGGGCCGTCCTGACCTTCGCCATGGTCGGGTTGAGGCGCGCGTAGGCCGCCGGGTCTTGGGCCATGCTCTTGCCCGTGGTGTCGATGACCGCGTCGTAAAATTCGCTGAGCGCCGCGACCTGGGTCTTGATCTCGGCCGGCGCCGCTGCCTTCAGATCCTTCACCCGGGCGTGCGCGCTGGCCACATCGGCCTTCCTGTCGGCCGCGCCCTGCGCGAACAGCGGATCGATCGAGGCGGTGAAGGCCTTCACCGCCTCGCACCAGCGGTCGCCGCCACCCGGCTTGCCCTGGCCTGTCGCGTCCCCGCCATCGGACTGGGCGGTCGCCTTCCCGCCGTCGGCCGCAGCGGTCGCACCAGCGCTGCCAGCCGGGCCGGCACCGCCCGCCGCCGGTGCCGCGTCGTCGGGCCCGCAGCCCGCCAACAGGAGCCCGACCGCCAGTGCGGCAACACTCCCCCGAATTCGTGTCATCGATCCCCCTCTGACGAGAACGAGCTGAGCGCCTCGCATAGGTCCACCCTCGCTGGACGACCCGCGGCACACGCCGGCGGCGTCCACTTGATCAGTCTGATCGGCGGGCTTCGGGAGTCGTTCAGGAATTGTTCAGGCGGACGGGCGCACCCGCTCGGTGAGTGGAAAGGCGGCTGGCTCGACGTCCATCTCACGCATCCGCGCGACGTAATCCTGGTAGCGGCGGCTCGCCTCGCCGTGCCGCCCGGCGGCCGACAACGCGCCGATCAGCCCCAGGTGGGCCGGCTCGTCGTAGCCGTCCTCGACGGTGAGCCGCAGGTACCAGCCGATCGCCGCCTCCGTGCGGCCCAGTTTCAGGCACCGCCTCGCCAGCCGGTGGATCACCTCGCGATGCAGGTCGGCCAGGGCGGCACGGGGGCGCTGCACCCAGTCTCCAACGACCTCGCCGTCGTCGCAGAGATCGCCGGTGTACCGGGCCACCACCGCCTCGAGGCGGCTCAGCAGCCGGACATCGCCATCGGTGCCCGCGGCCTCTGCCGGATCTGGGCTGCCGCTCGGCCGGGCCTTCGTCGTGCTCGCGCCGTCCGCCGCGATGGCCGCGCGGGCCGCTTCATAGAAGCGCAGCGCGTCCACCGCGACGTGCGCCGGGTTGATCCGGACGGTGGCCGGGTCGGTGGCGAGGTAGCGGTCAGCCGGATGCTGCCGGTCCGGATCGAGTACGCCCCGGACGGTCGAGATCAGGACGGACAGGCGGCGCAGCGCCACGCCCATCCGGGCCTCCGGCCACAGCGCGGTGGCCAGGGCCTCCCGGGCGACCGGCTTCCCGAGCTGCCCGATCACCATCTTGAGCAGGTCCCGCGCCTTGCGGGACTGCCAGCTACCCACCGGCACGGGCACCCCGGCCAGCCGTACGGTGAACTGGCCCAGGGTTTGCACCTCGACCGCGGGGACGGGCGCCGGGCCGATCGACGCCAACGGGCCGGCGACCTGCCAGGCGCCGTCCTGCACGCCGATCTGCTTCAGCCGCTCGTAGGCCACCTCCTCCGCCAGCTGGTCGCCGGAGAGACGTGCCTGCAGCAGGGCGTTGGTGGCGAGGGCGAACTCGTTGCCGAGTTCGGCCCAGATGGCCGCTGCCTCGACCAGGCTGGCGAGGAGGCGGCGGACCCCCCGGGCGGACGCCACCTCGGGGCCGGCCCGGTGGGAGGCGAGCGCGGCGAGCTCCATGGCCTCGGCCAGGCCGGCGGCGTCACGACGGCGGCCGGCCTCTGATCGGACCTGTTCGCCGTAACGTAGTGCGGCCTGCGGATCACCGGAGCAGAGGGCGACCCAGCCCGCGGCCAGTTCGGCGACGGTGGGCCCGGCGGCGCTGGGCATGGCCAGGGCCCGCCCGGCGTACTGCTCGGCCGCCACCGGATCGTCCGCGTAGCTGATCCGCGCGAGCCCCGCGCACGCCTCGACCAACACCTGGGCGTTGCCGTCCGGCTCTGCCATCGCCAGCGCCGCCTGGTAGGCGACCATCGCCTGGCGGGCAGCGCCACGGACCCGGTGCACCCGGGCGGCCAGCGCCAACCCGAAGGCCGCCAGCGGCGACCCGGCCTGCTGCCACCGGGCCACGGCCTCGTCCGCGTCGCTACGCGCCCGGCGCAACTCGCCCAGCCCCAACCAGGCCTCCGCCCGGTTGTGCAACGCCAATGCGAGCAGCGTCTGGTGCCCGAGCAGCTCGCCGAGCCGGACCGCCTCCCGGAGTTCTTCGACGGCCGACCGGTAGCGCCCCTCCTCCACCAGGCGTGAACCGACGTTGCACCGGATCCGGAGTTGCTGGCCGAAGTCGCCGGCCCGCTCGGCCGCCGCGAGCGCCCGGGCATACGCGTACTCGTTGTCGGCCCGGTTGCCGTCGCTGAACGCGACCAGCGCCTGCGCCACGTACGCCGCCGCGACCGCCGAGTCGTCCCCGCTCTGCTCCGCGACGCGGACCGCCTCCTCGGCGAGTTGCCCGGTCTGCGCCTGGTCGCCCCTCGCCCAGCGGGTCGCGGCCAGGCCGGCGAGCACCTGGGCGCGGTCCGCCAGCGCGGACGGCCCGTGGTCGGCAGCGTCCAGTACCGCGCGTTGGTAGCAGGCTTCGGCCGCGTCGAACCGCCCCCGTTGGTGCAGCAGCACACCGAGGCGCCAAGCCAGCGCCGCCGGCAACGGCGCGTCCGCCGGCACCGCCGCGAGATGGCGCAGGGCCTCGTCGTAGCGCCCGTCGTGTACGGCCGCCTCGACCCGACCGAGAACTTCCAGCCGGTCAGGACCACCCGGATCGGTGGCCTTGGCGCCAACGCCTTTCATCGGAGTCACCTGTCACTGGTCCTCGTCATCCGATCCGGGGGGGTGACGGCACCGTCAACTGCTGAACGTACCCCGCATCGTCAAGCGTTCTCGCTGCCTGGTGATCCGTCACGACAAGCACACCGAGACCGGTGAGGCCGACAAGGCCGGCGAGGACCAGCCCGACGACAATGCGAAAGCGCATCACTTCTCCTTGGTCCCGGGGAGATGCGGCGGATTTTCGCAGCCTAGGCCGCTCCGCCCGGTTCGCGGATCAGTGCTACCTCGAATCTGGAGTGTCGCCTCGCCGATGGTGATGCGCGGGCCTCCCTCCCGCCGCTCGGGCGGGCCGGCCGATCCCGGTCGGCCTGGTCGCTGCCGCCAAGTCGGATGTCCGGCGACTTCGTCAGGCCCACGTCGGGCCGCCGCCACCCGGCGTAAGGTTTGCCCTGGGCACCGCCCCGAGGAAGCCACCCGGCACCCGTTGGTGGCGGTGATGAGAAGAAGTCGTCCTGTCGGTCCTCGGACTCGCTCGCGCGTCCTGGCCACGCATGACCGCGGAGGCGCTCGTGGAGCGGCTACGCCGGGGCTTACGTCCGGTCACCGAGAAGACCAACGTCACTACCGCCGAACTGTTCTTCGACGTGGTGTTCGTCTTCGCGTTCATCCAGGTCACCACGTTGATGACCGCGGAGCACAATGCGCTCGGTGTGGCCCACGGGCTGCTGGTGCTCACCTTGCTGTGGTGGTCGTGGTCGCTGTTCGCCTGGCTGGGCAACCGGGTGAGGGCCAACTACGGTCTGTCGCGGCTGGTGATCCTCACCGCCACGCCGGTCCTGTTCCTGCTGGCCGTCACCATCCGGGAGGTGTTCGACGACCTGCCAGGCGGAGTCGACAGCGGACTGCTGTTCGTCACCCTCTTCGTCCTGGTACGCGTGTTCTACCTGGCCCTGCGGCTGTACGCCACGCCGGGACTGCGCCGGCGCGACGTTACCGCACTCACCGTGCCGTTGAGCGTCGCCACCGGCCTGTTGCTGGCCGCGGTGCTGCTGCCCACGTCCGGCCTGCCTGCCGAGCGGGTCAGGCTCGGCCAGGTGCTGCTCTGGGGGATCGCCGTGGCCATCGACTACGGCTTCGGCATGGCGCTACCGATTCCAGCACGGGCCATCTTTTCCGCCCGGCACTGGGCGGAACGGCACAATCTGATCATCATCGTGGCCCTCGGCGAGGTCCTGGTCGCCATCGGCATCGCTGGCACCGACCTGCCCAACACACCGGGCCTGCTCATCGCCTCCGCGTTCGCGGTCCTCGTCGCCGGCGCGCTGGAGTGGATCTATTTCGACCTCTCCACGCTGACCGGGGAACACGCCATACGCGGGGCCCAACCGGCCCGCCGGGTGGCCCTCGCCCGGGACGGCTACACCTATCTGCACCTACCGATGATCGCCGGCATCATGCTGCTCTCCGTCGGCCTCAAGCACACCCCATCACTGGTCGGAGACATCAACGCCTACCACCGTGGTGATCCGCTCGACACACTCGGCCGCTACGCCCTCTACGGCGGGGTCGCGCTGTTCCTGGCGGCCCACGCGGCATTCCAGTGGCGGCTGAGCCGCAGAGCCCGCGCCCTGGTCTGGCCCCGGCTCGCCGCAGCAGTCGCGCTCCTCTCGCTGCTGCCCGTCACCGCCCGAATCTCCGCCCTCCAGGCGCTGGGGTGGCTGGCCGTGGCCTGCCTGGTCACCGCCGTGGTGGAGGTCGTGGTCAGCCGGCCGCTACGGCGCCAACTGCGACAGGCGCTCTCCGCGGAAGCGGAGACTGGCTCCCCCGAAAACCGCGAGGCCGACCCGGGCGGAACGGGCTTCTCATAGTCGCGCCACCACCTGAGTACGGGTTCGTCACCCCATGGCACGCATCCTGACCACCGGGTGGTGGTGGGGCGGGCCTCCGCAGGCCAACTGATCCCCGCGTCACCTGGGATGGGCGGCGGGGCTTCGGTGCCCGCCGCAGGCAGCCGGGGCGGTGGCGGAGGTGCCGCGTTCATTGACCGGATGGACGGAGATGCCCGCCTGGGTGGCCTTGTCGTGCGCATCCCTCCGGGTGTACGACGTCCAACCGTCGGTGTGCCGGGGTTGTGTCCGGCGACGATGAGCGGGTGGGACTGCGGGAAGGCGGTGGAGAGGGTCAGGACCTGTTGCAGCGTCGCGAGGACGTGCGGCAGGCCAACTTTCTGGAGCTGTTCGTCGACCTGGTGTTGGTGTTCGCCCTGGCCGGGGTGGTCAACCGGGTCGCGCGGGACCTGGTCAGCCCCGACATTGTCGCCCGGTGGCGGGCGATGGCCTACCTGCTCGTGCTATCGCTGCCGCTGATCTGGTTGTGGATCACGACCGCGCACATCACCAGCTGGTTCGACCCTCGCCGCCGCAAGATCCAGTGGATCGTCCTGGCCAGCGCCTTCGGACTGCTGGTCATGTCGTCGTCGCTGCCGTCCGCGTTCGTCGGCCGCGGGTTGGCGTTCGTGCTGCCGTACGTGATCCTGCAGCTGGGCCGGCCACTCATCCTGATGCCCGCGCTGCGCGGGCACCCCCTGCAACAGCTCTACCGCCGGTCGCTGCCATGGCACGCGGTCTCGGCGGGGATCTTCTTCGCCGGCGCCGCCGTCAGCGGCGCCGCCCGCGCCGCCCTGTGGGGGGCCGCCGTGACCGTGGACATCGTCGCCGCGCAGCTGCGCTGGCCGGCACCGGGAACGCCCGAACCGCCGGTCAGTGCGTGGGCCACGGACAGCAAGCACCACCTGCCCGAGCGCTACCAGCAGCTCCTGATGATCGCCCTCGGAGAAACCGTGCTCGCGGTCGGCACCACATTCACCAGCGAGCCGATCAGCCTGGCCACCTCGGCGCTGCTGGTGGTGGCGTTCCTGTCAGTAGTGCTGCTGTGGCGCATCTATTTCTACCGCTCCGGGCAGATCCTCGCCGACGCCCTCGCCGCCGCAGGGGACAGGGACGCCGCCGGCCGCGCCACCGGCACTGCCCACGTCCTCATGGTGCTGGGCATCGTCGCCACCGCCGTCGGCTTCGAGGCCGTGCTGAAACATCCGGGAGACACGCCTGAGCCCGCGTGGCTCATCGCCAGCCTCGGCGGCCCGGCACTGTTCCTCTACGGCCGTATCCGTCTGGAACGCATCGTGTACAACCGGCTCTCCATCCGCCGCGTCGTCGCCGTCGCCGCACTGGCAGTCGCCGCCATCCCCCTGTACTTCGCCCCGCCGCTAGCCTCTCCGGTCGTTGCCGGACTCATACTGCTCGCCGTCGCCCTCGCCGACGCCCGTCACGCCGCCGGCCGTCCCCCCGAAGCCCCCTCCCCGGCACACTAGGCCGGCCGCAGGCGAGACGCTGCCATTGACGTCGCCGGTATGGTCCGGTGGCGGCGGGTAGATCATCGACGTTGAGCAGGGGTGACCGGTGTTCCTCTGGGTGCATTACACCGACATGGTGATCGCGCTGCTGGCGCTGCCCATCGCCCTGGCCGCGGGCTGGGTCGTGATGCGTTCCCCGGCCTCGGCAGGCACCAAGGGCTCGCGGATGTGGCGGCTGCTGTCTGGGCTACTGCTCGGCGGGGCTGCGCTGCGGGTGGTTGCGGCTCTGCTCCTGCTGCCGAACGGGTGGGACTTCGCGGGGCCGAGGTTGGTCTTCGTCGCCCCGACGCTGGCGGTGATCGCGGCGGTTCACGTGGTGTGGGTACGCCCGATGCCGAGGTCGCCCGGTGGCGAGCGGCGGGCAGCCAGGTGGCCCGGCGACTACTGGGCGGCGGCGGTCGCGGTAGGTGCGGTGCTGGTGGCCAGCGCGGCGCAGTTGGCCGGCACGGGCGCCGCTGCGGTGACCGGTGTCGGTGTCCTCGGCGCTGCCGCGGTGGGATCCGCGTGGCGGCGGACCCGATGGAGTCGGCGGTCGCCCGGCCGGTGGTGGCGTACGGCGGCGAAGGGCGCTCTCGGCGCCGCGGTCGCCGCCGCGGTGCTCGCGGCGATGTCCACGGCCAGCCGGCTGCCGGCGAGCAGCAGCATGACCGGCGGCCCCACGGACATCGGCGGCGGCAGCATGGTCGGTCATGGCCACCACGGTGGTGTCAGTGTGACCACGTTGACCGGCATCGACACCGACGGCGTGCCGGCACACCGGTTCACCTTGACCGCGCAGCCCGCCAGGATCCGACTGGATTCGGGGCAGCAGGTGGAGGCATGGACGTTCAACGGCGTCACGCCGGGCCCGCAGCTGCGGGTCCGGCAGGGGGACCTGGTGGAGGTGACGCTGGTCAACCGGCTGCCCGGCGTGGGAGTGACCCTGCACTGGCACGGCGTGGACGTGCCCAACGCGATGGACGGCGTGGCGGGGGTGACCCAGGACGCGGTCCCGCCAGGCGGCCGGTTCGTGTACCGGTTCCGGGCCACGCAGGTCGGCACCTACTGGTACCACTCCCACGAGATGTCCTCCGTCCAGGTCCGTCGGGGCCTGTTCGGGGCGCTCGTGGTCCTGCCCGCGAACGCGCCCGAGCAGAGCGGTGACGTCGATGAGACGGTGCTGCGGCACACCTGGGTCGACGAGGACGGCGTCGCGACCCTCGGCGTGACCACCGGCGTGCAGCGGCGACAGACCCCCGCCGGCCAGCAGGTGCGGCTTCGGCTGGTCAACACCGATGGCAACCCCGCCACCTTCACCCTGACCGGCGCCCCGGTACGGGTCGTGGCGATCGACGGCACCGACGTGCACGAACCGGATCTGTTCAAGGGCGTGCGGATCCTGGTCGGCGGTGGGGCCCGCTACGACCTGACGTTCACGATGCCCGACCAGCCGGTGGTCCTCCGTGCAGACGGCCCGGCGATCGTCTACAGCCCCGACGGGAACGCAGGCCCCGGCCATCCGGGTCCGGCGCCGGCGCTGCTGGACCCCGCCCGCTACGGCACGCCCGCCGTCACCCCGTTCGGAGCGGCCAGCCACGTCGACCGGCGTTTCACGCTACGCGTCGACGAGCGGCTCGGCTTCTACGACGGCCGCCCGGCGGTGCGGTACACGTTCAACAACCGGTCGTTCCCGGACGTGCCGATGCTCATGGTCTCCCCCGGTGACCTGGTCGAAGTCACCTACGAAAACCGCAGCGGCCAGCACCATCCGATGCACCTGCACGGTCACCACATGCTGGTGCTGAGCCGGGACGGCAGGCCCACGAGCGGGAGCCCGTGGTGGGTCGACACCCTCGACGTCGGGCCAGGCGAGACCTATCGGGTGGCGTTCCGGGCGGACAACCCCGGGATCTGGATGGACCACTGCCACAACCTCGAACACGCTGCCAACGGCATGATCCTGCACCTCGGCTACTCGGGCATCACCACGCCCTTCCAGACCGGGCGCGGCACCGCCAACCACCCGGAATAGGCCTGATGGGAGGCCTGACCCGGTCGTCGACGGAATGTCATTTCCCGCACCAAGCTCCAGACGCGGTTCACGCTACAGACTGGCGACGATCACCCCATAGGGTTTCCCAAAAGATCTACCAGAGTGGATCAATGGGAGGACCACGTGATCGACGGAAGTCAACGACGACGAATCCGGCGCCTCGCGGCCCTGGGAGTCGGCGTACTCCTGGCCAGCCTGCTCACGCCCACCCACACCGCCCAGGCGCAACCGGACCCGGCGCCCGCGGTCGGCAAGGCGTCCTTCAGCAAGCCCGCCGCCTTCGACGTCACTGCGCCGCTGCGCGACGTCGCCCGCACCGCCCGGCGCTCGGTGGCGCCCACGCCGCCCCAGTTGCCCGAGGAACGCGGCCCGCGACTGAGCGACCGCGGCCACACCCCCGACCAGGCGGTCCAGGCCAAGAAGCCGCCCCGCACGATCGGCGGCACCACCGCGAACTTCGAGGGGCTAAGCAACCAGGACAACTTCAACGTGCTGGGCGGCCGGGTCAACCCGCCCGACCCGATCGGCGACGTCGGCCCGAACCACTACGTGGAGATGGTCAACCTGGTCTTCGGGGTCTACTCCAAGACGGGCCGGCTGCTGCTCGGTCCCCTCGCGCTCGGGGACCTGTGGGCCGGCTTCGCGGTCGACGAGTGCACCGAGCACTCCGGCGACCCGGTCGTGCTCTACGACCAGCGGGCCGACCGCTGGATCCTCACCCAGTTCACCACCCGCGGCTCGGACTACCCGAACGAGCCGGCCAACCTCTTCTACAACTGCGTCGCCATCTCCACCACCGGCGACCCGACCGGCTCCTACTACCGGTACGCCTTCAACACCGGCTACAACTTCCCGGATTACCCGAAGTACGGGATCTGGGGTGACTCCTACCTGATCACCACCCGCGAATTCGGCACCGTCGACCCGTCCGTCTACGGCATCGGCGTCTACGGCCTCGAACGAAACCGGATGATCGCCGGTGACCCGGACGCCCGGGCGGTGAGCTACCTGCTCCAGGAGGGCCGGGTGCCGTTGAACCTCATCGGCGACGGCCTGCTCCCCGCCGACGCGGACGGGCCCAAGCCACCCCCGGCCGGCTCGCCCGCACCGATCGTCGGCACCCAGGACGACGGCGCCGGATACGGCGCCGCCTTCGACGCCGTCAACGTCTGGGAGTTCAGCGTCACCTGGAACGCGGCCCCCGCCGCCTCGATCGGGCTCAAGACCCAGCTGCCGACCGCCGGGTTCGACTCGGTCTTCCCCTGCCAGCCGACCGCCCGCGACTGCCTGCCCCAACCCGGCATCACCAACCGCGATCAGTACCTCGACGTGCTCTCGTACCGGCAACGGCCCACCTGGCGGCTGGCCTACCGGACGTTCGGCTCGTACGAGTCCATGGTCACCAACCAGTCGGTCGAGGCGCTGCCCGGGCAGGCCGGCGTCCGCTGGTGGGAACTGCGCCGCGACAAGCGCGGCAACTACACCATCCACCAGGAAGGCACCTTCGCCCCCAACGACACCGTCAACCGCTGGATGGGCAGCATCGCGCAGGACCGCAAGGGCAACATCGGCCTCGGCTACAGCGTGGTCAACGGCACCGACGTCTACCCCGGCATCCGCTACACCGGCCGCCTCGCAGGTGACCGGCGTGGCGAGCTCACCCTGGGCGAGGCCACCATCGTCAACGGCACGGCCGCGCAGACCAGCCTCAACTCACGCTGGGGCGACTACAGCTCGATGAACGTCGACCCGGTCGACGACTGCACCTTCTGGTACGTGAACGAGTACTACACCCAGGCCGGGGCCGCCCAGGCACCCAACGGCAACGGCTGGCAGACCCGCATCGCCAGCTTCCGCCTACCCGGCTGCTGACCGGCACCATCGGGCGGGCGGCCATGGCGGCCGCCCGCCCGATGCCTCTTCCCTCCCCAGAGATCTGCTTGCTTCGGGACCTTTACCTGTGGAAAGGGGTTCGCGGCGCGACATTCAGTGAATCGCGTTCCAGTACCCGCATCGGTGGGCCCGGCTGAAGTCCGTCGAGGTGATGCCAGCTGTGCCGGCGACCAGCGACAGTAGGCGCCCGTCGCCCCGGTATGCGGACCAGTGGGGTAGCCCTCTTCTGTTGGGGTTACCGGTGGCGGCGAAGTTGGACCAGTACGTGATCATCTCGCGGGACAGCCGCTGTTGCTGTTGGTTGAGGACTGGGGAGCCGCCAGGATCGTTGTACGCCCCGTCGAACAGGTACGGCAGTTCGGCCCCGTGGCCGACACCCATCGCGAAGCCGCCAACAATCTGGCCCGGGTCCTCGGCGAACTCGTAGGCGTAGACCGGGGCCCACCTCGACGCCGCCTGGTCGGCGGATAGCACCGTACAACCGCCGAACTTGTGTCCCCAGTCGGTGAGCACGGTGGCAAGCGCGACGCCGGGGCTGGGGTAGGCGCTGGCCGGGTACCGGGCCAGCACTGCGGCTGCGTCGGCACCGAACACCTGGGCGAGGACGCCCGGGTACTGGTCGGCTGTCAGCGGGCGGCCTTGGAAGTCGTAGTTGACCCCGACGAAGGGGCGCATCTCGTCCCGCGTGCTGCCCTGAATCAGTGGTACGCGGGCGGCCAGGCCTCGTCGCATCGCCTCCAGCGGCTGGTAGGGCAGCATGGGGGTGCCGGCCACGGGCAGCCAGGGCAGATCGGCGATGCGGGCGGTGGCGGTGAAGACCCGGTCGCCGCCGATACCGACCAGCCGGCTGGCCGCAACGCCGCGCAGGCAGGCCGGTACGTCGTTCGCCGCTGAACACCCGAGGTCGCGGGCCATCTGGGTACCTCGGGTCTGGGCCACCGGCCGGGTCACCATCGAATTGCCGCACGGGCCGCTCTGCACGATCGCCTTCTGGAACAGGCCGGCTGCCGGCGGTGAGGCCAGCTGTGTGCAGGTGCTGTACGCGCCGGCCGACTGGCCGGCGAGGGTGATGTTGTGAGCGTCGCCGCCGAACCGGGCGATGTTGCGTCCCACCCAGCGCAGTGCTGCCTGCTGGTCGGCGATGCCGAAGTTGCCGACGGCCGGTTCGGTCGAGGCGAGCGCCGGGTGGTCGAGGAAGCCGAGCGCGCCGAGGCGATAGTTGACGGTCACCACCACCACGCCCCCGGACACCGCGAGTCGGGTCGGGTCGTAGTCGCTGCCGGACCCGGACACGAAGCCCCCGCCGGGTAGCCACACCATGACGGGTAGGTGCCGGGCGTTCCTACCGGCCGGCGTGGTGATGTTCAGGTACAGGCAGTCCTCGCTGCCGACCACGGTAGATCCGGCCGGCCCGCCCATCTGTAGACACGGACTAGCAGGCCGGGTCGCGTCACGCATCGCCTGCCACGGGTGTGGCGGCAACGGGGCGCGCCAGCGCCGGTCACCGACCGGAGGTGCCGCGTAGGGAATGCCGGAGAACGTCCGGTGGTCGGTGGCGACCGTACCCCGCAGGGCGCCGGAGTCGGTGACGACGACAGCCTGATCCGACGACGGTTCGGCGCTGGCCGCGCCGGTCTGGGCCGTGAATGCGGTGACCACCGCGGCTAGCGTGGCGCCGATACGAACTGCTGATCTCATGGCCTCGACGCTACGAGCCATCCGCGGATGCCTCATCCCCGCCACGGCGGCACCTGGCCTACGTCGGCGAACGCAGCAGACCCGGAGCCGCGGTACGCGCCACGGCGTAGCTCCTCACCCTCCGTGTGCCGGCGGACGCACGTCAACATTCGCTTCTCGTCTGATGCCTCGGCCCGGAAGGGACCGGGATCCCTCGCTAGGCCACGTTGAGGGCGGCCGCCCCGCTGATGGGCTGTGGCGCGCCGAGGGCCGACGCCAGCATGCGGGCTACGCGCCCGGTCTGATTGGCCGATGCGACTGCGAAGACGAACCGGTCCGGCCGCAGCACGACCGCCCCAGCGCGATGCCGGCGCAGCCAGGCGCTGATGATTCCGTCTACATCGATGAGATCCACTTGCGATGCCCGGCCGTACTGCCGGACTGGTGGCAGATCTTCCGGCGCGGTGGCTGCGGGATGTACGACGACGAAACGCACCGGCAACCCCCGCCACTCCCCTGGCCTGAAAACCGCACCGTTCGCGAGTCCGAGCACGGCGAACCCGGCGCCGAGCGCATCGTCAAGGAGGTGCGGCGTGGGTGAGGCCCCGGTGGCAATCCGCGGCTGAGGAAACATCGTCCCCACGCCGCCGGTACGTCGGCCGCCCGCCATCAGCCCACTTGGGTGAGCCGGCACCGGCTTGAACTCGAAGTGTCGGACGAACCTGCGTACCCGGGGGACGGTCTGGACAGCCTGCAGGGACTTGTCGCGCAACCACGCCGCCGACCGGCTCCGCGCCAGGAAGACCCGCCCCAGGCGTACGCTCGTCCGCGCCATCGCCTCGGCGTGTGGGCGCCGCTCGACCTCGTATGTCTCCAGCAGCGTTGGGTCGGCGTCACCGGCGAGGACCAGGGCGAGCTTCCAGGCAAGGTTTGCCGCGTCTCGCAGTCCGCTACAGAGTCCTTGCCCCATGAACGGAGGCATCTGATGGGCGGCGTCGCCGAGCAGGAAGACCCGGCCGGCGCGCCACCGCCGAGCGACGAGGTGGTGGAAGGTATAGACCACCGCGCGGGTCGTGGTGAAACGCGCCGGGTCGACGTACGGCTCCACCAGTGCGTCCACGTTCTGCGGCTGGCGTACTTCGTCGGCGGTCTCACCGGGGCGCAGCATGAACTCCATGCGATAGCTTCCCTTCGCCCCCGGTGACACGAAGGCTGGGCGCCACCAGTCACAGACGAAGGTCGTCCGCTCGACGCGGATTCCGCCGGGTGCCACTTGCCCCGAGATGGCGAGCCAGGGCTCGGCGTAGCTGGATCCCGTCAGGGCGATGCCGGCGGCGGCCCGGGTAATGCTGCGGGCGCCGTCGCAGCCGAGCACGTAGCGGGCTCGCACTGTCCAGGTGTGGCGGGTGGCCACGTCCCGCAGGGTCAGCGTCACGTCCTCGGGGTCCTGCCGCAACGCCACCAGCTCGGTGCCGAGGCGGAGGTCGACGTGGTCGAAGCGGTCCAGGCCGGCGCGCAGCGTCCGTTCCAGCGACGGCTGATCGAAGAAGCTCAACGGCGGGTGGCCGAGGCCGAAGTCCACCTCCGACAGCGCGATGCTCGCGAAGGTCTTTCCCTTGCGGTTGACATACTCGGCGTCCGGTACCGGGTACATGTCGCGGCCCACCTGCTCGAGGAGGCCGGCCTGCTGGTAGATGCGCAATGCCTCGTCGTCGCACGAGAACGCGCGCGGTTGGCCGTGCGGCAGCCGGCTCCGCTCGACGACCAGGGTGCGGACCCCGTGGATGCCGAGCAGGTTGGCGGTCAGCGCACCGACGGGTCCGCAGCCGATCACCGCAACGCCGACGGTGTGGACCGCATCAGTCGGGGGCATGGGGTGGTCCTTCCGGAAGAGCTCCGCGACGGCCGTCGTCGCTCCTGCCCGTAGACGACACCAGGCGGGTGCGGAGGTCGTGTGGAGGTCGTGTGGAGGCCATGTGGAGGTCGGCACGCGGGTCTACCGACCCGCGTGGTCCGTCCCCGTCAGGTGCAGGTCAGCGCGAGTGTGCCCGCAGCATGTCGTCCGGAAAGCGGGTCAGCAGCAGCCGCGCGTCCTGCTCGACGGCGAGCCGGGCCCCGGCACGCAACTCCCCGGCGTCGTGCCGGGCGACGCCGCGGATCCGGCGCAGATCGGCCTCGCAGACCCGCTCTCCCAGCTGCTCCGCCACGGACAACGCCTGCTCGGCCAGCTCCGCGGCGGTGGCTCGCTCTCCCGCCACCAGATACGCGTCGGCGACCGCGCAGAGCGTGATGGTGCGGGTGGAGCGCAGCCCGGGATGGTAGATCGCCTCGCCGGCGGCCCGCGCCGCCGCCAGCCGGCCCCGATCTCCGCCGTAGGCGGCGGCCCACTGCGCGAGGAATTCGCCCGTCGTCACCACGTGCGGCAGCCCGTTCGCCGCGCCGAGTTCCCGGCACCGCTGCGCCGCGAGTCGTACCGCGATGACGTCGCGTTCCTGCAGCGCCCGCCAGCCGTCGAAGAGTGCGGCGTTGGCGCGGCCGTACGGATCGTCGATCTGGTCGGCGAGAACCTCGGCGGCGAGGATGTCCTCCCGAGCCGGTGCGCCCACGCCGCGCAGCGAGCGGACCAGCGCCCGAAAGTTGTGGACGGCCAGGACCGGCCGACGGCCGACCTGCCGGCCGAGCAGCCGCAGGTCGACCTCGCGTAGCCGGTCGACTGCGGCGGTGAGATGCCGCTCCGCGTCCAGCAGGTGCCCGGTGAAGTAGCCGACCACGCCCAACAGATACTCGCCCGCCGCACTGATCAGGCCGGTGCCGTCGTCCTCGGCGGTGACGAGCCGCCGGGCGAGGTCACCGCAGACCGCGAAGTCGGCGCGGTTGGCGGCAAGCTCGCCCAGCGCCCACAGCGCCGGCCGCAGGTCCACCTCCGGTCCGACCATCCCCAGCAATTGCCTCGCCCGGGAACAGACCTCGTCGACCGCGTCGCTGCCGACTCCCACTGTCATCTGGAGCAGGGACGCCCGGTGCAGCTGGACCGCCAGCTCGGTACGCGCCGCGTCCGGCGAGATCGCCGAGTTCAGGGCGAGGCGCCGCGCGACGCGGCCGAGGTGCCCGAGGGCGTTCTCGTACGCCACGCGCCGCGTCGCGTCGTCGGCGGCGACCAGCGACCAGCGCAGATGGTTTTCGCGGTGACCGAGTCCGGTCGCCTGGCCGTAGTGGTAGGCCAGCTCGGCGGGAGTGAGGCCGCCGGTCCGCTCGCCGGCGGCGGCGAGCCGGGCGTGCAGCGCGGCCCGGCGGGGAGGGGGCAGCTCGGCGTAGGCGACCTCGGCGAAGAGCGGATGCCGGAACCGCGTCTGGCCCGGCCCCGCCTCGGCGACGAGCGAAGCCGCGTACGCGGGCACGAGGCGCTCGCCCACCTCCCCCGCCGGCGCGCCGAGAACCGCCGCCATCACGAGCAGCTCGAGATCGTGCCCGGCGACGCTGAGCAGGTCCAGGCACTCCCGCGCCGGATGCGGCAGCTCGACGAGCCGCAGCCGGACGGCGTCCCGAACGGTTGGCGGCAGCTCTCCGGTCACCGGATCGGCTCCCGACCGGAGCAGCTCGGTGATGAAGAACGGGTTCCCGCCAGTCCGGGTCACCAGGCTCGCCACCGCTTCGTTCCGTGGACGCACCCCGGTCCCGGACGCCACCAGGCTCGCCACCGACGACGCGTCCAGGCCGGTGAGCTGAAGCCGCATGAACTTCCGCCCACGGGCCAGTTCGGCAACGGTCGACAGGAGCTCAGCACTCCGGTCGTACGGCCGCATCGTGACCACGACGAGGGCGCGGGTGCCCGCCAGAAGCGGGGAGAGAAACCGCAGCAGCAGCAACGAATCCGGGTCCGCGGCGTGCAGGTCGTCCAGCACCACGAGCAGCCCCCGCTGCCCGGCCACGGCGCGGATCAGGTCGGCCACCGCCTCATACACCCGGAACCGCGCCATCGGGTCGACGTCGGCGTCGCCCGGCGCGGCCAGCGGCCCGGCGGCGAAACCGTCCAGCGGCAGCGCCGACGCGGCATCACCCGCCTGCGGCATCGCCCGTAGGCTCCGGATCACCTGGGTCCACAGCCAGAACGGAGGCGTCTGCCCCAGATCCGGACACCGCCCCCACACCACCGGAGTTCCGGACGTCGCGGCCTGAGCGCTGAGCGCGGCAGCGAGGCTGGTCTTGCCGATCCCCGCCTCGCCCACGACGGCCACCAATCGACCGTCCCCGCCGGTCGCCGCAGCCAGCGCCTCGCCGAGCCGCGCCAGCTCCGGGTCACGCCCCGCGAGAGCCTGCGGCGCCTCGACCGGTGCCGCCCCGCCACCGGCGAGTGCCGGCCCGGTCGCAACAGCGGGGACGACCGTTGGCGGGTCGGGCACAACCGCCGCCGGTACGGGCACGGCATGTCCCAGGACGAGCCGGTGCGCCTCGCGTAGCTGCTCGCCCGGGTCGAGCCCGTACTCGTGGGCCAGCAGCCGCCGGCCCTCCTCGTAGACGGCGAGTGCGTCGGTCTGCCGCCCGGATCGGTAGAGGGCCAGCATGAGCCGGGCCCGGGCGGCCTCCCGCAGCGGATGGGCGCCCACAAATCTGCGCAGCGCCGGCAGGACCGCCTCGTGCCGGTTGCCGGCAAGGCCGGCCGCGAGGCATCCCTCCTCGGCGTCGAGACGCAGCTCGGCCAGCCGCGCCGCCTCCGGGCGTACCGCGTCCAGATCTGCCGCGGCGGCCAACGGCTCGCCTCGCCACAGCGCCAACCCGGCGCGGTAGCACTGCTCGGACGCTGCGGCGTCACCCGCCGCGAGCAGGGCCGCCGCACGATCCACCAGGCGCTCGAACCGGACCGCGTCGACGGCGTCGGGCGCGACTCGCAGCTCGTACCCCCTGGTGTGGCCGACGACGACCACCCCCTGCCCGCGAGGGGCGCGCTCCGGCTCCAGGGCCCGGCGCAACCCGGCGACGTACGTGCGCAGCGTCATCTGCCCGCTGACCGGCGGCCGGCCGTCCCACAACGCGTCGACCAGCCAGTCGGCGGCGACGAACCGGTTCAGCCGTAACAGCAGCAGGACCAGCAACGCTTGCTGCTTGGGTCCGCCGACCGGCACCCGTTGTCCGTTCCGGACTACCTCGAGCTGTCCCAGGACATGAAACTGCACACCAACACCACAACGCCCGCGCACATCCCGGTCAAGACACCGGGTGTGCCGGATTAGTGTCACCGCGTCGGCGACCGTGCGGTCGCCGAGGACGCCTACCGGACGCTGCTGCCGTGCGAGGGCCTCGTCCTAGGCGGGGTAACCGCCAACGGCACGCTGGGCCCGGCAACATCCCGTACGTCGCCACCATGAGCCCCGTCGTCGCCGACATGGTCCACGCCTCCGAGGTCCTTGGTGGGCCCTCGCGCTCGCGAAGCCCGTCGGCCCAAACCACATCGCTGCGAGCCGGCGCCCCACCACAACGCCGCTCGGGGGCAGTTCCGCGATGCTATGCGCGCCGACGGTGGACCGTGCGGTACTGCGTCGGCGAGATGCCGAACCATGCGCTGAACGCCTGGCGCAGGGTTTCGCCGGAGCGGAACCCGGTCGCCTTGGCGATCGACGAGACGGCCTGGTCGGTGGTGACCAGGGCGGTGGCCGCTGCTTCCAGCCTCACTTGACGGACGAGCCGGGCCGGGGTCTGCCCAGCGTGGGTGACCAGCAGCCGGGTGAGGTGCCGTTCGCTCACACCGGCCACTGCGGCGAGCCGGGCGGTGGAGAGCTCCGTATCGGGATTGGCCGTGACGTGGTCGAGGACGCGCCGCACCACGGCGTGCTCGGGGCGCCGGGCACGCACGAACATGCTCATCTGCGCCTGGTTGCCTGGTCGCTGCAGGTAGGTGACCATGCCCATGGCCACCCATCGGGCCAACTCGGCGCCGTGGTCGGCCTCCACGAACGCCAGGGTGAGGTCGAGTGCCGCGGTGACGCCGCCGGACGTCCACACGTGATCGTCCCGCACGAAGATCGGCGCAGGGTCGAATCGCACCGCCGGATACGCGGCGGCCAACTCGGCCGTATGGTGCCAGTGGGTGGTTGCCCGCCGGCCGTCCAGCAGCCCGGCCGCGGCAAGCACGCTCGCACCAGTGCACACCGACGCCACGCGGCTCGAGCTGCGGGCCAGCCTCTGGACCTGAGCAAGCAGGCCGCGGTCCGCGGCGGCCGCGGCGTGTCCCAGACCGCCGGAGACGACGAGGGTGTGCGTGCGGCTCACGTCCTGCAGCGCCACCTGGCTGGACAGCTCCAGCCCCGAGTCACAGCGGACCGCGCCGCCGGACAGCGTGGCAAACCGCACGGCGTACGCGGGCGTCGCGCCGAGCCGGTTGGCCATGGCGAGACAGCTGGTGACGCTCGCAACGTCCACCAGCTCGATGCCGTCATAGCCGACGACGACCACACGCCGCTCGTGCACGCTGCCATCGTAGAAGCGCACGAAGCGGTCCGGCAGGACACGTTTTCCAGAATCTCGGACATGATGGCCGCCGCACCTGTCCCCGCAGGGCGCGCGGCGAATACGGTTCCACCTCGTAGAGCTACATCGAACTCGCACCCTGCCAGAGTTGGCCGGGCAATGCGCTCGACCGCATCAACGCTCTCGCTGACGGATCGCCCGGCTTCGCGTGGCGTCTTTTCAACACCCACGCGTTCTATCGAAAGGGGCCACACCGAATGGGCAGGCTGGTAGTGACCGAATACATCTCGGTCGACGGCGTCGTGGAGGCACCCAGCGGCAGTGAGCATTTCGCACGCACGGGCTGGACCGATCACTTCTCCCGCGGCCAAGAGGGCGAACAGTTCAAGGTGGACGAGACAATGGCCGCAGACGCCCAGCTGCTCGGACGCGTCACATACGAGCTGTTCGCGGCATCCTGGCCGCAATACGAGGGCGAGTTCGCCGACAGATTCAACGGGATGCCGAAGTTCGTCGTCTCTTCCACGCTGAATGACCCGAAGTGGAAGAACACGACGGTTCTCAAAGGCGAACTGGTCGACGAGGTCACCTGGCTCAAGGCACAGTATGACGGAGACATCCTCGTGCACGGCAGCCCGCAGCTCGCTCAAGCGCTCATCGAGCACGACTTGGTCGATGCCCTGCACCTTCTCGTGTATCCGATCATCGTCGGCGCGGGCAAGCGTCTGTTCGACGGTACGAGCGAGACGAAGCGCCTGCGGCTCGCCTCGGAACGAACCTTCGGCGACGGCGTTCACCTTCTCGTCTACGAACGCGTCGGCTGAGGGTCGACCCCTAGGGAGCGTGCCTAGATGCAGATCGCGATCCTGCTGTACCCCGGCACCACCGCCCTCGACGCGGTCGGTCCGTACGAGGTGCTCAGCCGCATGCCGGGCGCCGATGTCCGCTTCGTGGGCAAGGAAACCGGCCCGCTGCTCGCCGAAGGGGAGGCCCTACCGCTCGGCGTGACGCACACCCTCGCCGAGACGCCCGCACCGGATCTCGTGCTGGTGCCGGGCGGTACGACGACGCCAACCACGATGGTGGACAGGGAGATCCTCGCCTGGCTGCGGTCGGTGCACGAAGGCACGACGTGGACAGCCTCCGTGTGCAGCGGCGCGGTGATCCTGGCCGCCGCGGGAATCCTCAAGCGTCAGCCTGCGACCACGCACTGGGTCGCCATGGGACCGTTGCGGATGATGGGCGCAATGCCCCGGCCGGACGAACGGATCGTGCAAACCGGCAAGATCGTCACGGCGGCGGGGGTGTCCGCCGGCATCGACCTGGGACTCTGGCTGGTCAGCGAGATCGCCGGACGGGAACTGGCCGAGGCGATCCAACTGACCATCGAATACGACCCGCAGCCGCCGTTCGACGCCGGCCACATGAGCAAGGCGTCTGATCCGGTCCAAAGGCGCGCCAAGCAGCTGCTCGACGAGCGGACGGACCTCAAACAGACGCTGGTCAAGCCGAGGATCGCCTGGAACCGGCTGATCGACTTCGTGCGTACCGGCAGATAGTACGTGCACGCGGACAAGCGGAAGGAAATGTCGTGACCGATTCGATCACTACCGAGGTCACAATCGGACGTCACACTCAGCAGGCCAGCTACCGTGGGCAGCCGTCGGACGGGCAGTTCCGTGCGACGCACATCGCCGTCCGCGCGGGCGATCGGTGGCGGCTCGCCGGCATTCAGCTCAGCCCGATCGGTGCCTTGCGACCCCCGGTAGGAACCTGACGCCATGGCCGTGCAGCTCAACCACACCATCGTCCATGCGCACGACGCCGCCGCATCGGCGAGGTTTCTGGCCGACATCCTGGACCGGCCAGAGCCGGCCCCGTTCAGCCACTTCATGGTCGTCCAACTCGACAACGACGTCTCGCTGGACTTTCTGGCCGTCCCCGACGTGCGGCCGCAGCACTACGCGTTCCTCGTCGGCGAGTCCGACTTCGACGCGATCTTCGGCCGGATCCTCGAGCGCCGCTTGCCGTACTGGGCTGATCCTTTCCACCGGCATGCCGGCCAGATCAACACCAACGACGGCGGCCGGGGCGTGTACTGGGAAGATCCGAACGGCCACAACCTGGAGATCATCACCCGTCCCTACGGCAACGGAGGTTGACGTGGCCTACCCCGAGCTCAGGTACCACCGCGACATCGCGAACTGAGCGGCACGGCTCACCGCCTGGCCACCGGCACCCGACGGCTTCCTGTTCGTTCCCGAGCGTTGGCGTGCACGCGTTCGGCAACGAGTCAGGCCAGAGATCCAAACAGGCAACGCACCCATAGAGGGGAAAGCAATGAGCAAAGTGATCTGCGACCTGTCGATCTCGGCCGACGGCTACGCGGCCGGGCGCAACCAAACCGAGGAACGCCCGTTCGGTGACGACGGCGGAGACGGCTGGGGCAACAGGCTGCACGCCTGGATGTTCGAAACCGCCGAGGAGAACCGGGCCGAGGTCGACCAGATGACCGCGCCCAGCGCATTCGTCATGGGGCGCAACATGTTCGGCCCCGTGCGTGGCGAGTGGGATCGGGACTGGAAGGGCTGGTGGGGCGACAACCCGCCGTTCCACGCTCCGGTCTTCGTGCTCACCCACTACCCCCGCGATCCGCAGCCGATGGACGGCGGTACGGCGTTCCACTTCGTCACCGACGGATTCGAATCTGCGTTGCGGCAGGCGCGCGAGGCGGCTGGAGACGGCGACGTGTCCATCCTGGGCGGCGCGACCACGATAAACCAGTACCTCACCGCCGGCCTGATCGACGAGCTGCGGTTACACATTGTGCCGTTGACGCTCGGCGGCGGCACGCGGCTCTTCGATGGCGTCCCGCCGCTGACTCTCGAGCAGGTGGATTCGCGGGCAGCCAGCTCGGTCACGCACGTGAACTATCGCTTGCCGCCAGACACCACGAAGGCACCATGACGACCACGCCGGACGACCCGACCACCACGCTGCCCGGCGACTTCATGGGCTACACCCAGCCCTGGTACTCGGTGCGCGACGTGGACGCGCAGGTCGGCACCAGCATGGGTTACCTCACCTGCTTCCCGCGCGACGGCGACCGCGTGTTCTCACCTACTCAACGACGGGCCGTGACAACGAACTGATCAACGGGTCCCTCGCCCTGCTCGACATGACGCCCTACCGCCGCGGCGAGGCGTAGGAAGACAACCCCGAGGGCTGGCCCGAGGGACGGAACCGGTGCCGGTACTGGCGCTCGGACGCGGACGGAAACGCCACCTGCGGCCCGACCAGCCGCACCGTGCCGTAGTGGACCCGCCCCGGCGCGACCCCCGGGCAGACCCTCGGCCGCCACGGCCACCACCACTGACGAGCCGTCGTCGACGGCATCGGCAAAGGTGCCAGCTGCCGGACGGAACTCCGGACAATGCGCCCGCCCGCGCGCTCGCCGGTGGGCGAGCCACGGCGCCGCCTCTCAATCATCGGTTTGGAGACCACATGCAACCCCTCTTCAGGTTCTGCGTCCATCTCCTCGAGATGGTCGTGGCCATGCTGGCCGGCATGTTCGCGCTAGGACCACTGTGGGCATCGGTGCTGCCGGCCGCGATCGAGCAAACGGACGTGCACACGCTGACGATGGCGACCGACATGGCCATCGGCATGGCGGTGTGGATGCGCGTACGTGGCCACGGTTGGGCCGGCATCGGCGAGATGACCACCGCGATGTACGCGCCGTTCATCGTGCTGCTCGTGCCGTACTGGTTCGGCGCCGTCTCTGCCGGTGTCGTCATGACCGGAGGCCACGTGCTGATGGTGATCGCGATGGTCGCGGTCATGCTGCGGCGGCGGTCGGAGTACACGCGCGGCGGGCACCGGCTGCCGCGCGTCTTGGTACGGATCGGCGCGGTGGTGCTGGCGCTGGCGGTACTGCCGGTGTCGGTCGGTGCGGCGGTCGCCGCAGTGAACACACGAAGCGTGTACGCGCCGCCGGCGCCTTCGCCGGGCGCCCCGGCGCCGGCATCACGGCCCTTCGACCCGGCGCTGCCGACCGCGGTCGTGGTGCTCGGCGCCGAGGGGGCGAACGTCGCGGACGTGTTCGGACCGTTCGAGGTGCTGGCCGTCACAGGGCGCTTCAACGTCCTCACCGCCGCCCCGACCGCGGCGCCGGTCACCCTGACCGGCGGTCTGGACCTGGTGCCCGATATCACGTTCGAGTCCCTGGCGACCCGGCTCGGTGGCCGTGCCGCGGACGTGGTCGTGGTGCCCGCCATGCCGCGCACCGACGAGCCGGCGGTGCTCGACTTCCTCCGGCGGCAGGCCGGCGGCGGCGCGTTGATACTCAGCGTGTGCTGGGGCGGCGGTGTCGCCGCGGCAGCCGGGTTGCTCGACGGGCACACCGCGACGTCGCACTGGTACTACCTGGACGGCCTGGAGAAGGACTTCCCTGAGGTGCGGTGGCAGCGCGGCGTCCGCTACGTCGACGACGGTCAAGTGATCAGCACGGCCGGCGTGCTCTCCGGCATCGACGGCACGCTACGGGTGATCGAGCGCCTGGCCGGCACGAACGTGGCCGCCGCCGCAGCAGAGGCCGTGGGCTGGCGCCACTACTCACCCGGAGCTCCGCTGCCGATTCCCGTGCAGCGCTTCGGTCCCGGCGACGCGATCGCCGCACTGAACCAGTCGTACCGCTGGGACGCGCCGACGGCCGGAGTCCTGCTGACGGAGGGCGTCGGTGAGCTCGAGCTCGCGTCGGTGTTCGTCACCTACACCGAGGCTGTCTACGCCGCCCGGACGCTCGCCGTGTCGTCAGGGGCCACGACCGTCCGCTCCCGGCACGGGCTGGCGTTCGTGCCCCGCGCGACGCTTGCGGACGCAGCGCAGCTGGACCGGCTGCTGGTCCCCGGCGCAGCGGCCGCCGCCCGGCATGACGCGCCCACGACGCACGACCTCCGGCCGACGTATCTGCACGCGGCGCCCGGGTTCGCCTTCGACGGGCCGCTGCGCGACATCGCGGCCAACGTCGATGTCGCCTCGGCGGCGTGGCGGGCCAAACTGCTGGAGTATCCCGCCGGAGACATCACGCTCACTGGCCGGGGCTGGCCCTGGGATCGCACCCTCCGCCCGGTCGTCCTGGCGCTGGCCGGCCTGGCCCTGCTCGCCGGTGGGCTGGCCGTCCGGCGGCGCTGGGCACGCCGGCCGGCGCAGCTGGACGGCCACCGCGCTCCGGCGGAGGTGGCGTGATCAGTGGTTCGAACCGTCGGAGATGCGCCGCCGCAAGGCGGGTGAAGCACCTGCCGGAGACCAGCTCGTAGCCGCCCCAGGAGGCGTCACCGGCGAAGGCGTCGAGGCCGGCGAAGCTTGTCATCCCGGCGACGGCGACTGGGTGGTGGCGACGCTGTAGTACTTGCCCGTCCCGGGTTGCGCCTGGATCGCCGCCCGTTTGGCGGCATGGCGCTGATCGAACGCTTCGCGGCATTCACGGTCGTTCTGGGCGCGATAGTCCCCGCCCTGGTCCGACCAATCGGACGTCGCCCGCAAGGGCGGAGTTTGCGGCTCTTGTTCCCGGTCCAGCTTTGAATGTGGTGAGGCGGTGCGGGTACGCGGGTGGCGTTCCGGGCCGCACGCGGCCGGGAGCCGAGGAGAGGAGCATGTGATGACGGCGATCAACCAGAGCAGACCGCCGGGCGATACCACTGAGCAGGCCCGCCGGGCGGCATCCCAGGTGGGCCAGCAGACGGCGCAGGCGGGTGGCCAGGTCGGTCACGCTGCCGCCGAGCAGGGCCGGCAGGTGGCCGCGCAGGCGCGGCAGGAGGCTCGGCACCTTACCGGGGAAGCCACTTCGCAGCTGCATGACCAGGCCCGGACGCAGCAGCATCGGGCCGCGGAGGGGTTGCGCGGTATCGGCCGGGAACTCGGTTCTATGGCCGATCGCGGCGGAGATACCGGTATGGCCGGTGAGGCCGTCCGGCGCGCGGCGACGGTCGCGGATCGGACCGCCGGATGGCTCGACGAGCGTGAACCTGGCGAGGTGATGGACGACGTACGCGGGTACGCCCGCCAGCACCCGGGCATGTTTCTCGCCGGCGCGGCGGTGGCCGGAGTGCTGGTCGGCCGGCTCACCCGAAACCTGGCCTCCGGGAACGGGAGGCGGCCGAGCGAACAGATGGGCGGCCAGACCCCGCAGCCGGGCCAACCGACCGGCCAACAGGGGCCCGAGGAAGCGGTCGAGGCTCCACACACCGGCGAAGCCCCCTACACGGGGGCGGCACGGGCGCAGAGCGCGTCGCCGGCCGGCCAGCGGGAGACGAATATTCCGGGTGGGGTGGCACCGTGAGCGCCCCGGAGAAGGAGCGCACCCAGTCGGTCGGTGAGCTGCTGGGTGACGTGACCCGTGACGTGTCGACGCTGTTCCGCCAGGAGATCGAGCTGGCCAAGGCGGAGCTGCGCGAGGAGGCGAGCCAGGCCGGCAAGGCCGGCGGCATGTTCGGTGGTGCCGCGCTGGCCGGTTTCCTGACCGTGCTGTTCGTCTCGTACGCAGCCTGGTGGGGTTTGTCCAACGTGATGGACCAGAGCTGGGCGGCACTCATCGTGGCGGGAGTGTGGGCGATCATCGCCGCCATCCTCCTCGCCACCGGGCGGACGAAGCTGCGACAACTGCGCGCGGTGCTGCCCCGGACGCAACAAACCGCACGGCAGATGCCCGACGCCCTGCGCGGCCGGTGAACGAGCCGGAAGGGAGCAACCATGTCGACCGATCCGGACCGGATCCGACAGCAGATAGAGCAGACCCGCAACGAACTGATCAGTGACGTCGACGCGCTGAGCGACAAGGTCAACCCGCGACGAATGGCCGGTGACCGTGTCGATCAGGCCCGCGGGGCGCTCACCCGGGTCAAGGAGAAGGTGATGGGTACACCGATGGACGGGCACGGCGCCGGCCAGCAGATGTCGGCCGCCGCCGGGTCGATGCGCAACCAGGCCCGCGAACTCGGGCAGCAGTCCCGGCAGCAGGCTCAGGGCAACCCACTGGCGGCCGGCCTGGTCGCCTTCGGCGCCGGCCTGCTGGTCTCCGCGCTGATCCCACCCAGCCGCTCCGAACGGCAGTGGGCCGGCCAGGCCAAGGGAATGGCCCGCCAGCACTCCGGCGAACTGCGCGAGCAGGCCAGCCAGGTCGGCCACCAGATGCGGGAGAATCTGCGCGAGCCCGCGAAGCACGCGGCCCAGTCGGTCGGGTCCACCGCCGTACGCGGCGCGTCCGCCGTTCAGGGCCAGGCCAAGTCGGCTGCCCACCAGGTACAGGGGCAGGCACAGGGAGCTGCGGGTGAGCTTCGGCAGGGCTGAGCCAGGTGCGGCGAGGGGCGGGGGCCCCCCACCCGGGCCCCCCCCCCCCCCCGGGGGGGGGGGCCCCCCGGGGGGGGGGGGGGGCCCCCCCCCCGGGGGGGGCGCGGGCCCGCCAACACCACCCCCCCCACACCCCCCCC